>CAYQRX010000106.1:0-9611 GCA_964419865.1 uncultured Hyphomonas sp. | reverse complement strand
GACAACCCCGGATGGCTCCGCCAGTCCGGATACTGCCCTATGCGCGCACGCCATCCCCTGATGACATCCCCCGCGCATCGGCCTAAATGCTCGGCATGAGCAATACTCTCCGCATCCTTGCCGCCCAGCTGAATCCCATCGTCGGCGACATTCAGGGCAATCTCGCCCTCGCCCGCGCCGCCCATGCCGAAGCCCGTGAAAAAAGCGCCCATCTGCTCGTGCTGAGCGAGCATTTCATGCTCGGTTATCCCGCCGAAGACCTGGTGCTAAAGCCATCCGCGGTCGAGCAGGCGATGGCCGCCGTGCGCGCGCTGGCGGCGGAGACGGAAGGCGGGCCGGCCATCCTGATCGGCACGCCCTGGGCGCAAGACGGCCGGCTGCACAATTCCGCATGCCTGCTGGAAGACGGCGCCATCCGCGCGCGCCATGACAAGCGGGAACTGCCCAATTACGGCGTGTTCGACGAGATGCGCCACTACAAGCCCGGCGAAGGCCCGCCGCTGGTGGTCGAGCTTGGCGGCGTGCGCCTCGGCATCGCCATCTGCGAGGATATCTGGTTTGAGCGTGTGCCGCGCGCCACCCGCGCCGCCGGCGCCGAGCTTCTGATCGTGCCCAACGCCTCGCCCTGGCGCCGCTCGATCCAGGCCGAACGTGCCAGCGCCTTCGACCGCTGGGCCGATCTTGGCCTGCCCTACCTCTTCGTCAACCAGATGGGCGGGCAGGATGAGCTCGTCTTTGACGGCGCCTCCTATGCGACCAACTCCACCCATGCGCAGCGCTGCGGCCTCGTCGGCCAGTTCCAGACCGGCACCGCGCTGGTCGAATTCGATCCGTCTACGAAACAGTTCGCCGGCCTCGGCCAGTCCTGCGCGCCCGATCTTGATGGCTGGCACGGCGAATACCGCGCCGCCATGCAGGGCCTCGGCGACTATGTGCGCAAGAACGGCTTTCCCGGCGTCGTCCTCGGCATGTCGGGCGGCATCGACTCGGCGCTCACCGCCGCCATCGCCGCCGATGCTCTGGGGCCGGACAAGGTCTGGTGCGTGATGATGCCGTCGAAATATACCAGCCGCGAGAGCCTTGAGGATGCGCGCGCCTGCGCCGAGGCGCTCGGCTGCCGCTATGACACCATCAACATCCATCCCGGCGTCGAGGCGCTGGACGGGATGCTCAGCGAAGCCTTCGCCGGCAAGAAGGCGGACATCACCGAAGAGAACATCCAGTCGCGTCTGCGCGCGGTGACCTTGATGGCGCTGTCCAACAAGTTCGGCCAGATGGTCGTCACCACCGGCAACAAGAGCGAGATGGCCGTCGGCTATGCCACGCTCTATGGCGACATGTGCGGCGGCTACAACGCGCTGAAGGATTTCTACAAGACCGAAGTGTTCGAGCTGGCGAAGTGGCGCAATTCAGAACGCCCGCGCGACGGGCTCGCTCCGGGCGGCGAAGTGATCCCGGAGCGGATCATCACCAAACCGCCCTCGGCAGAGCTGCGCGAGGACCAGAAGGACGAGGACTCCCTGCCGCCCTATGATGTGCTCGATGACATCCTGCGCGGCCTTGTGGATCTTGAGGAGGACATCGACGACATCCTCGCCCGCGGTCATGACGCGGCAACGGTGCGCCGCATCGAACACCTTGTCTATATCGCCGAATACAAGCGCCGCCAGGCCCCGCCGGGCGTCAAGGTCGGCGGCAAGAATTTCGGCCGCGACCGGCGTTACCCGATCACGAACAAATTCCGGGATGATTGAGGCCTGGCCGGCCCGCCCCGCTCAGGGCTCGAGACCCGGCACCGGATCGAGACCGTAAGCGTCGGTCGACATCATCGCGCGCACGGTTTCCACCTCATCGGGCTCGATGTCATGCGCGTCGCCATAGCCGGTGATCGGGGACGGATAGACGCCCGGCTCGGCGACCACCTCATCGAACATCAGCCAGGCCTGGCGCCCGCCTAGGCAGGTCACCCGCACCCAGAGATGTTCCTCATTCTCGATCGCGCCGATATCCGAAATCTCGCGCAGCTCGCTCTCATTGATGTCGAACTCACGGTCATTGAAACGCATCACCGTGAACCCCTCGCCGAGATAGCGAAGATAGGTCAGCTGGTCGCCGGCCTTGAGCGCCAGCGTCTCGATCCCGCGATCGCTGACAAACTCGACTTCGGTATCCTCCAGCACCGTGACCGGGAATTTTTTCGTCGCCACGAAGTATTCGAGATTGTCAGACCGGGTGCGCGCGTTGTTCCAGAGTTGGTAATTCGCATATTGCGGCAGCAGGCATGTCACATCCTGCGGATCGGTCGGGTTCGGCCGGGCCCGTCCGGGCACCCTGACCTCCGCATCCAGCACGGCGAACCCCGGCGGGTATTCGCCGGGCCAGCCGGCGCTCAGAAACCAGTCGCTCCCATAGCCCGACAGGGCCGCATAATCGATCGCCGGGCGGACCGGTGTTTCCGAAACCGCTTCCATTGCGACGGTTTCGGGCGTCTCCAGACCGTTGTCAGGGGCCGGGGCCGTCCCTGTCTCGTTCTGTCCACAGGCGGTCACCAGCATGGCCGCCGCGAGTAGTCTGCCGAATCGCATTTTGCCGCTCCCTAACCTTCAGGGAACATGGAGATGAACCAGAACAATAGCAAGAATATGACCAGGACGCTTGGCTTTTTGCCCGATTTGATGTCTCAAGCCGCTTTCCGGAACTGAAAGCCAGACCTGTATGACCCGCCCCGTCGTCCGTTTTGCCCCCTCGCCCACCGGCCGCCTGCATGTCGGCAATGTGCGCACCGCGCTGATCAACTGGCTGTTCGCCCATGGCCAGCAGGGCAAATTCATCCTGCGGATCGACGATACCGACCTTGAGCGCTCCACAAAGGAGCATGAGGACGCCCTGAAACTGGACCTGACCTGGCTCGGCCTCATCTGGGACGAGACGTTCAACCAGTCGGACCGCTTCGCCAGCTATGACGCCGCCGCCGACCGGCTGCGCGGGATGGGCCTGCTCTATGCCTGCTACGAGACGGCAGAGGAACTGGACGTGAAGCGGAAGATCGCCCAGTCACGCGGGCGCCCGCCGGTCTATGACCGCGCCGCGCTCAGCCTGACGGATGCCGAGAAGGCGAAATTCGAGGCCGAAGGCCGGAAGCCTCACTGGCGCTTCAAGCTCTCCGGGGAGCGGGTCGAATGGACCGATCTCGTTCGCGGCGCGCAGAGCATCGACACGTCCAGCGTGTCCGACCCCATCCTCATCCGCGAGGATGGCTCCTATCTCTACACCCTGCCCTCGGTAGTCGACGATATAGAGGCCGGCATTACCCATGTCGTGCGCGGTGAGGACCATGTGACCAATTCCGGCGCCCAGATCGAGATTTTCCTCGCCCTTGGCGGCAAGGCGCCGGAGATGGCCCATACGCCGCTGCTGGTCGGCGCCGATGGCGCGGCCCTGTCGAAACGGATCGGCTCGCTGTCGATGGGCGAGCTGCGCAGCCGGGGCTATGAGCCCATGGCCATCTGCAGCCATCTCGCCAAGCTCGGCACGTCGGACAATATCGAAGCGCGTCCGAGCCTTGAGGCCCTGGCCGAAGAGTTCGCCTTCTCCAAGATCGGCCGCGCCCCGGCCCGGTTTGACGACAATGACCTCGACGCCCTGAATGCCGCTCTCGTTCACGCGATGGCCTTCGGCCAAGCGAAGGAACGCCTCGCCGCCATCGATCCACGCGCCGCATCCGAGCCCTTCTGGCTGGCTGTGCGCGAGAACTGCACCTTCGTGCAGGATGCCGCGAAATGGGTGGAGATCGTCTTCGGCGACACCGCACCGGTCATTTCCGAGGAAGACCGCGACTTCATCACCGGCGCCGGCGCCCATCTGCCGGGCGGCGCGCTGACCGGCGAAAGCTGGAGCGCCTGGACGAACGCGCTGAAAACCGCCACCGGGCGCAAGGGCCGCGGCCTGTTCATGCCGCTGCGCAAGGCACTGACCGGCCTCGACCACG
The DNA here is from genome assembly GCA_964419865.1 of uncultured Hyphomonas sp. Classification (GTDB taxonomy): domain Bacteria; phylum Pseudomonadota; class Alphaproteobacteria; order Caulobacterales; family Hyphomonadaceae; genus Hyphomonas. The sequence goes on along the minus strand of CAYQRX010000106.1, from coordinate 5,623 downwards.
GCCCCGACATGGGCGCGCTTTTGCCCCTCATCGGACGCGAGAAAGTGCTGCAGAGGCTGTCAGACTAGCGGGTTACGATGTCGCGCTGCATTGGAGCAAGCTTCGCCAGAAGCTTATTCTGTGCCTGGAAGGAAACACCTTGCTGGCTCATGGCCATCTGGAGATTCTCCACGAGTGCATTGAATTCTCGATTGGTAATTCCGTGATCGCGGTGCGAGGAAGCCATGTCCATACCGGTATAATCACACGGACCAGCTAGCAAATAGCAGAATTGCTCCTTCAGCGTACGGCGTAAACGCAGAAGGTCGCTAGCGGCGAAGATGTCAGAGATCCTCGGATCGTTCACACTGAGTTCTACAAGATCGTCGACGATCCTGGATATCCCCGCCTCTCCGCCAAACGCATCAAAAAGTCCGGGATCAGACACAGGGGACGCGCCCGCATTGTCATTACTCATCAAATAAGGCTCGACCGGATCTTCTCCTGCGGCAACAGGACTCCATTGCGCGAGGCCGGGCCCGGCAAGCAGGATGCTAATGATCAGCCAGAAACATAGCTTCATGGGTCAAAATCCGATCTGGGCGCTGAGATACAGGCCTCTCTGGCTTCCGAATGTCGCGATTGAGCCGAGATCGACATAACCTGCCGTCAGGGTCAGGTTTTCGTTGACAGCGTATGCGCCGAAGAAGTCGAAGAAATCGTCTTCCTTGGCAAAGGCGAGATTGTCCGGCTTGAACCGGTATTCACCGCCAATCACGAACCGGCGGCTGATCAGATAGCCTAGAGAAATCTCGGGCTGAACAGTCATCCCGCCATCGCCCATAAATCCAAGAAGGCCGCTCTGATTTGCACTTGTGTAGCGAAGCGTCGCATTCGCGAGAAGGCTCTGCGCGAGAAGCAGTTTGGTTGCGGATGCGTAAAGGTCGATGCCCTCATCCTCCGATGCCCCGAGCGCCCGCACCAGCGCCCCACGATCCGCCCGCTTGTATTGCGCACCGACTGCAATCTGCGGCAGCCAGGTATCCTGTCCGTATACCGCATCGCCCGCCAGGCGAAGTTTCACACCCCAGATGTCCTGTCCGATCTCGTATCCCGAGCCCAGACCAAGCGTTGCACCCGCATCACGTGTGTTGAGCGTCATCTGAGACCAGGAAAACTCGAGCCTGTCATACAAACCGACAGCCGCGCCAAAACTCTCTATGTCGAAATCGGATACCGTTATATGAGTATAATGCGCGCTGGCACCGATACCGCGATCGGTAGCATTTCCGGTTATAAGCGCCCAGGGCGTCAGTCCCCCGCCCCCTGCACCCTCCACATTCGTGATGCCGCGCGTAAGCAGCAGCTTCCCGCCCGGTTCAAATGTCTGCGCAATGCCGACCGGTGCAAACAGGACTGAGAGTCCGGCCGCGCAATACAACCACTTCAGTTTCATTTCTGTCACCTCTCGCAATGTCTCAGCCTTTCCGGCCACATCTTTTGACCCCGGCGCTACTGTGCAATGGCATGATCGGACGAGGTTTTTTCGAAGTGATTAACGGCGCGGAAATCATCATGTGGTTTGCTGCGCGGAATGAGACAATTGCTTCAAGCGCTTGTTGTGAGCCTTGCGCTCACATTTGCCCCGGCGGCTTATGCCAGGCCGGAAAGCATCTCATTCAAGGTAACGGATGCGGCCGGAAACCCACTCGCAAATGCCGTCATCATGTCTCCGGCCGGTACTGCCGGCAGCGCCGCGCCCGGGCAGGGCAGCTATGTCATGAAACAAGAGGGCATCGCCTTCCATCCCTTTGTCCTCGTTGTGCCAGTTGGAGCCAATGTAAGTTTCCCCAATCTCGACAGGGTGCGCCATCACGTCTACTCGTTTTCACGGGGCAACCGATTCGAACTCAAGCTTTATGGCCGCGAGGAAACACGGTCGGTGAGGTTCGACACTGCCGGCATTGTCGCAATCGGCTGCAACATCCATGATGAAATGGTGGCCTATATAAGAGTTGTCGAATCCTCTGTATACGGAGTTACTGATGATGCCGGTGAACTTGCAATGCATATTCCACCGGGCACCACTCGGGTGATTGGCTGGCATCCGGATGCCCTGCATTCGGAAACATTCGTCGAACTGCCCGCCGGCACTTCCGGTCCCATCACGATCGCCCTGAAGACGAAGCGAAAGCGACATGGGCATTAGACGATGGACGGCAGGGTCTCTTCGCCGAAAGCTGACCTTGATTTATTCCGCGCTGTTCGGTCTGATAATCCTGCTGGTCGCCGGAGCGGTGTATCTGAGCATCAAGATCAATGCCGAACGGACCGTCGAGCGCGAACTGACGGCAAGTGTTGCTGTCTTTGAGCGCCTCTGGAACATGTCCGGAGAAAACATGCGTGCGCGCGCCGGCGTGCTCGCCGCCGATTACGGCTTTCGTGAAGCCGTTGCGACCGAAGATTATCCGACCATCGCCTCAGCCATTGCCAATGTCGGGGCACGTGCCGAAGGGATGCAGGCCCTCGTTGTATTTCCCGATGGGCGCTATCTGGGGGAGCGGGGTCAGGAGGGTTCGATTCCGGACGAAATCCTCGACGCGATGCTCGGCGATGTTGAGGCGAGCGGTGTCATCACCTCCGAGGGACGCCATTACCAGTCGGTAGCCGTTCCTATCCATGCACCGGTTCTCGTTGGCTGGGCGCTGTTCTGGACCGACCTCGACGCAGCGCAGATGCGATCCCTTGAGGAGCTCTCCCCAATTCCCGTAAGGGCGGAGATCCGGCGAAGCGCCAGCTGGCCTGGCCGCGACGGGGATATCTACAGAACGCGCGAATCGATCGGCGCATCGCGCCATCTCAAGAACTTTGCTGAGGGCGAGCAGGTCAGCCTGGTGATAACCTATCCGCTGAAAGCAGCAATGGCACCTTATCAGCCGATGCTGATGGCGATCCTGGTGTTCAGCCTTTTCGGCGCCGGCCTTCTGATTCTGTCTGGCGGACTTGTTGCACGTTCCCTGACCCGGCCAATATCCCTCCTGGACAATGCCGTACAGGCACTGGCCGCCGGCAAGCGGGCTCCTGTCAATGTTCAGGCGGATGATGAGTTCGGCCGTCTGGCCGCAAGTTTCAACACGATGCTCGGCGATCTTGAAGCGCGCGAAGCCGCAATTATGCGATTGTCGCGCGAAGATACTGAGACGGGCATGGCCAATCGTCGCGCCATGAATGACGATCTCGCCGCTCGTATCGCCGCCGGCGGCGAAGCCTCGGCCCGTATCGCAGTGTTCCGAGTGCTACGTTTTCGCCATGTCCGTTCATCAATCGGCCACGCAGCAGCGGCTCAGGCCCTGACCGTGCTCGCCATGCGTATCAGCAGCCTGTGCGGCGGGAGTCGTACATTTCGCATCAGCACGAGCGATATCGGCGTCATTCTCGATGCAGACAGCCCCTACGCAACACCCCAGGCACTCCAGCGTCTCGCCGCCACAGGGTCACAGCCAGTTACGGTCAGCGACGCTTCGGTAGACCTGCTATTATGTTGTGGCCTTGCCATACCCGATCCATCCGAGGTGCGTCCGATCGGCCTGATAGACCAGGCTGCTGTGGCCGCTGATATCGCCGAGAACAGGCAGGTCGCGGTCGCCACCTTCGACCTCACCGCTTATGGAAATCCGGCCAGCACACTTTCCCTGATGAGCGAGATGCTGGCGGCCACCTCTGATGGCGGCTTGCAGCTCCTGTATCAACCGAAATTCAGCCTGCCTGGCAACGCTGTCTGCGGCTTTGAAGCACTGGTACGCTGGAATCATCCTGAACGAGGGCGGATCTTTCCTGATACGTTCATTCCATTGGCGGAGGAGACCGGGCATATCCGCGAATTGACGGAGTGGGTGATTTTGCGGGCCATCGAAGATCAGCGGGCGCTCCTCCGGAACGGACACGACCTGCCCATCTCCGTGAACATATCCGGCCGCCAGCTGAATGATGAAAGCTTCGCGCTCTGGGCCATCGGGAAGGTCCGCGCCAGCAAGGCCAGGCTCTGTTTCGAAATCACGGAAACGGCAGTCATAAGTGATGCAGAAAAGGCACTGCGTCTTATCAACCTGTTCCGGGCCTCCGGTATCTCCATTGCCATCGATGATTACGGCGCGGGCCTTTCCTCCCTTTCCTATCTGAAACAGATCCCCGCGCATGAGCTGAAGATCGACAAATCCTTCATCCTGACCCTCGAAGAGGGCGTTGCTGACCAGTTGATGATCAAGTCAACGATTGATCTCGCTCATGCGATGGGCATGTCTGTCGTTGCCGAAGGCGTTGAGAATCAGCGCGTCGTCGATCTGCTGCGCGCCATGGGAGCCGACAGTGTCCAAGGCTACCACATTGCCCGCCCGCTCGATTTTGAGTCCGCTCTCGCTTTCCTTCAGGAGCACAACGCCTGCAAAGACAGCGCCTGAACCGCGTCTATACTTGGTGGGTGTTTGTCATACCCAGCCCCGACAGTGCCATCCAGACGGCCATCGCAATCATCATCAGATTCTCGGTGAGGGAAACGAAGCCCAGCGGCACATTGCTTGACCCGCCGACACAGGCGCATTTCAGCTCGCGCCGGTCGATATAGACCGCCTTGAACACCGACACGGCGCCCACCGTCCCGATGAACAGAGCCAGCGGCGCCGACAGCCAGGTCAGGGCGCCGGCAACCATCAGCACACCCGCAAGCCCCTCGGCAAAGGGGTAAACATAGCTGTAGGGCACCCAACGTTTCGCCAGCAGGTCATAGTTCAGGAACATCGTCGAGAAGGTCTCGACATTCTGCAGCTTCAGCAGCGCCAGAACCACCATCGAGAAGGCAATGAACCATTCCGCTGCCCGGATCGTCAGCATGCTGCCATAGACCGCATAGCTGGCCGCCAGCGCCGTCAGCGCCGTCAGTGTGAACAGCGCGATGACCGGGCGATAGCTGGTCTCGCCCGGTTCCTGAACCCGCTTGCCGAAATGCCGGCGCAGGTCTTCATAGCCGCCGATACGCCGGCCGCCGATGAATGTCTGCGGCGTGGTCGAAACGCCGTGCGCCTGCTTGAACGCTTCAGTCGCCTCGCGGGAGGTCAACGGACGATCCTCGACCTGATATCCCTGCCGCCTGAGAAGATGCTTCGACTTCAGCCCGTAGGGGCAAGTATGGCCGGGCATCACCATCCGATAGAGAACGGCCTTCTGATCGTCGGAATTTTCGCTTCTTTGTGCCGGCATGGTACGCCTCCTTTCAGTCTCTTGCGACCTGGCCGGTCCTCATATAGGGTCCGTACCATGGTACAGAGTCAAGACACCGCCCCGCTGACGATCGGCCGCCTCGCGGCGACGGCCGGAGTGGGGGTTGAAACGGTCCGCTTCTACCAGCGGCGCGGCCTCATCAGGACACCAACGCGCGAAACCGGATTTCGTCACTATGGCGCTGAAGATGCCCGCCGCCTGAAATTCATCCGCCGGGCCCAGTCGGCCGGCTTCACGCTCGAGGAAATCCGCGAATTGCTGACGCTGGATGCCAGCGATGACAACGCCCGCGCCCGCGCGCTGGCCGAAGCGCGGATCGAAGCGCTCGATGCGAAGATCGCCGAGCTGCAGCAGGCCCGCAATGCGCTGC
>CAYQRX010000105.1:0-9815 GCA_964419865.1 uncultured Hyphomonas sp. | reverse complement strand
TCGCCAAGATCCGCGAGGACGCGCCGTTTGACAAAGCCTGCTATGTCGGCTGCGGTGTCACCACCGGCGTTGGCGCCGTTGTCAACACGGCGAAGGTGCAGGTCGGCGAGAATGTCGTGGTCTTCGGCCTCGGCGGCATCGGCCTCAACGTGATCCAGGGCGCGCGCATGGCGGGCGCAGACATGATCGTCGGCGTCGACATCAATCCGGATAAGGAAGAATGGGGCCGCAAATTCGGGATGACGCATTTCGTCAACCCGAAGAACGTCTCCGATGTCGTCGCCCATATCGTCGAGCTGACTGGCGGCGGCGCGGACTATTCCTTTGACTGCACCGGCAACACCACCGTGATGCGTCAGGCGCTGGAATGCTGCCATCGCGGCTGGGGCACGTCGGTCATCATCGGCGTGGCGGAAGCCGGCAAGGAAATCAGTACACGTCCCTTCCAGCTCGTCACGGGCCGCAACTGGCGCGGCACAGCCTTCGGCGGCGCCAAGGGGCGCACGGACGTTCCCAAGATCGTCGACTGGTACATGAACGGCAAGATCGAAATCGACCCGATGATCACCCACGTCATGACACTGGACAAGATCAACGACGCGTTTGACCTGATGCATGAGGGCAAGAGCATCCGGAGCGTGGTGGTATATTGATGGCGCGAACGGTTGAACGTGTGGGAAAAACTCGAAGTGAAATTGAAATCCTTGATGAGGTGATCAAACTTGCTGTTGAGTACTACACTCTTACCGGCAAACCTCTCGGGGTCACTGGCGAAGTTGCTGAGTTTTTGGCGGCATCGACGCTAAATCTCGAACTCGCGCCACCCAGAAGCGCGGGATACGACGCAATCCGGAAGGTGGGTAGAAAACACGAAAAGATTCAAATCAAAGGACGTTACAAGAAAGACGGAAAAAAATGGGGACGAATGTCGAAGATAAATAAGTCCCACGACTTCGATACTGTTTTGTTGGTCCTAATGCACAGAAATTATGAACTTGTAGAAATTTGGGAGGCGGATCGAGAGACAGTATTGGAACGCCTCACGCGCCCTGGCTCCAAATCGCGAAATGAACGGAGTTCTATGGCGGTTTCACAGTTCAAATCCATCGCACGCCAAGTATGGCCCGCATAATAGGGGCATGTATCCGGGTCCATAATAATGGCATGTCAGAAATGGCACGCAAAGCAAGTACTCAATAATCAGGAGGAAACACACAAATGTTCAGTCACGTAATGGTCGGGTCTAATGACATCGGCAAATCGAAGAAATTCTATGACGCGGTGTTCGGCGCGCTCGGCGGGAAGCCGGCGATCCAGGACCCGAAAGGCCGCCTGATCTATATCCACAATGGCAGCATGTTCCTGGTGACGGCGCCGATCGACGGCCAGGCCGCCTGCCATGCCAATGGCGGCACGATCGGGTTTGCAGCGACCTCCACCGAGCAGGCCGATGCCTGGCACAAGGCCGGCGTAGAAGCCGGCGGCACCGCCATCGAAGACCCGCCGGGCTGGCGGGAAGGCGGCGGCATGAAGCTCTACCTCGCCTACCTGCGCGATCCGGACGGCAACAAGCTCTGCACCATGATGCGCGGCTGATGACGTAAGGGAGTATCCGGCCATGGTCTATCCCCGCCCGGATACTCCCGACCTGTCGCGGATCAAATCAGACGCTATCCGCGCCATTGCCGAAATGGCCATTGCCAGCGGCAACGAAATCACCGCCCTCGCAGACTGGTCCAAAGCCCTCGTCGCCCATATGCGAGACGGCCTCTCCCCCGCCCTGAAAGCGAAGATCGCGGCCCGCTGGCCCACCCTCGAATATTATTCCGACGACGGAAGCCCGCATAACGAGCCCGACGAAGGCTATATCGAAGACGGTTTCGCCGTCTCCTTCCCCCGCCCGCGCTGAGGCGGCTTATGCCAGCGCCAGCCGGTAATTCGTCCGCACAAGGCGTTTCGGCAAGCGAAAGGTCTTCAACGGCTCGCCGCGCACCCGCTCCAGCAGCGCGTCCGCCCGCACTTTCGCGGCCCCGTCCATCGCGTCATACGCGTCCGTCACCGCCTGCATCCGGTAGAGCGGGAAGGTGCGCGCCTGCGCCGGGCCGCGCGCACCCTCAATCTCGATCCAGATTTCCCCCAGCCCACGCGGCACAAACGCGCCCGCCGCCGCCTCATTGGCCCAGCCCTCAAACAGCCGCACCGTTTCGACCAGCGCCGGAAATTGCTCGCGCATCTGCCTTGCCAGAATCGGCTCCAGCGTCTCGGGGACGGCGTCATCGGCGAGGAGTTCGCCCTGCCCCTTGTCGCCCGCATGCACACGCTCCACCCAGTCCGCCACACGCGGGGCCAAGCGCTTCATCAACTCGCCCGAGGTCGGGTCGCGGTAGAGATGGGCATAGAGCGGCCCGATAAAGGCAAAATCAGCGAGGCATGGCCGCCCGCCCAGCAGGAAAGGGTGGGTCTCCAGATGCGCCGAAAACTCCTTTAGGAACACCTCATAGGATTTCTCGATCCCCGGAATGGTTTCGGGGTGAACACCCAGCACCGGCAGCGCGCCCTTGAACCGCTGGCCGTTCTTTTTGCCGATCTCATACTGCTCGGCCCGGCTCACGCCCGGCGCCGAAAGCGCGCCAAACTCGCCATAGGCCCAGTCTTCATTATAGCTCCAGCGGTAATGCATCGCCGGCAGGGTCAGCCACTCATCCGCATAAAGATGGAGCAGCTCTGCCACGAACCGCTGCAGCGGCGTCTGCGGTATTGCGGGCGGGGAAAGCCCCTCGCGCGCCTCCACCGTCTCGATGATGTCGGCAGAGTCCTGCACCACCTCGCCCTCCGGCGTCACCATCACGGGGATCACCGGCCAGCCGACCTTCGGCAGGATCACATCGCGGTAGACCGCCTGCGTGGCCAGCTCCTCGCGAAAATCCACACCCCGCCAGCGCAGATAGGCCCGCGCCTTGCCGGTGAAATAGCTGACCTCGGCGCCGTACAGCGTATATCCGCTCATCCCTGTTCCCTTGATCTGTGACCGCCCCTGTCATTCCAAAGCCGGCCGGGCGATGCAAGGCCTGCTGCTCGCTTGACTTCGCGGCGCACGAAGGGCCAGAAGGCCGGATGCCCTCTCCCGCAACCCGCTCCGGAGCCATCGATGACCCAGCTTACCCAAGTCTCCTCCTGGAAGTCGTTCGGCGGCAATCTCTCGGTCTATGACCATGAGAGCCCCCTGCTCGGCTGCACGATGCGCTTTGCCGTCTATGTCCCGCCCCAGGCCAAGGATGGCCCCGTGCCGGTGCTCTGGTATCTCTCCGGCCTCACCTGCACCTGGGCCAACATGATGGAGAAGTCCGGCGTGCAGGAACACGCCGCCCGCCACGGCCTCATCATCATCGCGCCCGACACATCCCCGCGCGGCGAGCATGTGCCCGATGACGACGCCTATGACCTCGGCCAGGGCGCAGGCTTCTATCTCACTGCCACAGAAGCGCCGTGGGACAAACACTACAAGATGGACCAGTATATCGCCGATGAGCTGCCCGCCCTCATCGCCGCCAATGTTCCGTCGGCGGATATGTCGCGCCAGGGTATCTTCGGCCACTCCATGGGCGGGCACGGGGCCATCACGCTCCACCTGAAAAATCCCGATACCTACAAATCCTGCTCCGCCTTCTCGCCGATCACCTCACCGGCCCGCGTGCCCTGGGGCCAGAAGGCCTTCACCGCCTATCTGGGCCCCCTCTCCGTGCGCTGGGAGCAGTATGACGCGACCGAACTCGTCAAGGAACGCCAGTCAAAGGCGCTGATCCTCGTCGACACGGGCACGGCCGATACCTTCCTTGAAAAAGAGCTGAAGCCGGAAACTTTCATCGCGGCCTGCGAAAAGAACGGCCAGCGCCTCGATTACAGGATGCGCGAAGGCTACGGCCACGACTATTATTTCATCGCCACCTTCATGGACGAACACATTGCCCATCACGCCAAGGCGCTGAAAGGCTAGACTGCCTTGGCATGACGCCCCTCGGTGGCGGCGGGCGAGCGCGCATCGAAACACTGGGCCACCGTGCGCAGCATGATGCGCGCCTCCTCCGGCACAGTGACAACCGTTCCGCTAACGGAACAGACCCCCGCAGGCTCAAGGCGCCGGGCAAGGTGCAGCGCCTCATCAAGACTTCCCGCCAGCGCCCCCATCGCGGCACACACTTGCGCCACATCCACGCGCAACTCGCCCATCAGCTGTTCGATGGCGCGGGCGCGCAGGCGGTCATCGGCGGTCAGCGCGATGCCGCGCTCAGACGGCAGCCTGCCTGCCCTCACCGCTTCGCCCCAGGCCCGGCGGTCCTTGTAGTTCTGCACATAGCCTTCGCGGAACTGGGAGATGGCGGTCGCGCCAATGGCGACAAGCGTTTCGCAGGGATCATCCGTATAGCCCTGGAAATTCCGGCGAAGTCGCCCCTCCCGCGCCGCGATGGCCAGCGGATCATCCTCGCGGGCATAATGGTCAAGGCCGATCGCGACATAGCCGGCCGCCTGCAACGTCGCCGCTGCGATACGCGCCTGCGCAATGCGCTCGCCGAGCCCGGCCAGGGCGTTCTCGTCAATGGCCCGCTGATGCTTGGCAAACCAGGGGACATGGGCATAGCCGAACACCGACACCCGCGCCGCGCCCATCTCCGCCGCAAAGCGCGCCGCATCAGCAACGTGTTCCGCCGTCTGGTGAGGCAGTCCATACATCAGGTCCATATTGATGGCGCTGATGCCTGCCGCGCGGAGCCCCTCAACCAGGCCGACTACCATCTCCCGCGGCTGAATCCGGTTGATCGCGGACTGCACGTCCGGTGCCAGCGTCTGCACGCCAAGGCTCGCGCGCGTGACGCCCGCCTTGCCCAGCATCCCGGCCTGTCCGGGGCGCATCGTGCGCGGGTCGAGTTCCACGGCGATTTCGGCGCCGGCACGGAAGCCGAACCCCACGCTCAGGCTTTCCATGATGCCCAGGAAATCACTGTCGCTCAGAATGTTCGGCGAACCGCCGCCGAAATGCAGATGACCTATCCCGCCATGCCGGCCCATTGCCCCGGCCCAGAGGCCGATCTCCTGCCTCAGAAGCCCGGCATAATCCTCCACCCGCCGGTAACCATTCGGCACGCTGGTTGCGCAGCCGCAATACCAGCAGAGCTTTTCGCAGAAGGGCGTGTGGAGATAGACCGAGAGCGCCTCATCCGGCCGTGTCGTCGCCGCCCACAGGCGGGCCTCAGCTTCGCCGGTTTCAGGCGAAAAATCGGCCGCTGTAGGATAGCTCGTATAGCGCGGCACCGCGCGGGCGGCGTAGGACAGCCAGGCATCGTTCATGCCCGGCGCATACCACGCCCTGCCCGCGCCGCACTGTAAGTAAACTCCCCTATGCGGCAGTCCGGCATAGCCGCGCCCGCCATTCTGTGTCAAAGGCGGCCCAGTTGACGCCCGAAAGCCCTGTACATCCAATGTCCCTGCCCGAAACCCTGCCTGCCGCTCTCCGCGCAGCCATCCTTGAACGTGGTTACGAAAACCTCACAGAAGTCCAGGCCGCCGCCACGGCGCCAGAGCTTGAAGGGCGCGACCTGCTGGTCTCCGCGCGCACCGGCTCGGGCAAAACGGTCGCCTTCGGCCTCGCCATCGCAAATGAGCTCCTCGCCGGGGAAGAAACCTTCCTCATCCGCGCGGCTGCCCCCCTCGGCCTGATCATCGCGCCCACGCGCGAGCTCGCCCTCCAGGTCGCCCGCGAGCTGCGCTGGCTCTACGCCAACACCAATGCCGAAATCGCCACCTGCGTCGGCGGCATGGACATGCGCGACGAGCGCCGGTCGCTGGAACGCGGCGCGCATATCGTCGTCGGAACCCCGGGCCGCCTGTCGGACCATATCAATCGCGGCTCGCTTGACACATCCGAAATCCGCGCCGTGGTGCTCGACGAGGCGGACGAGATGCTCGATCTCGGCTTCCGCGAAGAGCTGGAGCACATCCTCGAAGACACGCCGGACACCCGCCGTACCCTGATGTTCTCGGCCACCGTGCCGAAAGGCATCGCTGCGCTCGCCAGCCGCTACCAGAAGAATGCGCTGCGCATCACGACGGCTGGCGAAGCCGCCGCCCATGCCGACATCGCCTATGAAGCGCTGATGGTCGCGCCTGGCGATGAGGAAAACGCCATCGTCAATATCGTGCGCCACTCCGATACGGAAAGCGCCATCGTCTTCTGCTCCACGCGCGCGGCGGTAAACCATCTCGTCACGCGCCTCGGCAATCGCGGTTTCAGCGTGGTCGCCCTGTCGGGCGAGTTCAGCCAGAAAGAGCGCGCCAATGCCCTCTCCTCGCTGCGCTCCGGCCGCGCCCGCGTCTGCATCGCCACCGATGTTGCCGCCAGGGGGCTTGACCTTCCCAAGCTGGATCTCGTGATCCATGCAGACCTGCCGCGTGATCCCGCCACCCTGCTCCACCGTTCGGGCCGCACGGGCCGCGCCGGCCGCAAGGGCATCAGCACACTGATCGTTGCGCCTAAGGCCCGCCGCCGGGTCGAGCGCCTGTTGCAGGACGCCAAGGTCGAAGCCCGCTGGGGCCGCCCGCCGTCTGCCGATGAAGTCACCGCCCGCGATGACGCCCGCCTTCTGGCCGATACCGCCCTCACCAATCCGATGGTGGAGAAGGAAGAAGACCTGGTAGCCCGTCTGATGGCCGAACACTCGCCCGAGCAGATCGCCACCGCCTTCATCCGCAAGGCCCGCGCCGGGCGCTCTGCCCCGGAAGACCTGCGCGAGGTAGACGACCGCCCCGCCCGCAAGCCGCGCGAGGATCGCGGCGAGCGGGAGTGGCAGGACCGCCCGGAACGCGCCCAGCGCGAGCGCCGCGAACCGCGGGAGCCGCGCGCCCGGCGCGAACGCGCCTCAATCGACGGCGCCGTCTGGATCGCCATCAATGTGGGGCGCAAGAAGAATGCCGATCCGAAATGGCTGTTGCCGATGCTCTGCAAGGCCGGCGGCATCGACCGCGACCAGATCGGCCAGATACGGATCAATTCCGGCAACACCCATGTCGAGCTGACCCCCGAAGGCGCCGAACGCCTGTTCGAGCACGCACAGAATGGCCGCCTCGAAGGCAGCCTGCAGGCCTTCCCCCTCGACGGTATTCCCGAGCCGGAAGACAGCGGCCCGCCGCCTGCACGCCGCGAACGCCCTGACCGCTCTGAGCGCTCTGAGCGTCCCGAGCGCCGCCCGGAGGGCCTTGAAGGCAAGAAAGGCAACTGGAACCCCGCCGAGCGCCCCCCGCGCGCCGAGAAGGCCGCCGGCAAGCGCTATGACAAACGCCCCGAAGGCCGCAGCGAGGAAGCCCGCGAACGCCCCGCCAAGGCTCCGTGGACCGGTGGCAAGTCCGGCGGCTTCAAGGGCGCTGGAAAAGGCCCCGGCAAAGGCCTGCCGAAGGGTCCGGGCAAGCCCCGCCCCGGCGGCAAGCCCGCCCCCGGAAAGGGCCCGAAACAGAAGAGTTTTCAGGGCCTGAAGAAGCCGCGCGCCTGAGTCGCCGCCCGGCGGTCTTCCGGCGCGAAAAATGACGGCGCAGATCGCTGTTAGTTAAAGGTTTTTTGCCCCACCTTCGGCACTGCAAAATGATCGCGCTTCCGGTTCCCTAAGGGGCCTGAATCCCCTATATTTCCGGGGTATTCTGCGAATCATCGAGAAAGCATTTTTCCATGTCCGAAGAGATGACCCCGGAAGCCCCCGGCCAGGGCGGCGAAGGTGAGTATGGCGCCGGCTCCATCAAGGTCCTGAAAGGCCTCGACGCGGTCCGCAAGCGCCCCGGCATGTATATCGGCGACACCGATGACGGCTCGGGTCTCCACCACATGATCTACGAGGTCGTCGACAACGCCATCGACGAGGCGCTCGCCGGTCATGCCGACCGCGTGACGGTAACTCTGTATCCGGACGGCTCAGCCGAGATCACCGACAATGGCCGCGGCATTCCCGTCGGCCTGCACCCGACCGAAGGCGTCTCGGCCGCCGAGGTCATCATGACCCAGCTGCACGCCGGCGGCAAATTCGACCAGAATTCCTACAAGGTCTCCGGCGGTCTTCACGGCGTCGGCGTCTCGGTCGTCAATGCCCTGTCCGACTGGCTGGAGCTGACGATCCACCGCGAGGGCAAGGAGCATTTCGTCCGCTTCATCGATGGCGGGCGTGTCGAGGCACCGCTGGAAACGCGCGGCCCCTCGCCGAAGCGCGAGAACGGCAAGCCCTACACCGGCACAGCGCTGCGGTTCCTTGCCTCTCCCTCGACCTTCACCAAGACCGATTACGACCGCAAGACGCTGGAACACCGCCTGCGCGAACTGGCTTTCCTGAACAGCGGTGTAAAGATCGTCTTCCGGGATGAGCGCGATGCCGAACCCTATGAAATCGTGCTCGAATATGAGGGCGGGGTGAAAGCCTTCGTCCAGCATATCGATAAGCAGAAACATTCGCTGATCGGAGAGCCGATCTATGTCATCGGCGAGAAGGATGGCATCACCGTCGAGGCCGCGCTGGAATGGACCGACAGCTATCACGAGTCCGTGCTCTGCTTCACCAACAACATCCCCCAGCGCGACGGCGGCACCCACCTCGCTGGATTCCGCGGCGCGCTCACCCGCATTATCAACAAATATGCCAACGAGACCGGGGTTGCGAAAAAGTCCAAGGTCGAGCTCTCCGGCGATGACGCCCGCGAGGGGCTGACCTGCGTGCTGTCGGTCAAGGTGCCGGACCCGAAATTCAGCTCACAGACGAAAGACAAGCTGGTTTCCTCCGAGGTGCGCCCGGTGGTCGAGAGCCTGATGAACGAGAAGCTGGGCGAATGGTTCGAGGAGAACCCCAAGAAAGCCCAGCTGATCATGGAGAAGATCGTCGAGGCGGCCGCCGCGCGCGAAGCCGCCCGCAAGGCGCGCGAGCTGACCCGCCGCAAATCCGCGCTCGACATCACCTCCCTGCCCGGCAAGCTGGCCGACTGCCAGGAGAAGGACCCGGCCAAATCCGAACTCTTCATCGTCGAGGGTGACTCGGCCGGCGGCTCTGCCAAGCAGGGCCGCAGCCGGGACAATCAGGCCATCCTCCCCCTGCGCGGCAAGATCCTCAATGTCGAACGCGCCCGCTTCGACAAGATGCTCTCATCCGATCAGGTCGGCACACTGATCATGGCGCTCGGCGCCGGCATCGGGCGCGATGAGTTCGACATCAACAAGCTGCGCTACCATAAAATCATCATCATGACCGACGCCGATGTCGACGGCGCCCACATCCGCACGCTGCTGCTCACCTTCTTCTATCGTCAGATGCCGGAGATTATCGAGCGCGGCTTCCTCTACATCGCCCAGCCGCCGCTCTACAAGGTGACGCGCGGGCGGTCGGAACGCTATGTCAAGGATGATGGCGAGCTGGAAGCCTATCTCATCGAGGAGGGCACGAGCGGGGAGACGCTGATCCTCGCCGACGGCACGCAGATCGCTGGCGGAGACCTGCGCGAGCAGGTGCGCCAGGCGGCGAATTTCCGCGCCAGCCTGAAACGCCTCGCCCTGCGCGCCCCGGCCGATCTCATCGAGCACGCCGCCCTCACCGGCGCGCTGAAACAGGGCGCTGGCAAGGAGGAAGCCGAGGCGACCGCCGCGCGTCTCAACCGCTTCGCCGAAGAGGGCGAGGACACCTGGGAGGGCCGGTTCGTGGAAGGCGCCCTCGTGCTCCAGCGCACGGTGCGCGGTGTCGGCGAAACCGCGGTCCTTCCGCCTGCCCTGATCGCCAGCCAGGATGCGCTGCGCCTGTCGG
>CAYQRX010000104.1:0-9839 GCA_964419865.1 uncultured Hyphomonas sp. | reverse complement strand
ATTGGATCACGCCAGTGATGATGCCCAAACGTTTCGACACGCATTTCTATGTCGCACCCGCGCCGTCGGGCCAGGTGGCCGCCCATGACGGGCGCGAGACGACGGATGCGGTGTGGCTCTCGGCGGACGACGCGCTCGCCCAGGAAAAAGCCGGTCAGGCCACGATTATATTCCCGACACGGATGAATCTCGTCAAGCTGGCAAGAGCCGCCTCGCTGGAAGATGCCGCGCGCCGCTATGCGGCCGAACCGGTGGTGACCGTGCTGCCGGAGCCCGGCCGGACAGACAAGGGCGAGCCCTGCCTCTTCATCCCGGAAGAGGCCGGCTACGGCCAGACCGTTGAGCTTTTGTCGAACGTAAAGGTCTGAGGCGCTCAGCCTGCAGCGGCGACCTTTTCGGCCACCCGGCGCTCCAGCGCTTCGCAGACCGCGTCGGCGACCGATTCAGAACCCTCGCCCTGCGGACCGGCGGCCACGGCGGCGCGGCACGCTTCGATATGCAGGTTGATCAGCGCGGTGTTCTCTCCCGGCCTCGTTCCGCTCAGCAGGGCGCAGAGCGATCCGCACAGCCGCGAGACGGCCGGGTACCCATAAGAGGCCGCCGCGCCGCGGATATTGTGCGCGCAGGTATAGACGGCGCGGTACTCGTCGGCGCTGGCCGCGGGCTCCAGCGCAACCGCCCAGGCGGCGCGCAGTTTTTCGAGATCGCTGCGCATCCAGCCTTCAAATTCATCGGCGAGCGAGTCCACGGCGGTCTCGGCCTGCGAGACCAGCTCCTGCGGATCGGCGTCGAACACCGGCGCATCCTCACCGGCCGGTTCATCCTCAACCGCCAGCGCCGTCTCCATGGCAGGCAGGGGCTGGGGCGGCGGCGAGGCGGTCCGCATGATGCGGGAAATATCGGGCACAGCCACCGTCTGCACGGCTTTCCGGCCGTCTCCATTGCCTCCCAGAGATTTCAGCAGCTTGCCCAGCATCACTCGCCCCTCACTTTGCGAGTGACCTGATTAACCAAGAAAATTTAACATTCGCCTGACGAGGCGCCGTGAAATGGCTCAAAAAGCGAACTGTTCGGTGAGAATCCGTTCGTCCAGCGCATGGCCGGGATCGAACAGGATCTTCAGCGTCCGCGACGGATCGCTCTCGACCGAGACATGCGCAATATCGCGCACTTCCTGATTGTCGGCCGAGGCCGAGACGGGCCGCCGATCGGGTGCGATCACGTCAATGTCCACCTTGGCTTCGGCCCGCAGCAGCGCCCCGCGCCAGCGCCGCGGCCGGTAGGCAGACACCGGCGTCAGCGCCAGCAGCTTCGCCCCGATGGGCAGGATCGGGCCATGGGCCGACAGGTTATAGGCGGTCGAGCCGGCCGGGGTGGCCACCATCAGCCCGTCGCAGACCAGCTCCTCCATCCGCACCCGCCCGTCGACGGCGATCTTCAGCCGCGCCGACTGCGCCGTCTGGCGCAGCAGCGACACCTCGTTGATCGCCATGGCCTTGTGGACAACCCCGTTCCGGTCGGTGGCGATCATCCGCAGCGGGGTCAGCGTCGCCCGTTCAGCCGCCTCGATCCGCTCCACCAGCCGGTCCGGGCTGTAATCATTCATCAGGAAGCCGATCGTGCCCAGATGCATGCCATAAACCGGCTTGCTGTCATTGAAGCGACGCCGCAGCGTGTCGAGCATCGCCCCGTCGCCGCCGAGGGCGACGATCACTTCGGCCTCTTCCTCGGAATGATTGCCATACTTTTCACGCAGGAGGGGCAGCACCTGCTGCGCCTCGGGCCGTTTGGAAGCAAAGAATGCAAGACGCAGCTGGCTCATCTGCCGGCATGTGGGGTCTGTTTGGCTGATCCGTCAAGGCGCCGCCCGGGCCAGGCATCCAGGGCTTCCCCCGCGGCAAAAGGTGACGCGGGCGTCATCTGAATCTGGCGCCCGCCCGGAACTTCGGTTAGTTTGGACACTGGAAATCCAAAGGGAGGTGACAGCCATGGCCGATGGCGCAGCAAAAGTAGATGTCCGGGGCTCTGTCAGCGAAGCCGAATGGAAGGCGCGCGTCGATCTCGCCGCGCTCTACCGGCTCGTCGCCCTGCACAAATGGGATGACCTGATCTTCACCCATATCTCCCACCGGGTCCCCGGCCCGGATCATCATTTCCTCATCAATCCCTATGGTCTCCTGTTCGAGGAAATCACCGCCTCCTCGCTGGTGAAGGTCGATCTCGATGGCAACATCGTCCAGGAGACCGAGCACATGATCAATCCGGCCGGTTTCACCATCCATTCGGCCGTCCATGCCGCCCGCGACGACGCCCAGGTCGTCATGCACCTGCACACCGATGACGGGGTGGCGGTCTCCTGCATGAAGGAGGGGCTGATGCCGCTCAGCCAGACCTCGATGGTCGTGCGCCATGACCTTGCTTATCACGACTATGAAGGCATCGCCCTCGATCTCGGCGAGCGCGAACGCCTGGTCGCCGACCTCGGCACGAAGAACACGATGCTGCTCTACAATCACGGCACGCTGGCCTGCGGCGGCACGGCGGCCGAAACCTTCACCCGCATGTTCTTCCTGGAGCGGGCCTGCACCATGCAGGTGCGCGCCCTTTCGGCAGGGCGCGAGGGTGTCATCGTCGCACCCGAAGCGGTTCAGGATGTGGTCAAGGGCCAGTCAAACCCCGCCGGAACCAATGTTCTGGCCAATCGCCTGATCTGGCCGGCGCTGATCCGCAAGCTGGACCGCGACCTGCCCGGATATGCCGCATAGGTAATTTTACGGGTTCGTCTACATACACCGCCGGAATATGCGTCCGGTATGCCCATATCGGCGGCAGGACAGCCTGAAAGCCAGAGTAGCGAGATGAAGCATCTGAAAGCCTTTGAAGACGCCCTCGGCGCCATCCACAATGAGGGGCGCTACCGCGTCTTCATCGACCTGCACCGCCATAAGGGCCGTTTCCCCAAGGCGACCGCCCGGTTTGAGGACGGCGAGCGGGAAGTCACCATCTGGTGCTCGAACGATTATCTCGGCATGGGCCAGGACGACGATGTCATCAACGCCATGCACGAGGCCATCGACAGCTTCGGCGCCGGCTCCGGCGGCACCCGCAACATTTCCGGCACGACGCGCTTCCACGTCGATCTGGAGAAGGAATTGGCCGACCTGCACGGCAAACAGGCCGCGCTCCTGTTCACCTCCGGCTATGTGTCGAACGATGCGACCCTGTCGACGCTCGGCAAGATCATGAAAGACCTGATCATCTATTCCGATCAGCTCAATCACGCCTCGATGATCGAGGGCATCCGCCGCTCGGGCGCTGATTACCGCGTCTTCCGCCACAATGATGTCGATCACCTGCGCGCCCTTCTGGAGAATGACGACCCGGCCCGCCCGAAGCTCATCGCCTTTGAAAGCGTCTATTCCATGGATGGCGATTTCGGCCGGATGGAAGAGATCTGCGATCTCGCCGAGGAATTCGGCGCGCTGACCTATCTCGATGAAGTCCACGCCGTCGGCCTCTATGGCAATGAAGGCGCGGGCGTCGCACAGATGCTCGGCCTCGGTGACCGCATCGACATCATCGAAGGCACGCTGGCCAAGGGCTTCGGCGTCATGGGCGGCTATATCGCCAGCCATGCCACTGTCGTCGACGCGATCCGCTCGATGGCCTCCGGCTTCATCTTCTCGACCTCGACCTGTCCGGTCATGGCCGCCGGCGCGCTCGCCAGCATCCGCAAGCTGCGCACCGATGAAGGCCGCCGCCTGCGCGCCGTCCATCAGGCCAAGGCCGCCGAACTGAAACAGAAATTCCTCGATGCCGGCCTGCCGGTGATGGAATCGCCCTCGCACATCGTGCCGCTGCTGGTGGGCGATCCGGAGCGCTGCAAGGCGCTGTCCGACACGCTGCTGTTCGACTTCGGCATCTATGTCCAGCCGATCAACTATCCGACCGTCCCGCGCGGCACCGAGCGCCTGCGCTTCACGCCCAGCCCGGTGCATGACGAGGTGATGATGGATGAGCTGGTGGCCGCCATCCTGGCCGTCTGGAAACAGCTGGGGCTCGACCAGGCCGCCTGATGGCCCGGATTGGCCGTATCTGTCCCCGTCTGTCCTGAAATGACCTGCAGGCGGCGCCCTCGGGCCCGGTTCTGCCGTGTGGCTCAGCGTTTCTTGCCGAGCCCGATCTGCCGGGCATGTTTCGAGCGCAGCTTGGCATAGTTCGGCGCCACCATCGGATAATCTGGCGGCAGGCCCCATTTCTCGCGGTATTCTTCCGGCGTCATGTCGAAGCGTGTGCGCAGATACCGCTTCAGCATCTTCAGCTTCCGGCCGTCTTCGAGGCAAACGATATATTCCGGCGCGACCGATTTGGAGATCGGAACCGCCGGTTTCAGCGGCTGCGCCCGCACCGGCGCGGCCTCGCCCAGACCGCTGAGGGCGGCATGGACAGCTTTGATTAATTCCGGCAGGTCCGACGACTGAACCGAATTGTTCGCCACATAGGAAGCGACGATCTCAACAGTCATGTCGAGGACGTCGGACTCGTCCGGTTCAGTCATTACCCACCCACCTATCCTGTAATCGCCGCTACGATTCCCGCATTTATTGCCTTGTCTAAGTATAAACGCGGCAAGGCGTAAAGTATCGCGGGTTGTTTTTCACCGGAGCGGCGAGAATTCCTGCATTATAGTTGATATTAACCAGAACTTCGAGTCGCAGTTGCCCCGCCCCGCGCCACCGCGTAAACAGCGCCTGACCGTCACAAAGGAGGCTCCCATGGCAGATTCGGCGCATGTCCCAGAAACGCTGGCCGGGGGCTTCTTTTCGGTGGGTCTGGCTGAGCGCGATCCGGAAATCGCCGCCGCCATCGGCAAGGAAGCCACCCGCCAGCAGCACCAGGTCGAGCTGATCGCCTCGGAGAACATCGTCTCGCGCGCCGTCCTTGAGGCGCAGGGCTCGGTCCTCACGAACAAGTATGCCGAGGGCTATCCCGGCAAGCGTTACTATGGCGGCTGCGAATTCGTGGACATCGCCGAGGAACTGGCGATCGAGCGCGCCAAAAAGTTGTTCAATTGCGGCTTTGCCAACGTCCAGCCCAATTCGGGCAGCCAGGCCAATCAGGGCGTGTTTCAGGCGGTCCTGAAACCCGGCGACACCATTCTCGGCATGAGCCTCGCCGCCGGCGGCCACCTCACCCATGGCGCCAAGCCCAACCAGTCCGGCAAATGGTTCAATGCCGTTCAATATGGCGTGCGTCCGGACGATCACCTGATCGACTTTGAAGAAGTCGAGCGCCTCGCCCGCGCCCACCGTCCGCAGATGATCATTGCCGGGGGCTCGGCCTATCCGCGCCAGATCGACTTCCAGCGCTTCCGCGAGATTGCCGACGATGTCGGCGCCATCTTCCTGGTCGACATGGCCCATTTCGCCGGCCTCGTGGCGGGCGGGGCGCATCCGAACCCGCTGGAATTTGCCCATATCGCCACCACGACGACCCACAAGACGCTGCGCGGGCCGCGCGGCGGCATGATCCTGACCAATGACGAAGCCCTCGCCAAGAAGATCAATTCGGCGATCTTCCCCGGCATCCAGGGCGGCCCGCTGATGCACGTCATCGCGGCCAAGGCCGTTGCGTTCGGCGAGGCGCTCAGCCCCGAATTCAAGGCCTATGCCGAACAGGTCGTCTCCAATGCCCGCGCGCTGGCGGCTGCCTGCCGCACGGCCGGCCTCGATGTCGTCTCCGGCGGCACCGACACGCACCTCGCCCTGATCGACCTGCGCCCCAAAGGCGTCACCGGCCGCGACGCCGAAGTGGCCCTCGAGCGCGCCTACATCACCTGCAACAAGAATGGCGTGCCGTTCGATCCCGCCCCGCCGACGGTGACCTCCGGTATCCGCGTCGGCTCGCCCGCCGGCACGACGCGCGGCTTCCGCGAGGAAGAGTTCCTGCAGATCGGCGCCTGGATCGGCGAGATCGTTGAAGCCCTTGCTTCCGGTAACAGCGAAGCTGTGGAAAACAAGGTCCGTGAAGAGGTGAAGGCGCTGACGGCGCGCTTCCCCATCTATGAGGGGCTGGGAGCCTGATCCGTCTTGCGCTGTCCGTTCTGCGGCTCTGAAAACACCTCCGTCAAGGATAGCCGCGCGGCGGAAGACGACACCGCTGTCCGCCGCCGCCGCGTCTGCGACAGCTGCGGGGCGCGCTTCACCACCTTCGAGCGTGTGCAGCTGCGCGAGATCATGGTGCTCAAGCGTGACGGCAAGCGCACCCTGTTCGATCGGGAGAAGCTGCAGCGCTCAATCCTGATCGCGCTGCGCAAACGGCCCGTGGACCGAGACCGGATCGACCAGATGGTCTCCGGCATCGTGCGCAAGCTCGAAAGCGGCGGTGAGACCGAAGTCCCGTCATCCGAGGTCGGTGAGCTGGTCATGGAGGCGCTGAAGCGCGTCGATCCGGTCGGCTATGTGCGGTACGCCTCGGTCTATCGTGACTTCAAGGACCCGAGCGACTTCGCTCAGTTCATCGAGAGGGCGGCGCTGGAAGAAGACGACACGGACGGCGAATGAGAAGCCTCCGGATCACCCTGAAGATTGCCTCCTCGCTGGACGGCCGCATCGCGCTCGCCGATGGCACCAGCCAGTGGATCACCTCCAGCGCCTCGCGCGCGCGCGGCCACCAGCTGCGCGCCGGCCATGATGCGATCATGGTCGGCATCGGCACGGTTCTGGCCGACGACCCGCTGCTGACGGCGCGCACCGTGCCGCTGCCGGCAAGACAGCCGGTCCGCATCGTCGCCGACTCCCAGGCCCGCACACCGCTGGCCTCGCGCCTTGTGCAGTCGGCCGATCTTGGCCGGGTCGTGGCCGTCACCGCCGGGGCGTCGAGGGCGGCCCTGTCGGCAGCCGGCGTCGACATCTGGCGCTGCGGCAACGGCGTGCGCATGGATGCGGGCGAATTCGTCCGCCGGGCCGAAGCCGAAGGCCTGCGCACCCTTCTGATCGAAGGCGGCAGCACGCTGGCGGCGAGCTTCGTGCGCGCCGGCCTGGTCGATGAGATCGCCTGGTTCCGCGCGCCCATCCTGATCGGCGGGGAGGGGCTGCCGGCCGTCGGGGCGCTGGGGTTGTCCGACCTGAAGACTGCGGTGCGCTGGCGCCCTGTCGCGACGGAACGGATTGGAGACGATGTGCTCGACACTTATGTTCGATCTGAGCAATAGGCCGCTACAGGATACTTTCCCATGTTCACAGGCCTTGTCACCGATGTCGGCACCGTGCGCCGGGCAGAGCACCGTAACGGGCTCACCCGGTTCGAGGTCGAAAGCGGCTACCCGCTGGACCAGATCGCCATGGGCGCCTCCATCCTGCATTCCGGCGTCTGCCTGACGGTGGTGGATATGGGGCAGGGCGCGCGCGGCGCCTGGTTTGCGGTCGAGGCGGTGCCCGAAACCCTGTCCAAAACCATCCTCGGCGGCTGGCAGGAAGGCACGCGCGTCAATCTCGAGCAGAGCCTGAAGCTCGGCGACGAACTCGGCGGCCATTTCGTCTTCGGCCATGTCGATGGCGTCGGCGAGATTGTCGCCGTCGAGCCCGAAGGCCAGAGTTTCCGGGTCACCATCCGCCCGCCCGCCGCCATCGCGCGCTACTTTGCGACCAAAGGCTCCGCTGCCATCGACGGGGTCTCCCTCACCGTCGCCGCGGCCCTGCCGAATGGCGACTTCCAGGTCGCAATCATCCCTCACACCTGGGAGGTGACCACGCTCAGCGCGTTGACGCCGGGTGCCAGGGTCAATCTCGAAATCGATATGCTCGCGCGCTATGTCGCGCGGATGATCGGCGCCGATGCGCCGGAAGGAAGCTGACACATATGAGTGAATTCCACGCTGCCATCTCCTCGATCGAGGAAATCATCGAGGACGCCCGCAACGGGCGCATGTTCATCCTCGTCGATGCCGAGGACCGCGAGAATGAGGGCGACCTCATCATCCCGGCCACCTTCGCCACGCCCGAAGCGGTGAACTTCATGGCCCGCTATGGCCGCGGCCTGATCTGCCTCGCCATGACGCAGGAGCGCGCCCACACGCTCCAGCTCGACATGATGACCCGCAACAACCGCGAAAGCATGGGCACGGCCTTCACCGTCTCCATCGAGGCGAAGGATGGCGTAACCACGGGCATTTCCGCTCATGACCGTGCCCGGACCATCGCGGTGGCCATTGATCCGACCAAGGACCATGACGACATCGTCACGCCGGGCCATGTGTTCCCGCTGATCGCCCGCGAAGGCGGCACCCTCGTGCGCGCCGGCCATACCGAGGCCGCTGTCGACATCTCCCGCATGGCCGGCCTCTTCCCGGCGGGCGTCATCTGCGAGATCATGAATGATGACGGCACCATGGCCCGCCTGCCGGAGCTGGTCGCCTTCGCCCAGTTGCACAATCTCAAGATCGGCACCATCGCCGACCTCATCCACTGGCGCCGCCAGAATGACCGCTTCCTCGAGCGCCGGATCGAGGCTCCGCTCGACTCCGATTATGGCGACGGTTTCCGCACCGTCTGTTTCCGCAACACGCTCGACGATTCCGAACACATTGCCATCGTCCATGGCGACATCACGCCAGAAGCGACGACCCTCGTGCGCGTCCATCGCACGGACGTTCTGGCCGACATTCTCGGCGAGAAGGGGCCGCGCTCCGGCCTGGTGGCGCAGGCCATGCGGATCATTGCCGAGGCGCCCGAACCCGGCGTCGTCGTCTTCGTCAACACGATGCGCCCGAATGCCATCGCCGAGCGGCTCGGCCTCAAATCCGCCGCGCCGCGCGACCCCCACGCGCCCTTGCGCGAATACGGCGTCGGCGCGCAGATCCTGCGCGAACTCGGCGTACGCCGCATGATTTACATGTCCGATACGCAGCCGACCCGCGTTGCGGGACTTGACGGATACGGCCTGACCATAGAGGGCTGGCGCCGCCTGAACGAGGAGACTGACACATGACCGACCGCGTCCTTCTGGCGGTGTCGCGCTATTACAAACACATCGCTGACGAGCTCGAGGCCGGCGCCATGGAAGTGCTGGAAGCCGCCGGTGCGAAAGTCACGGTGATGGAAGTGCCCGGCGCGTTCGAACTGCCCGGCCTGATCGCCATGGCCGCCGATTCCGGCCGGTTTGACGGCTCGGTCGCCCTCGGCTGCGTCATCCGCGGCGAGACCTCGCATTACGACTATGTCTGCGGCGAGAGCGCCCGCGGCCTGATGGACCTGATCGTCCAGCGCCGCCAGGCCATCGGCTATGGCATCCTGACGGTCGAGAACGAAGCCCAGGCGCTGGTGCGCGCCGACCGCAAGCAGAAGAACAAGGGCGCCGACGCGGCCCATGCCTGCCTTGCGATGATCAAATTCCGCAAGGAACTGATCCGCTGATGGGCCAGAAGCTGCCCTTCGATGTCACACGCGCGCGCCGCGCCGGCGCGCGGCTTGCGGCTGTGCAGGCGCTTTATGAAATGGAGCAGACGGAGAAATCCGCCCGCGCCACGATCCGCGATTTCATGGAAGACCGCCTCGGCCTCGGCCCGGACGGCACGCCGGTCGAAGAGGCCGACCCCGACCTTTTCAAATCCATCGTCAACGCCGTGGTCGAGCATCAGGCAAAGATCGACACGGCCATCCTTGGCCGGCTCGCCGAGGGCTGGAAACTCACCCGCCTCGACGCCACAATGCGCGCCCTCCTGCGCGCCGGGGCAGCCGAATTCATTCAGCATCAGGAACTTTCTGACGCGGTGATCCTCGACGAATATGTCTCGCTCGCGCATGATTTCTTCGATGAAGGCGACGCGAAGTTCGCAAACG
>CAYQRX010000103.1:0-9902 GCA_964419865.1 uncultured Hyphomonas sp. | reverse complement strand
TGCGCGCCGGCCACCATACCGGCCTCAGCGCGCAGGGAGACCTTGTCTTTGTCTCCGCCGCCGATCCGGGCGGCGCCGTGCTGGCGATCACCACCCTCGCCGATGTCGTCCGCCGGCCGGAAGGGCAGGCGCGCATCACCCTGCGCTCCGACAGCGAGATGACAGGGCTCGGGCATGAATCTCTGGCCACAGCCGGTTGGGCCGCCGATCCCTCGCGCCCCGGCACCGTGCGCGCCGATGGCCTGCGGGCCGCCTCCGCATGCGCCCCGGTCAGCGGCAGCGCGCTCGCCGCCTGCGTGACCGTGCCCCAGCCGCTGATCACCCGCGACGACCTGCTACGTCTGGCCATCCTGGCCCTCCTGATCGCCGCACCGACCTTCACCCTGTTCGGTCTCGCCCGGCGACTGTCCGTGCGCGAACATGAAATTCTGGTCCAGGAGACACGGAAGGAAGAATCCGACCGGATTCTCGGTCTCGTCATGCGCGGCGCCCGCGCGGGCTACTGGGAATGGTCGCAGGCCCGCGGCACCGTGTTCTTCAGCGAGGCCGCGGCCGAACTGATGGGCCTGTCGGAACATGCCGACCTGTCCCTCGACATGCTGCTGCAGCGCGTCCCGGTGGAAAGCCGCGCCTATGTCAAGGAAGGCTTCGACAAGGCCCGCTCGATCGGCTGGGTGCATCTCACCTTCATCACCATGGTCACGCCGCTGCGCTGGATCGAGATGCGCGGCAGCGTCTCCAGCGACCCCGTCACCGGCGCCACCGTCTTCGGCGGCATCGTTCTCGACGCGACCGAACGCAAGCAGGCGGAGGAACGGGTCAAGGCCGCCGAGCGCCGCCTGCGCAATGCAATCGAAGGCTTTACCGGTCCCTTTGCCCTCTGGGATACGCGCAAACGGCTGCTCTACTGGAACCGGGCCTTCGCGCTCGACTTCGGCCTGCAGGACACGCTCCGCCCCGGCATGAGCCATGACACGGTGATGATCGCGCGGGCCGGTGCCGTAACGGCAGAACGTCAGTCTTCAGACGATGCCCGGACGCATCTGATCGCGCTGCGCTCCGGACGCTGGCTCAAGATGGTCGAGCGCGCCACGCAGGACGGCGGCCTGATTACCGTCGGCGTCGATGTCACCGAGAATGTCCGCAATGAGGAAGAGCTGAAGAAGCAGAAGGAAAAGCTGCGCCGCGCCGCGCTCGACCTCGAACGCTCCGAAGGCCATGCCAGCGAGCTGTCGCGGAAGTATTCCGACGAAAAGGAAAAGGCCGAGCGCGCCGCCAACACCAAATCCGCCTTCCTCGCCAATATGAGCCATGAGCTGCGCACGCCGCTGAACGCCATCATCGGCTTCTCCGAGATCATGACCAATGAGCTGGCCGGGCCTCTCGGCGATCCATCGTACAAGGAATATACGCGCGACATCCTCACCTCTGGCCAGCACCTGCTCGACATGATCAACGACATCCTCGACATGGCGAAGATCGAGGCGGGCAAGATGACGATCAACACCCAGCCGATCGACCCGGTCGATCCGGTCGATGCTGCCATCCGCATGATCCGCCGCAAAGCCGAGGAGAAGGCGATCAACCTCGTCCTCGATGCCCAGCAGAACCTGCCCGATATCGACGCCGATCACCGCGCGATCCGGCAGATGATGCTGAACCTCCTCTCCAACGCCATCAAGTTCACCGACGCGGCCGGCACGATCACGGTCTCGGTCGAGCAGCGCGGCACCGACATCTATTTCGGCGTCACCGATACCGGCATCGGCATCCCGCCCGAAGACCTGCCACGCCTCGCCCAGCCCTTCGAACAGGTCTCCAAGACCAAGGACCGCAACACCGACGGCACCGGCCTCGGCCTCGCGCTGACCAAATCTTTCGCCGAAATGCATGGCGGGCGGATGCTGCTCTCCTCGATTTATGGCGAGGGAACGACCGTCGCCTTCGTCCTGCCCATCGGCGGCCCTTCTGCCGTGCGCTTCGACGCGGAGAGGGACGTGGCCTGAGCCTGCGCTTTGCGGTGCCGCGCGGTTTTCTCTCCCGGCAAGTCGTTTTACGGACGCAGATTCCAGCCCACAAGCTCCGTCCCCAGATCGGACACCACAACCTCGCCCCACGCCCCGGTCTTCAGCTTGCGGTCGATCCCCCCCGGCGCCTTGTCCACCACATCCGGCAGGAAGCGCGCAATCCCGTTTGAGGTCACCACCAGCGCATTCGCATCCGCCGGCAAGCGGGCCGCCCGATCCAGCAAGGCCAGCCAGCCCCGCCGGATCAGGCCGGGGTCCACCTGCCAGCCAGGCGGCGGCACACCGTCCCGGTCCCAGGCCTCCAGCGCCGCGCCGAGCCGGGCGGTGACGGCCTCTTCGGGCTGGTTCTCGTCCGGCCCGTAGTCGATTTCGGTCAGGAAGGGCGCTACCAGCAGCGCTGGGCTGTCCGTCCGCCGCCGGAGGATCGTCCGCGCTGTCTCGCGTGTCCGGCGCAGCGTCGAGCAGAGCGCCGCATCGAAGCGCGTGCCCGCAAAATGCGCCGCCAGCTTCTCCGCCTGCTCACGCCCCGAGGCGGACAGCGCAAGGTCCGTGCGTGCGCCGACGCGGGTGACGGTGTCGCCCTTGTCGAAGGTGTTCCCGTGGCGGACGATGAACAGGCGCGCCATGACGGCTCAGACAGTGCCGGGCTCGCCGACTTCGGCCACGAGCCGTTCGGCCAGCGCAACGTCTTCGGCGGTATCGATGCCGGGAATGGCGATCGGTCCGGGCTGGACCTCCACCGCCTGCACGCTGAATCCGTTCTCGATCAGGCGCAGCTGTTCCAGCCCCTCGATCCGCTCATAATGGCTCTCCGGAAGGGCGCAGTAGCGGCGCAGCGCCTCAAGGCGAAAACCATACAGGCCGATATGCTGGCAGACCGGCGAGAGGGCGCTCAGCCTGCGCAGCTCTGCCTCCTTGCGGATCGCCGGAAGGATCGACTTCGAGAACCAGAGCGCGCGCCCTTTGGGATCTTTCACCAGCGTGGTTCCGGAGAAGGGGGTCTCCTGCTTGTGGGCGCGCAGCTGGTCGAGCGCCGCCCAGCTGAGCTGGATATAGGGCGTGGCCGCATCGCATCCGGTCTTCTTCAGCGCCTCCACCACGGCGACGACATGCTCCACCGGCGTAAACGGCGCATCGCCCTGCAGGTTGACGACAAAGTCCGGCGTCATGCCGAGCCCGTCCGAAGCCGCCAGCGACCGGTCCGAGCCCGACGGCAGCGACGGATCGGTCATCACGACATTGATGCCATTGTCGCGGCAATGTTCGAGGATACGCGTGTCATCGGTGGCGACAACGAAATCGGCCCGGCCGAGCTCGGCGGCGGCGCGCCGGGCAAGATCGGCGACACGGCTCACCATCGTCTTGCCGGCAATCTGCGCCAGCGGCTTGCCGGGCAGGCGGGTGGAGCCATAGCGGGCGGGAACGACGATCAGGGTCTGCATGGGTCAGCGCTCCGGAATGTTCAGGGCCGCGGGCCGGTTTGAAGCTGGCCGTCATTCTGGATCACCTGAACCAGGGCCAGGATCGGGCCAACCCATTCGAGCGAGGTTTCCGGCACGCCCTCGCGGCGCAGGAATTCGGTGAAGGCGGGCACGAAAGTCTCATTGCGCCCGCACTGCTGCAGCGCCGAATTGAGCTCGGGCACCACGACGGTATTGAAACTGCGATAGAAGGTCTGGATCTCGTCCGACCGGCCGGCCAGCAGCACGGTGCGCATCGGATCGAGCCGGCCATCGGCGCGGGTCAGCTGGCGCAGGTCATTCACGAGGCCGCGATTCTCATAGGCGAATTTCGACAGCACCCGGCTGGTGCGGTACTCGATCCATTCCGGCGTGCAGGGCTTCGGCTGCGTGGCGCAGGCGCTGGTCACGGCCAGGGCCATCGCAGCCAGGATCAGGCGCAATTTCATGATGGTGAGGTCTCCCGCTTCCTTCGCTCGGCGCGACACTAGCCGCACTCGGGCGGGGCGGGAAGCGCCTCGCATCAGGCTGACAGCCCGGCGAGGGGAACGCCGGGCTGCTTGCGCGGTGGGAGAGTGGTCCCTCCTTCTGGCCGGGGGCCTGAATTACCGGGGCGGGGCGATCGCTTCCGGCGGTTCTGGAGCTTCAGGCGCCTCCGGTGCGACTGTCGGATCTTTCGCTGCCTTCGGTTCTTTGGGGGCTTTCGGAGCTTTGACGCGGTGGACCTTTGCGTCGCGCGACATGATGAAGGCGCGCTTTCCGTCGGCCTTGTGCTCGAGGAATCTGGCGCGCTCCTCATCGCTGAGGCCAGGATGGGTTTCGATGAAGCGGATCGTGGCCGCCTCTTTCAGTACGCCGGGGCCGCCGTCCACGCAGGCCAGCTTCACCGACTCGCCATTATCCAGCCTGCGCGCGAGAACCCGTGTCTCGCCGCCGGCGAGTTCGGCCGACGCGCACGCCTCGACGAGTTCCGGGATAATGCCGGTCCGCGCCTTGATCTTTGCCTCGAACTCATCGCCGAACTGGCGCTCGACGGCCGCTTCAAGCCGGGCCGCGTCACCCTCAATGCGCTTCTCGATGGCCAGGATGCGGGCTTCGGTTTCCTTGTCGAGCCGGGCGTCGAGCAGCTCGGCGCGGGCCTCCATCGCGATCTCCATTTCCGCCGCGCGCGCTTCGATGGCGGCCGCCTTGGCTTCCATCCGGGCCTCGAAGTCCTCGGCCCAGGCCTCGATTTCCTCTTCGGTCATGCCCGAGAAGCTCATCGACAGGCTTTCCAGCGCGGCCTCGGCGCCCAGGGCAGCGCCCATCGCGCCAAGCTCGACGCTGATGCGGGTGATCTCCTTGAAATCCTCGCTGCCGGTAAAGTCCGTCAGCGCACCGAGCATCTCCGGCGTCATCAGCTCGCTGGCATCCTTCGAGATACGCATGGACAGCTCGCGCACTTCCGGCGCCAGCGGTGCCAGCGGAACCAGCCCCTTCACCGGATCGCTGAGCAGGACAGCCTGACGGCCCTCGACCTTCTCTCCGTCCAGCCAGAGCGTGCCATTCTCGATCTTCACCTCGCGGCGTTCTTTCTGCTCACCGGCGGCGGCAACCGAGGCGGTGCCGGCCAGGGCGGCGGTGCCAAGCAGCACGGCGGCGCCAAAACCCATCCAGCGGCGGCGTGTATCGGGGGCGGGGTAGGTCATCAGCTTCAGTCTCTCTTTCAGGGCATGGGTCAGGGGCAGGCTGGTCGTCAGCGCCATCCGCGAGGGCATCTGCATGCGGACGGCCTTGACCAGCGTGGCGCCATAGGCTTGGGGGCTGGCATGGCCGCGGCGCAGCACATCGGCATCGCAGGCCGCTTCCTGATCGGTGCGGAAGGCGCGCCGGGCGATATAGGCCAGCGGGTTGAACCACATCAGCGCGACGAAGATTTCAGCCACCTGCAGCGCCCAGAGGTCGCCGCGCTTCACATGCGTCAGCTCATGGGCAATCGCGGCGCGCGCCTCGGTGCGCGAATAATCCTCGGCAAACCAGGCCGGCAGCACGACCGCCGGGCGCACGAGGCCGGTCACGAACGGGCCGGACGAGATCAGGCTGGTGACGATGCGCGGCATCCGCTTCAGCCCGGCCTCGCGGGCGACTTCCAGCGACAGCGCCGCCAGCTCGCCCGTCACCGGTTCAGCTTCCCGGTCGAGCACCGCCATGAAGCGGGCATGCGAAACAAGGCTGCGCCCGGCAAACCAGAGCGCCCCGGCCGCCCAGACGGCAAGGCCGATCCCGCCGGCGAGCGCGATGAGGTCGCCCATCTGCGGCAGCGCGAAGCCGGACGGCTCGGTCAGGGCCGCCGGCAGGGCGGCCGCCTCGGCGACATGGCCGGCCGGGCTCGCCGCGCCGCTCTCGGCAAGGCGGGCGGCTGCCGGTTTTGCCCAGTCGGGCGAGACATAGGCCGGCGCGGAAGCGGCTGCCTCCGGCGCGGCTTTCAGCCAGCCAAAGACCGAAACCTGGTTCGGCAGCGGCGGCAGGACCAGCCGCGCGAGCGGCAACAGCCACAGGGCATAGGCAATGCCGGCCCCGAAATGACGCGCCACCGGCTTACGGATCGCCAGCACGAGCAGGATCAGCAGCGTCGCGGCAAACGCTGCCTCGAGGGCATGGCCGAGATAGGAGCTGGGCAATTGGGTCGTCATTTCTTCAGCTCCCCCAGGAGTTTTTCGAGTTCGGCAATGTCGTCTTCAGTCAGGCCCCGGCTGTCAGCCAGATAGGCCACCAGCGGCGCGGCGCGCCCGGAAAATACCCGGTCGACAAACTGGCCGGCCGCCTTGGCCTTGTAGTCGGCCTCCTCGATGGCCGGGTAATACAGGTAGCGCCGCCCATCCTCCCGGGTGGTCAGCGCGCCTTTCTCGACCAGGCGGGCCAGGAAGGTCTTCACCGTGCGGATGTTCCAGTCCTTGCCGTCGCCCAGCCGCTCATGCACATCGCTGGCGGCGAGGCCCGGCGCGTCCCAGAGGATACCCATGACTTCGAGTTCGGCGGCAGATATCTGGATCATGACGGCCCTGCTTGTTGACTACGCCTGTGGTCGATAGCTTCGACTACAACCGTGGTCAATAGCCGAATGATGAAATGACGGTAAGCTGCTGCCAGTTGGCGCAGCGCGGCGTGCGGGCGCTTCTATTCTGCCGGACGCTCTTGTAGGGTTTGCCCGCACCGGTTGGTTAACCGGCATGCGCGTGTGGAGTTGAGTAATGAAAACAGGCCGGTCGGTTGCGTCATTCGCATTTATGCGGAATGTGATACGGGGAGGGGCCGGAGGACGCGGCTTGCCACAGACTTGGCCACAAGACCGGAATGAAATGGGGGAGGCCGTTTTGCCGAGAAGCAAGGCCGGGGCATGT
Source organism: uncultured Hyphomonas sp. (assembly GCA_964419865.1). Classification (GTDB taxonomy): domain Bacteria; phylum Pseudomonadota; class Alphaproteobacteria; order Caulobacterales; family Hyphomonadaceae; genus Hyphomonas. The sequence goes on along the minus strand of CAYQRX010000103.1, from coordinate 3,035 downwards.
CTGCCTGGCGGGGGCGTTCGCTGATGCGGCGGTTTCGCGAGGAAATGAAATCCGGCGGCGAGATGGCCGGAATCGAGTTCGGCGATCCGATCAAGCCGTTTGCCGCCATCTGGCTGCACGCAACCGGCTTCAATGCCATGACCTATCAGTCGCTGCTGGCGCCTCTCGGCCTGCGCGCCCGGATCGGTGCGCTTGACCTGCGCGGGCACGGCCGCACGACGCTGCCGAAGAAGGTCAGCCTTGCCAGCTGGAACCGCTACCGCGACGATGTGATCGAGTTTCTCGAAAAGGAAGCGCCGCAGGGCGTGGTGCTGGCCGGCCATTCGATGGGCGGCTGTGTGGCCCTGCTGGTCGCCGGCAAGCGGCCGGACCTGGTCAAAGGCCTCGTCCTTGCCGATCCGGTGATCCTGTCGCGCCGGACCTATTTCTGGAACCATGTCTTCCCGCCGGTGAACTGGCTGCTGGCCCGCAACAGGATGGCCGCCCGGGCCCGGAAGCGCCGGGCCGAATTCGGATCCTTCCGCGAGGCGCTGGACAGCTATTCCGGGCGCGGCGCGTTCCAGTCCTGGCGCGAGCCTTTCCTCGCCGACTATCTCCTCGACGGGATCGACCGCGCCGATAATGGCCCGCCGGATGCCGAGCAGCAGCGCTGGGCGCTGACCTGCACGCCGAAATGGGAGGCGAAGACCTTCCGCGCCCATCGCCATGCGCCCTGGAAGGCGCTGAAGAAGGTGCGCAGGCACAAAATCCCTATCGTGATCCTGCGCCCCAACCGGGATTCGGTGATTACGCCCAAGGTCCGGGCGCAGATCATTCTCAACAATCCTTCGCTGATGATGCGCGCCGTGCGCGGCACCTCGCATTTCCTGCCGATGGAAGCGCCCTATGAAGTGCGCGACCAGATCTCGGCCTTCATCGCCCGGCTGGTCGAACGCTTCACCCTGGAGGAAGACGCCACCGTCTCCCGCAGCCTGAGAAGCGCCCGCCGCCGCCGGGCGGGGTAGGGCGGAGGGGACGGCAAGCGCAGACGCCCGCTGTCATTCCGGCGAAAGTGAATACGTGCGCCGGGATGAAACGCCTTCAAGCCTTGGCAGTTATCTCCGCCCGCGCTTCAGGTCTTCCGTCAGCTGAATGTCGGCTGCCTCGCCATTGATCCGGTGGCGGTAGACCTGGATGTTCTCGAGGACGCGCTGGATATAGTTGCGTGTCTCGGAGAAGGGGACGAACTCCACCCAGTCGATCGGGTCGATCTGGCCGGTGCGCGGGTCGCCATAATCGCGCACCCACTGGCTGGGGCGGGAAGGGCCGGCATTATAGGCCGCCGCCGTCATGATATAGCTGCCATTGAACTGTTTCAGCAGCGTGTCGAGATGCAGGCCGCCGAGGGTCATGTTGTAGGCCGGGTCGGAGGTCAGCCAGGACTGCTGATACGGCATGCCGCGCAGGCGCGCCTCGGCGCGGGCCGTGGACGGCATGAACTGCATCAGGCCGAGCGCGCCGACCGGGCTCCTGGCATTCGGGTTGAACTCGCTCTCCTGGCGGGTGATGGCGAGGATGAAGGCGCGTTCGACATCCGGCTGGCGCGAGAAGGGGTGGAGCAGCACCGGATAGGCCGCGTCCGGCGCGATGATGCCTTTCTGCAGCCCCGCCTTGCCGGCCCGCACCGCCGTGTCGGGCTGGTCATACTGATGGTTCATCCGCGCCAGCAGCTCATATTCCGCCGGGGTGGAGAGAGCGTCATCGAGATGATGCGAGAAGGTGCGGTAAAGGCCCATCTCGCCGGTCTCCGCGATCAGGCGCATCGCCTTGACCATCGGATTGTTCTCGAACGCCTCGATCTCTTCCGGCGCGGGCACGACCGGCGGGCCGAAATGGATCGCCCGGTCGCCCAGCCGTTCGGCCGCGAGCTGGCCGTAATAGGTGTATTTGTGGGCCGCAGCGGCGCCATAGGCGAGCACGGCCTGGTCCTGCTGGCCGAGCGCGTCGCGGGCCCGCCCGCTCCAGTACTGGCCGCGCGCCAGGCTGACCGGGGTCGAGACCGAGGCCGTCATCGTCTCGAAATGCTTGAGGCCCCGCGTCGCGTCGCCATTGAGGCGCAGCGCGATCCAGCCCGACAGCCATTCGGCATCGGCGAAACTCGCGCCGGAGCTCATCCCGTGCGGCGAGCTCAGCCGGTAGGCGCGGGCATAATTGCGGTTCTTCAGGTCTTCGCGCACGGCAATGGCGCTCTCCGACCACAGCCGGCTGCGGCCGGAGGCCTGCACATCGCGCCCGTCGATCTGGGTCAGCAGCGGGGCGACCGTATCCTTGAGATTGTTGGTGCGCCGCCAGCGCGCGCGCTCATACAAGAGGCCCGGATGGTTCTGCAGATGCGCCGGCACAGCCTGCACAGCGCCGTCGACATTGCGCGCCCGCGTGGCCAGCGCGATGCGGGCATCGGTCAGGCTACGGTGGTCGGCGGTGAGCTGCGGCTTCAGCGCCTGGGCGGCGCTGCGCTGGCCGGTCCAGAGCAGGAAGTCGACGCGGGCGCGGTGGTCGTCCTGGCTCAGCGACTGGCCCCAGCGCGCCAGCACGGTGCGCTGCAGGTCGCTCTCGAGCGTGTTGTTGCGCCAGGCATCGCGGATGACGTCCTCGGCGGCGGCCATCTGGCCATCGGCGCGCAGGGCGTTGGCGAGCGCCACCTTGCCCGCCCCGGTCATCGGGCCGGACTCCCGCAGCCAGTCGATCTTCGCCTTTGGCGTCAGATTGCTCTCATCGATGATCTCTTCGGCGCGCCGGCGCATCCGGTCGGTCTGCGGCCAGGTGGCAAGCGTGGTGAGGGCGAAGTTGACCTCGTCAAAGGTCATCCCCGGCACGCCATCGCTCGCCCGGCGCCACAGGATCACATCGCGCGTCACCGCGTCGGGCGCGGCATATTGCAGGCGCATCACCTCGCTCCAGTTGCCGCGGCTGGCGGCCTGGAAGGCTTCCTTGACGTAGATGACGCTGGCCGGCGACACGGTGGTCGTCACGGCGACAGGCGGGGCGGCAACCGC
>CAYQRX010000102.1:0-9912 GCA_964419865.1 uncultured Hyphomonas sp. | reverse complement strand
GATATAGGGAAACGACTTGTCGTCGCGCAGCAGCACGTTGAAGCGGGGTTTGAGCGATTTGACGAGGCTCGCTTCCAGCAGCAGCGCCTCGGTTTCGCTTTCGGTGACGACGAATTCCATCGCCCGCGTCATCGAGATCATCCGGGCGATGCGCTGGGTATGGCCGCCCATGCGGGCATAGTTGGAGACACGCGCCTTCAGGTCGCGCGCCTTTCCGACATACAACACCTCGCCCGCCTCCCCGAACATGCGGTAGACGCCGGGCCTGGCCGGAAGGTGTTTCAAATTCTCTTTGATGACGTCCACCCCGCGCAACGGGGCAGCGCCGGAGGCTGCATCGGTCATGGGGCAGAGATAGTCGAGACCGGCAGCGCCGCAAAGCGCCGCTGCAGCTCAGATCGCAATCCGCCCAGACGCCATCCACCCCGCCCCGAGCCCGGTCAGCATCAGGAGAATGAGGATACCGGCAAAGCTGCGGCCGCTGGAATGGTCTGCCGCCTCGCTTCGCCCGCCCGGTAGCAGCATATAGAACAGCATCAGCACAGCGAGACCGCACAGCATTGCCTGTTCCACGCGGCTGAGGGAATCCACGAACCGGGCCGCATCATTTGCCAGCACCGTCATGTCCTGCGCGGAACTGCGCACAGCCATATCAATTTTGTGTTGCCAATTGTCACTGCTCATCCTGGCGCTCCGGTGATTGTCTGCCCGGTGATCCAAGGCAGTTTCAGCCCGCCGCGGGGGAATGTACGAAAGAGCCGTTAGCGCCGCGCCAAAATTCGGGTCAAATTTTTCCGATCCGCTTAAACTCTCGGGAAACTTTGCATCCTGTTGCCGTTACGGGCGATGCCAATTGGCCGCCTTGCAGCCCGGCGACCGCAGCAGTAAGCGTGCGCCCGCACAATGCCGCCAGCCCCAGAACAAGGATCTCCGATATGGCCGCCGACCTCCGCCTGTCCGACGCAATCGACCGCGTGAAACCCTCCGCCACGATTGCCGTCACGACCAAGGCCAATGAGATGAAGCGGGCCGGGCTCGACGTGATCGGCCTCGGCGCCGGCGAGCCGGATTTCGACACGCCGGAGAACATCAAGGAAGCCGCCATCCGCGCCATCCGCGAAGGCAAGACGAAATACACCCCTTCGGATGGCATCCCGGAGCTGAAGGAAGCCATCGTGGCAAAGTTCGCCCGCGAGAATGGACTCACCTACAAGACCTCGCAGGTGAACGTGTCGCCGGGCGGCAAGGCCGTGCTGTTCAACGCCTTCATGGCCACGCTGAACACGGGCGACGAGGTAGTGATTCCGGCGCCTTACTGGGTGAGCTATCCGGAGATGGTGCTGCTGTGCGGGGGCACGCCGGTGGCGGTCTCCTGCGGCGCGGACACCGCCTACAAACTGACGCCAGAGAAGCTGGAAGCGGCGATCACGCCGAAGACCAAATGGCTGATCCTCAACTCGCCCTCCAACCCCACCGGCGCGGCCTATACCGGCGCCGAGCTGAAAGCGCTGGCCGATGTGCTGATGCGACATCCGCAAGTGTGGGTGCTGACCGATGATATGTATGAGCACCTCGTCTATGACGGCTTCGAATACAGGACGATCGCGCAGGTCGAGCCCGCGCTCTATGACCGTACCCTGACGATGAACGGCGTCTCGAAGGCCTATGCCATGACCGGTTGGCGCATCGGCTATGCTGCTGGCCCGGAGAAGCTTGTCGCTGCCATGCGCAAGGTCATGGACCAGTCCACCTCCAACCCCTGTTCCATCAGCCAATGGGCGAGCGTCGAGGCGCTGAACGGCCCGCAGGATTTCCTGCCCGGCTTCCGCGCCGCCTATGCCGGCCGCCGCAATCTGATGGTGGAAGGCCTGAACCAGGCCGCCGGTATCGTCTGCCCGAAGCCGGAAGGCGCCTTCTATGTCTATCCCTCCTGCGAAGGGCTGATCGGCAAGAAGACCGCGGCCGGCACGGTGATCGACAGCGACAAGACCTTCGCCGCCGAACTTCTGGAAGCGGAAAAGGTCGCCCTCGTCTTCGGCGAGGCATTCGGTCTGCCGGGCACTTTCCGGATTTCGTATGCGACCTCCGACGCGATCCTCAAGGAAGCGCTCGTCCGCATCCAGCGCTTCTGCGCCGGCCTGTCATAAACCGCTGCCATAGGCGGAACCTATATCCGCCGAGCCGGTTTCAGATTGGAAAATCAGTCTCCCGGTCCCAATATGCATTGGGTAGCGGGGGGCTGTTCCCCCAATCTGTTTCAAAAGGAGAGTTTCATGTCCATCGACATCGGAATGTCTGACGAAGCCCGCCAAGCCTCAGCCGACGCCCTCAAGACCCTGCTGGGCGAGACCTATGCGCTCTATGTCAAAACCCATGGCTATCACTGGAACGTCACGGGTCCGCGCTTCAATTCGCTGCACAACCTGTTCATGACCCAGTATACCGAGCTGTGGGCCGCCCTCGACGAGATCGCCGAGCGTATCCGGGCGCTTGGCCATTTCGCGCCGGGCTCTTCGGGCGAGATGATGAAACATGCCACGATCAAGCCGGACAATGACGTGCCCGACGCCGACACGATGGTGAAGAACCTTGCCGCCGGCCATGAAGCCGTCAGCCGCGCGGCCAAGTATGGCATCACCATTGCCGAGAAGAATGCCGACCCGGTCTCCGTCGACCTCTTCACCCAGCGCGCCCAGATTGCCGAGAAGACGGCCTGGATGCTTCGCGCCTCGGTCTGACCGTTTAACTTCCGCTCACCCCCGCCTTGGCGGGGATGAGCGAACGCCCCTACGCCGTCCAGGTCACGCCCAGCCCCCGCGCCATGCCGGCCAGCGCGTCGCGCATATAGTCCCGCGTCACCCGCGCGCCGGTCTGCTGCATGAAGGCATGCGGCGCGCCAGGATAGACATGCAGCTCGACCGGAACGCCTTCAGCCATCAGCCGGCGCGCATAGTCGAGATTTTCTTCCGTAAACAGATCGAGCGCCCCGGTCGAGATGAAGGCCGGCGGCAGCCCGGCAAGGCTCTCCGCCCGCGCCGCCGCCGCATAAGGCGAGACATTCGGGCTGCCGGGCGGTTGGCCGAGCAGAGAGGTCCAGCCGAAATGGTTAGAGCGGTTGTTCCAGACAAACTCACCGAAAACCGGCGACAGATCGGTGCGTATCGCCGTCCGGTCGTCCAGCATCGGAAAGATCAGCTGCTGATGGCAGAAGCGGTAATCAGCCCGGTCCCGCACCAGCAGGGCAAGCGCCGCCGCCAGGCCCCCGCCTGCACTTTCCCCGGCAACGGCCATACGGCCGGTATCGATGCCCAGCGCGCCGGCCTGCTGCCAGGCCCAGGCCAGCACCGAATAGGCGTCTTCGATATTGCCGGGATAATGCGTCTCCGGCGCAAGCCGGTAGGCCGGGGCGACAACAACCGCGTCGAACACGTCAGCCCAGAGCGCGCAGATCGGTCCCATGAACTCCGGATTGCCCATGACATAGCCGCCGCCATGCAGATGCAGGATCGCTGGCCTTGGCCCGCCGGCGCCCTCCTTCCTGCGGTAGAGTTTCACCCGCACATCCGGCGCGCCCTGCGCTGCCGGAACATAGACTTCCTCCACCAGGACGCTGGCCGGCAGTGGTGGCAGCTGCGCCAGCGCCGCATTGCGCGCCTCGCGGATTGCCGGGAGATTCTCCGCCGAAACGTCGAGGGTTGGAAAGGCTTCGAGAAACGCTATCAGCTCGGGATCGACGAGATGACGTGACGACATCGGACTTCTCCTGTCTGCGACCGTAAAAAACTGCCCCGAAACCGTGGCTGTGGTCGAGCCCTGCCCCAGCGTCGCGCATCGGCGGTTCTGGCCCGCTGAGGCCTGCCGGCGCGCGGCGCGCGGCGCCGAAAACCCCGTTGACAGAACGCACTGACATGCGACCACTCACACGGCATGACCGTAACTGCCCTGCCCGGCCGCGACCGCAGCGACGCCCTCGAAGGCGGCGTGATCGCGCATTACATCACGCGCCCGGACGACCCGCAGCTGCTGCGCTTCTACGCCGCCTATGATGCGGCGTTTATCCTGCCCGATGAAAAGGAAGACCTCGACGGCTTCCGCGCCTGCATGGCGCTGAACGAAGGCGAAGCCTATGCGCGCCTGTCGGCGCTCTATGGCCCCTATCGGGAAATGGCCATCCTGCTCACCGACGGCGCACACGGGCCGGTCCTTGGCGCGGCAAACTTTATCGCCTTCGCCGGCGACGGCACGGACCCCACCGTTGCGCTCTCCTATATCTTCGTCGACGCCGCCCAGCGCCGCCGCGGCCTCTTCGGCCGGCTCATGCACCTCGTCCGCGAGGAAGCCCGCGATGCCTTCGTCTGGCCGCCAGGCGACATACCCTCGCCGCTGATCTTCATTGAGATGAACGACCCGCTGAAGATGAGCCCGGAGGCCTATGCGCTCGACAGTGCCCATTCGGGCATCGACCAGGTTGACCGGCTGAGGATCTGGGAGCGGCACGGCGCGCGCCTGATCAGCATGAACTACCGCCAGCCGCCCTTGTCTGCGGACCAGGCGGCAGACGATGGCCTGCTGATCGGCGTCCTCGGTTCGGGCGGCGACGAGCTGCCGGCCTGCCGGCTGCTCGCCCATATGCGCCGCTTCTTCGGCGTCACCGTCCTCAAGGGTCAGGCGCCGGAGACAAACCCCATTGCGGCTGAGCAGCTGGCAGAGCTGGAGGCGGCCTGCGCACGCGGCGAAAGCGCGCCGCTCACCGGATTTGACCATATATTCAAGGCCGCCCAACAGGTGCGCCGGGACCGAAGCTAGCCGGCGGGGGGCCGGCGGGGCAGACAGGCGGGGACAGCAAAATGACCGAGAAGACCGGGACAACCGTGACACCCCAAGGCGCCGATGACGGTGCGGGGCAGTCGGTCTATTTCACCCTCTCACTCTATATCAGTGAAAAGAGCGTCGCCGCCGCCCTGGGCCGTCATCTGAGTGCGGACAGCGTGCGCGCCTTCCAACCCACCTATCGCGGCAGCCGGCGGCTGCGCGATGCCGTCGAGCCCCTGTTCAACGATATTTCCGACCGCGAACGTCTCGGCGCCGTCAATGATTTCCTGCTCGACACGCTATGCCCGGCCGAGGGCGAATTCATTGAATTAACCGCCCCGGATGAGATCGCCTGGATGACCGAAGGACGCCGCTTCGTGGCCAGCCCGCCGGGTCTGAGCCGCACCCGCACCCTCCGCGTCCGCCGTTTCTGGTATACCCACGCCAATGGCGCCATCGGCTATCACCTCTCCTTCCGCTACAGCTACGGCCATTCCCCGGGCGAGTTCTATTTTCTCTCCCTGCTCCAGAAGGCCGCCGCGCCGAAAGAGTTCGAGGCGCCGCCCCGCCCGCCGGGCAGCCCTGCGATCCGGGCTACCGATGAACGTACCGGCATCGCCCCGCTCGACCTTCTGCGGGTCAAGAGCCCGCGCAGCGACGATCAGAGTTTCTGGCAGTACATCCGCGACGCCTTCAACCTTGACGCCGCCGATCTCTTCGCCGGATTGCGGGCAGGCGAGGACCGGCCTACCGGCGGACCCGGCGAGCCAGTCTTTGAAAATCTCGTCGCCGAAGCCCCGTTCATCGAGGTGCCCGGCCTCGTCATGCCGCTCTCACGCCTGCTGTTCTTCTTCAAGGACGCAACCTTCTTCCGGCGGCTGCTGCCGGAGCCGGACCCGGCCACCGGCATCGCCCCGCCTCGGCTGCAGATGGTTCAGGAGGAGTGCTACCTGCCCTATCAGGAAAAGCTCGAAAGTCTGCACCCGAACGGCCGGGTCGATGTTCCGGAAATCCGGATGGGTCCCGACTATTGGCACTGGGTCATCAACCGTCCGGACTATGACCAGTATACAGATGACCAGATCGAAGCGGCGCGGAAGACACGCCCCGCCATGGAAGATCGCCGCCGGCAGGACTGCCTGCAATACCTGTTCATCGCCGGATTCAATCAGAACATCATCGATTTCATGAATCAGGATCCGTCGGAAATTCTCGATTCCACCGACCCGATATATCCGGCGACGGAGGAACAGGCGACGGAGCGGAAGTTTGTCCGCTACGGCAACCCCCGCGCCCTTATCACCTATGTGGAGAAGGCCCGCAGCCTGGATGCCGCCGACGATTATATCGGCACCTGCCCCTATGCCTTCATGATTCACGCTGTCTCGATGCATAATGAATTCATGACGCGGGAGTATGAGGCCGCGGCCTTCGGCCTGATCGGCGAGGTCGAGCGTCTCGGCGCCAAAGGCCGGCTGAAGCGCGCCGCCGAAGCCTTCTATGCCTTCCGCACCGGCGCCTATGCCAACTACTACCGGGACCGGTACATGAACGTCTTCCGCTATGACACCGAGGCGGAAGTCTTCGACCGGATGACCGAGCTTCGCGGCATCGGCCGGCGCAATGAGTATATCGAGCGCCTCGTGTCCAATATGGAAAGCCAGACCCGCGACCGGGAAGCGCGCCTCGCCAAGAAGGACGAGACGTCGATGAACGTCCTGCTCGGCGCGCTCGGCGTGTTCGGCTTCTTCCAGCTGGCCATGATGTGGGCCGACAAGCTGCGCGACCTGAAACGCAATGACGATGTGGAGGTGAGCCTCGGCTGGCTGCCGCCCTTCCTCAACCTGTCTGGCGGCAATCTCAGCCAGCCCTGGAACGAGTTCTCGGTCTTTGTGCTCTACAGTTCGATGGGCTTCACCATCGCGCTTCTGCTTTTCCTCGCCTGGCGCCTGGTTCTTGGAATGAGGCGCTAGCGGCGCCGAAACCTTGCGGGAAAAAGAAAGCCCGGCTGCATCTGACGACGCGCCGGGCTGAAGTGGGGTCCCGAAGGGGGGAGGAAACGCCCAATCGGAGGAATGATCGGGTTATGCCCGGGACCCTTGGCATGAGCGCTAGATAGTCCCTTTTCGCTGCAATGCAACATGCGGAGCAGCAGCACACTCATGAATATTTGCATAGATTACCGAATTTTCACAATCCTTGACGCATAGGAACGCGCCGAAGCGCTTCTGTCTCGGTGGTGATGAACTCCCGGAAGGCCGCCACCCGCTTGGACCGGCGCAGATCGCTCGGATAGATGAAATAAAGGTCGAAAATCGGCCCGGTTACATCAGGAAGCACGCGCACGAGCCGGGGCAGCGTCGCGGCCATATAGTCCGGCACATCGGCGATCCCGAGCCCCGCATCGACCGCCCGGAGCATGGCGAACACATTGTTCACCTTCAGCGTCGCCGGCCTCGGCGGTGCGTCATCGCGCCCCACCCGGCAGGCAAACGCCATCTCGATGAGCGGGCTGGAATCGTCGCCATAGGCGATGATCCGGTGATTATCGAGGTCCTGCGGCTCCTGGGGCACCCCATGCGCCTTCAGATATTCCGGCGAGGCGTAGAGGTTCGTCTGCACGGTCCCGAGCTTGCGCTGGATGAGATCGGCCTTGTCGGCCGGCCAGAGCCGGATCGCGCACTCTGCCTCAAGCTTCAGGAGGTCGTATTCGACCTGATCGTCGAGGCGCAGATCGAGGCGCAGATCGGGGTGCCGGCGCACGAAATTGCCTAACCGGGGCACGAGCCAGACCGAGCCGAATGCCACCGGCGCCGAAACGATCAGCTCGCCCTGCGGGGTCTCCTGCTGGTCGCGCAGCGCCGTGTTCGCCGATTGCGCCGCCTGGGCCATCTCCATCGTCGAGCGGTAGAGGGTGTGACCGCTATCGGTCAGCACCAGGCCCCGCGCATGGCGCTGGAACAGGGAGACGCCGAGCTGCTCCTCCAAAGCCGCAATCTGGCGCGAGACGGCCGACTGCGAAATGCCGAGCCGCTCGCCGGCGAGCGTGAGGCTGCCGGATTCGGCGGCGGCGTGAAACGATCTGAGCTTTCCCCAATCCATGGGGCGCTTTGTGACGGGAGTTTGTAGCCGGAGCAAGCAGAATTCCCTTACGTCCCCCTTCCGGCCGCCGCCCCCGCCGGTTGGCGCGGGGTCAGCATTTTCAAGCCCTGCGGCCCCGCCTAGAGTTGCCGCCAGACACTCTGACAGGGAAGGAAACCACGAGATGCAGATCACGAATGACACCGCCGCCGTCGTCACCGGCGGCGGCTCGGGCCTCGGCCAGGCCACCGCCCGCGCGCTCGCCAAGGCCGGCGCCAAGGTCGCCATCTTCGACATCAACGCCGAAGCCGGCGAAGCCACCGCCAAGGAAATCGGCGGCATCTTCTGCAATGTGAACATCATGGACGAGGCCTCCGTCGTCGCCGGCTTCGAGAAGGCCCGCGCCGCGCATGGCCAGGAGCGGATCACGGTCCACTGCGCCATGGCCTCGAAAGGCGGCAAGACGCTTTCCTGGGACAAGGAAAACGCCCGCTACAAACGCCTCTCGACCGAGGATTATGAATTCGGCGCCAAGGGCGTGCTGGTGGCTTCCTACCGCATCGCCTCGCTCTCGGCCGAAGGCATGGCAAACCTGCCCGAGCTGGAAGACGGTGAGCGCGGCGTGATCACGCTGACGGCCTCTGTTGCCGCCCAGGATGGCCAGATCGGACAGGTCGTGTACGGATCATGCAAGGCGGGCGTCAATGGCCTCGTCCTGCCGATGGCCCGCGATCTCATGGACATCGGCATCCGCGTCAATTCGATCATGCCCGGCATCTTCGCAACGCCCCTGATGCTGCGCGCGCCCGACAAGGTGCTGAACTCTCTCGCCGCCTCTGTCCCCTTCCCGAAACGCCTCGGCAAACCAGAGGAATATGGCTCGCTGGTCCTCGAACTCGTGCGCAACACCTATTTCAACGCCCAATGCCTCCGCCTCGACGGCGGCATCCGAATGGCGCCGAGATAAGCTCTGTTCCCCCAATACCGCTCATCCCCGCATTCGCGGGGATGAGCTATGTTACTGGCTCGCCCAAAGGATCCGCGCGATCCAGGCAATCTCGGCGGGCTTGAACTCCCTGGACGGATAATCCGGGTTCAGCGCGGCAAGCTCCACCACGCGGCTGTTGCGCCGCGCGAGCACCTTCGCCATCACCTCGCCTTCCGCCGTTTTCGCCACCACCCGGTCGCCCGGCTTCACCTCCGCACCCGGCGCGACAATGATCCGGTCACCCGCGCGATAAGCCGGCTCCATCGAATTCCCGCTGATTTCCAGCGCATAGACCGTCTCCGTGCCGAGGCCCGGAAACCGTACCTCTTCCCAGCCCGCGCCAACCGGAAATCCTGCATCATCGAAGAAACCGTCCTGCCCGGCCTGGGCAAAGCCGATCAGCGGCGCCGAACCGCCCCTTCGCCCTTCCACCAGCGCGGCAAAATCATCAAACCCCGCGCCCACCGCGTCCAGCACACGCGCCAGGCTCTCGGTGGTCGGCCAGCGCGGCCGGCCATCGGCGCCTTCGCGTTTCGACGGATTGAAACTCGTCGGATCGAGCCCCGCCCGGCGCGCCAGACCCGACGGGGTCAGCCCATGATGCGCGGCAAGCTGATCGATCCCGCGCCAGATATCCCTGTGCTGAATGGCAGACCTCCGCGATGAATCTGTGGAATTTATTCCTATCAGGAATAATAGCCTATCGTCAACGCTCCGGCGGCGTCCAGTCGGCCGGCGGGACATGGCGCCGGCGCAGGCGGATGGCGAGCCCGAGGCCGACCCCTACCCCGATCGCGATGGTCAGATCCGCCAGCACCGTCAGCACCAGGGTCAGCACCAGCAAAAACTGATCTTCCCGGCGCAGTTTCAGATAGCTGCGCCACTGATGCGGCTCGCTCATGTTCCAGGCCGTGATCATCAGCAGCCCGGCCAGCGCTGGCATCACGAGATAACCGGCTGCTTCGGAAAGGAACATCATCATGGCCAGTATGACGAGGGCATGGATGAGACCGGCCACCGGCGTCTTGGCG
>CAYQRX010000101.1:0-9980 GCA_964419865.1 uncultured Hyphomonas sp. | reverse complement strand
CGCGTCGGGATTGTCGATCACCCCGTTCCGGACGGCGGCCAGGCCGAAACAGAAGAAGCCAAACGCCGCGATACCCTGCGTCATGAGACCCGTGGTGAAAACCATTGGCAGCTGGCCGAGGCGCCATGCGGCGGCCTGCAGGAAACTGCCCTCGCCCAGCGCGGCAAGGGCGGCCTCAATCATCTTCTCGGTGCCCGCCGCAGCCATGGCTTCCGGCGCGTATGTCTCGCCGAGCCACATCAGCCCGCCCATCAGAAACATGAGGCCGGCATTCAGAGCGATCAGGATGACGCCGATCTTCACCAGCTTTTTCGGGCTGGTATCGCGCAACATGAAAAGAACGCAGCCCAGCACGCCATAGAGGAGGAGGATGTCGCCGATCCAGAAGAAGATGAAGTGCGCGATGCCCATGATGATCAGGGCGGTCATGCGGCGGAAATACCGCGCCTTGAAGTCTGCCCCAACCCGCTCGGCGGCGTACAGCTGATAGGCGAGCCCGGCGCCGAACATCATCGAGAAGAGAGGATAGGATTTGAGCGCGAACAGGCCCACCATGCCGAGGAAGGCAGCCTGGTCCAGCCCCGTGTCGAGCCCGCCCTCCGTGAAGCCCCGGCCCATCGGCTGGGAGAACATCATCACATTGACGAGGGCAATGCCGAACAGGGCAAAAGCGCGGATGAGGTCTGGCATCAGCGCACGCGCAGGTGCGGCGGCGGTATCGTGCATGGCTGTCCCCCTCAGGCACTCCTAGTGGGCAAAAGAACAGAGCGCATCCAAAAACACAACCCGGCGCCAAGCCTGCTTGCGCCACCGGGGTCTTTCCGGTAACGCGAGAACCGTGCCGGCTTAGCTCAGCTGGTAGAGCATCTGATTTGTAATCAGAGGGTCGCGGGTTCGAGTCCTGCAGCCGGCACCTTTCAGGCCTTCTCCCGGATAGGGGAAGCGACCGGCCAGGGGCTGGTTGTCCCGACGCTGCAAAGAACTCGCGATGCGGCATTTCCGGTTGACGCCCGCTCATCATGCTTTCCGACGCTGTCCCGGCTTGGCAGCGATAAACGTTTTGGTCAAACTCTCGCTTGCGCCTCGGAGCTGCAGCGTCGGCAGATCGCAGGACTGGAAGGATTGATTGTCTTATGAGTAACGCGTTTCAGCCGGATGCGCAGATCGCGGCGTTACCAGATGTTGAGTGGTGGCGCGGCGCCGTCGTCTATCAGATTTACCCGCGGTCCTATCTCGACACCAATGATGACGGCGTGGGGGATATTCCCGGCATTACGGCGAAGCTCGATTTCGTATCGGACCTCGGAGTGGATGCAGTCTGGATCTCTCCGTTCTTCCGCTCACCGATGAAAGACTTCGGCTATGATGTGTCTGACTATCGCGATGTCGATCCGATATTCGGGACCCTTGCGGACTTCGATGCGCTGCTTAAGCGTGCTCATACGCTTGGACTGAAAGTCATCATCGACCAGGTCTACTCCCACACCTCTGATCGACATAAATGGTTCGAGGCGAGCCGCAGCTCGCGGACGGGGCAGTACGCAGACTGGTATGTCTGGAAAGATCCGAAGCCCGATGGGTCGCCGCCGAACAATTGGCAGTCGGTCTTCGGTGGGCCGGCGTGGACCTGGGACGCGCGGCGTCAGCAATACTACATGCACAACTTCCTCTCGAGCCAGCCGCAGTTGAATGTGCATAAGCCGGAAGTTCAGGACGCACTTCTGGAAGTTGCACGTTTCTGGTTACACCGCGGCGTCGACGGTTTCCGGCTCGACGCCATCAATTTTTCCATGTTTGATCCCGGATTCCGGGACAACCCGCCCTGGCCGGCGGAGGGGCGCACGATCACGCGGCCGTTCGATTTGCAGCACCACATTCACAACCAGTCACATCCCGAGATTGTCAGGTTCCTTGAGCGTATACGCGGCGTTGCCGACGAGTATGGGGCGATTTTCACTGTCGCGGAAATTGCCGGGCCAGAGCCGCTGGAAGAGATGCGCGCGTTCACGGCTGGGGAGCGGCGCCTGAACTCGGCCTACAGTTTCGACTTCCTGTATGCGCCGGAGCTGACGCCGGAGCGCATAAAGGCTGCGCAGAAAAACTGGATGGGCCCGTTCGACGCGGGCTGGCCGTCCTGGGCATTCTCCAACCATGACGCGCCGCGCTGTATCAGCCGTTGGTGCCCGCCGGGAGGCGATCTCGCTGCTTATGCAAAGCTTGCCAATGCTCTTCTGCTTTGCCTGCGCGGCAATCCCATTCTCTATCAGGGGGAAGAGCTTGGTCTTCCGCAAGCCGCTGTCGGGTTTGAGGATCTTCAGGATCCCGAAGCCATTGCCAACTGGCCGCTCACTCTGGGCCGCGACGGGGCACGTACGCCAATGCCCTGGCGGCGGAACGATACGCATGCAGGGTTCTCACGGCAAAAGCCCTGGTTGCCTGTAGGTGATGGGCATAGCGGACTCTCAGCCGAAGAGCAGGTTCATGATCCGGTATCGGTGCTCAGCTTCACGCGGCAGATGCTGAGGGTACGCGGCAGTTCGCCGGCGCTTCGCTTGGGCGATATTACGTTTCCGGAAGCGCCGGCAAACATCGTTGCCATCTTGCGCAGCTGGGCTGGCGAGGAAGTGATTTGCCTGTTCAATCTCGGCAATGCGCCGGTGGAGATTCCCGAAGAACTGGTGCGGGGCTTCAGCCGGATGATATCGGCGCCGGAGGACGCGGGCGGCTCCCATCTTGCGTCATTCGGCGTCTGGATCGGGAGACGGAACCTGTAGGCGTTGTTGGCTTTGAGGGTCAGGCGAGGCCGCAAGATTCGCGCACAATCAGCTCTGTCGGCAGGCGCTCTGATCGCATTGGGCTGCCCTCACTCGCGGAAAGCAGCTTTGCCAACAACAGCTGGCCAGCCATGTTCATGTTCTGCGAAATCGTCGTCAGCGAAGGGCGCGCGTAAGCAGATAGCGGGATATTGTCGTATCCGATGACCGCAACATCATCCGGCACCCGGCGGCGTGCCTTCACAAGGCTGCGCACCGCGCCGAGCGCAATCAGGTCACTTGCCGCGAAGATCCCGTCAAAGGCGAGGTTTCGCGCAATCAGGCCGTCGACCGCCGATTCTGCAAAGCTGATTTCAAACTGCGCGGGAACGGCAAGGGCAGGATCCACCGGGAAGCCCGCCCGGCGGTGAGCTTCAACATAGCCCTCGAAGCGCTGTTGGACTTCCGGCGCTGTGGTATCCCCCAGAAACGCAATGCGCCGGCGGCCGAGGTTGAGAAGATGTGATGTCGCGCGGGCGCCGCCACGAAGATTGTCGGAGCCGATCGAGCAGTATTTCTGGCCCGGCAGGTCGGCGCCCCAGACGACGAAGCGGCTCTCTGTTTCTGCCAACTCGTTGAATTGGTCATGAAGTTGGCTTTGCCCAAGGAAGATGATGCCATCGGTGCGATTGGCGGCCATCAATGAGGCAAGGTCGTCCTGGCTCTTCGGGGCGAGATGGGAGATCAGAATATCGCAGGCTGCCGCGCGGGCAGCCTCGGCGATCCCGCCCATCAGTTCCTGAAAGAAGGGGGCGGACACCTGGGACTGCCGGGCCTGCGGCGAGGCAATGACAACCGCGATCGTCGCCGTCGCATCGGAAAGAAGGGCCGGCATGGTTGGCCGGAAATGGTAATTCTGTTCGCGTGCGATCTTCCAGACACGGCGCTTTGTTTCGTCATTCACCGCTGGGCTGTTGTTGAGCGCACGCGAGACAGTGGCGATCGACACACCGGCAATCGACGCAAGATCCTCAAGTCTTGTCCGGCTGGACATTGTTGCCAAACTCCTTCATAAGCCCATCCGCAAGAAACAACGTTGTCACTACCGGTTTTCGGCATCGAACTGCATAATATGGCTTCTGTAAAGAATTGCAAAACGTTCCTCTACAGTTTCCAGACCTATTGCAACATGCTGAATAAAAAAGAAAATATGGAAGTGCTGCGCTGTTGCATGCAGGTAAAATTATAAACTTTGATGCGGAGCTCCGGACGGAAACGGCCGGTTCTGCGATCTTCAGGACCAGGGGGCCTCGCTTGGCCAAATTCGTTCCCGTCGACGCTTTTGATATCGTAATTTTTGGTGGCACCGGTGATCTGTCGCGCCGCAAGCTGCTGCCTGCGCTGTACCATCGATGGGTTGATGGCCAGATTCCTGAAAGCTCGACGATCATCGGGACTGCCCGGTCGGATATGGACACAAAAGCCTATCGCGCGCTCGCCAAAGAGGCATGTGAGACTGCTTCGGGAAAATCCTGGGATGCGGCCGCCTGGGAGAAGTTTGAAAAACTTCTGCATTACGTTCGCATTGATGCGACCGATCCGGGCGGTGATTGGGCGGCGCTCAAGAAAAAGCTGAAGCCGGGGGAAGACCGTCCACGCATATTCTACCTGGCAACGTCGCCCCATCTTTATGTCGACATATGTCGCGCCCTCGGCGCCGCGGAGCTAGCCGGCGGCCTGTCCCGTGTCGTCCTGGAAAAACCCATCGGAACCGATCTCAAGTCTGCGCAAGCGATCAACGACGGTGTTGCCGCTGTTTTTGACGAGAGGCAGGTTTTCAGGATCGATCACTATCTCGGCAAGGAGACCGTGCAGAACCTCATGGTCCTGCGTTTCGGCAACATCCTGTTCGAGCCACTATGGTCGCAGAATTACATCGACCATGTGCAGATCACCGTATCGGAGGATCTCGGGCTGGAGGGGCGGGCAGGCTATTATGACAGTTCCGGCGCTCTGCGCGACATGGTGCAGAATCATCTGCTTCAGCTGCTTTGCCTGACCGCGATGGAGCCACCGAACGACCTTGATGATGATGACATCCGTACAGAGAAGATCAAGGTGTTGCGGGCGCTCAGGCCGATTGTGGCCGCTGACGTGCGTCGCCTGACAGTACGGGGCCAATACGCGGCGGGGCTCTATGGCAATCAGCCCGTAAAGGGCTATCTGGATGAGCTTGCCTCCGAGAATGGCAGCAAGACGGAAACCTTCGTCGCGATAAAGGCCGAGATAAATAACTGGCGGTGGGCTGGTGTGCCATTCTATCTGCGGACGGGAAAGCGCATGTCGTCCCGCCACTCCGACATCGTCATACAATTCCGCCGGGCACCTCATAATCTGTTTGGCGAGGGCGGCGGGAACGTGAACAGGCTTGTCATCCGGCTGCAGCCGGATGAAGCCGTGCGCCTGTATGTCCAGATAAAGGAGCCAGGCCCCGGTGGTCTCCGGGTCAAATCCTTGCCGCTCAACCTCTCTTATGCCGAGAGCTTCACGCTGCGCTACCCGGACGCCTATGAACGTCTGCTGATGGATGTCGTGCGCGGCAATCTTTCGCTGTTCATGAGGCGGGATGAGGTGGAGGCTGCCTGGCGTTGGGTCGATGGTCTGATCGAGGCGTGGGACGAAAGCCGGTACGAACCGGAGGCTTATCCGGCGGGCAATGATGGCCCGCTTGCGGCCGCCATGCTGCTGGATCGCGATGGTCGAAGCTGGTGGAAGGAGGGCTGATCCAGTGGAGGCCAGACTGGTTTTGCTGGGCGAGCGTGAGGAGGCGTCCGCGCTGGCGGCAGACGTTGCTGCAGGGCATCTGGACGCGGCGATCACCCGGTCCGGAAGAGCGAGCTTCATGGCCTCTGGGGGCACGACGCCGGGCGCGGCATACAAAGGCCTCTCCGCGATTGCCCTCGACTGGTCGCGCGTAACCATTGGTCTCGTGGATGAGCGCTGGGTGCCGGCCGACCATCCGGCCTCCAACGAACGCCTGATCCGCAACTCTCTTCATCGGGGGCCTGCGTCGGCTTCAGTTTTCATTCCGTTGAAGACATCGGCTGCAACGCCTGCGGATGCCGTTGCCGATCGGACCAGGGTCTATGCGCCCCATTGCGCCCCGATATCCTGCCTGTTGTTGGGGATGGGCGACGATGGCCATACGGCCAGCTGGTTTCCGGGTTCCGCGGGCCTGAAGTCGGCGCTATATCCTTCAGATGGCGAGATCATATCATCAATTGACGCATCCGGTGCGCCCGCCGCGGGCGACCATCCTGAGCGGATGACACTGACAGCCGGCCCAATTTGCGGCGCCGAAACAGCAATCCTGTTGATCTTCGGTGATCGGAAAAGGACTGTCCTGGAGCAGTCATTGAAGGGTGACGAAACCACATATCCCGTCCGGCGGGCCATTGATGGGTTGGGTCGCCGGCTTACAATCATCTGGGCTCCATGATCATGACACCCCTGAACCCCAAAGTCGAAGAAGTTACTGCGCGGATCGAGGCGCGTTCGCGTGATGTGCGCGCTGAGTACCTTCAAATGATCCGGTCGCGGCGTCCGAAAGGTTTCGCCCGCACGCGCCTGCATGAGGGCAATATCGCGCACGCCTCTGCTGGTTGTTCGGTTATCGAGAAAGCGCAAATCCTCGGCGCCGGCTGGCCGGTTGTCGGAATTATTACCGCGTATAACGATATGCTCTCGGCGCATGCGCCGTATGAGGACTATCCCAAACTGATCCGCGAGGCCGCACGTGAAGTGAATGCTGTCGCCCAGGTGGCAGGCGGTGTCCCGGCCATGTGCGATGGTGTCACCCAGGGGCAGGAGGGGATGGAGCTCTCGCTGTTCTCCAGAGATGTCATCGCCATGGCGTCGGCAATTGGCCTCTCGCATGATGCGTTTGATGCCGTGCTCCACCTCGGCATCTGCGACAAGATTGTACCGGGCCTGGTCATCGCGGCGCTCCGCTTCGGCTGGCTGCCATCCATATTCGTGCCCGGCGGGCCAATGCCATCCGGCCTGCCCAATCCGGAGAAAGTCCGGATACGGCAGTTGTTTGCAGAAGGAAAGGTCGGCAGGGATGCGCTCCTGAAGGCTGAGGCCGAGAGCTACCATTCGCAGGGTACCTGCACCTTTTATGGCACGGCCAACTCAAATCAGATGATCATGGAGGTGATGGGCCTGCATCTTCCGGGGGCGGCGTTCCCCAATCCGGGCACCCCGCTCAGAACGGCGCTTACGCAGGCTGCTGCCCAGCGCGCTGCAGCGATTACGGCGCAGGGCGGCGATTACCGGCCGGCTGGCGAGCTGATTGATGCGCGATCGATCGTCAATGCGATTGTTGGTCTGATGGCCACCGGGGGGTCGACGAACCATGCATTGCATATTCCTGCCATGGCTGGCGCGGCAGGCTATGAGGTTACCAT
Organism: uncultured Hyphomonas sp.; assembly: GCA_964419865.1. Taxonomy (GTDB): domain Bacteria; phylum Pseudomonadota; class Alphaproteobacteria; order Caulobacterales; family Hyphomonadaceae; genus Hyphomonas. The sequence goes on along the minus strand of CAYQRX010000101.1, from coordinate 2,758 downwards.
GGAGGACTTCGCCGACCTGTCGCATGTGACGCCGCTGTTGGCCAAGGTCTATCCTAACGGGCCGTGGGATGTGAACCACTTCCATGCGGCCGGCGGTATGGGGTTCCTGATTGGGCAGCTCCTGAAGGCCGGCCTTCTGCATGGCGATGCCCAGGCTGTTGTCGGAACACTCGCCGGCTACAGCAATGAGCCTTACCTGAAGGATGGCGCGTTGCAGTGGCGTCCAGCGCCGGAGACGAGCGGCGACAGTGAAATCCTTCGTCCGGTCGATGACCCCTTTTCAGCGGATGGTGGCCTTCACATGATAGAGGGGCAGCTTGGCCGGGGCGTCTGCAAGATATCTGCGGTGAAGCCCGAGAACCAGATTGTCGAGGCGCCTGCGCTAGTCTTCGATTCTCAGGAAGCGCTCAAAGAAGCTTTCAAGGCCGGCCGCCTTGACCGGGACTTTGTGGCCGTCGTCCGCGTCCAGGGCCCTGCAGCCAATGGAATGCCGGAACTGCACGCCATGACACCGGTTCTCGGCGTTCTGCAGGACCGGGGTTACAAGGTCGCACTGGTCACCGACGGGCGCATGTCTGGGGCGAGCGGCAAGATTCCGGCGGCGATCCATGTTTCTCCGGAGGCGGCGAAAGGCGGCCCGCTGGCGCGGGTGCAGGACGGCGATGTCATCCTGCTCGATGCCGTTGCTGGCCGTCTCGAGATAAAGGTGGACCCGGCAGAGTTTGCCGCGCGCCCTGCGGATGAGTTCCGGCCAAACCGGCCGCCGGTCGGCCTTGGCCGCGAGATGTTCGACCTTTTCCGAAATTTTGCCAGCTCCGCCGATGCCGGGGCAAGCCCGTTCCGCTTCCTGGGGCAGGGGGACTAATCGATGCAGGAGCCGCTGCTGGTCGGCGATGTCGGCGGAACTAATGTGCGCTTTGCCGTTGCGGTGAGGCGGGCCGGGGCCCTTCGAATCGAACGGTTTGAAGCTATGCAGGGCGACAATTTCGCCAGCCTCGAAGAGGCGCTTCATCAATATTTGCAGCAGACCGGCGTGCGTTGCCGGGCAGCGTGCCTCGCGATTGCCGGCCCCGTCCTTGATGCCCGAGGAAAACTGACAAATCGCGGCTGGGAGATTTCGGCGAGTTCCATTGCACGCGAGTTCAGGCTTGATCAGGTTCTGTTGATCAACGATTTCAAGGCGATGGCCCGATCTGTTCCCGAACTCGATGCGGGCGCCTTCGAGCCGATTTTTGAGGGTGTAGCGCAGCCCGGACTGCCAATGGTTGTGGCCGGGCCGGGCACGGGCTTCGGCGTTGCAACACTGCTCCGGCACCGTTCCGGGCGATGGTCGGTAATTTCCGGCGAGGGCGGACACATGGCTTATGCGCCCCGCACGGATATCGAATTTGAACTCGCCCGCATCCTGCGCCGCGATCACGGCTATGTATCTAACGAACTTGTTGCATCCGGCAGCGGTCTTGTCGCTGTGCATTCGGCGTTCTGCGAGATATTCGGGGTTGAGGCCGAGGCCCTGACCCCGGCTGAGATGCGCGCGCGGGCTGATTCGGGCGACCCGATGTTCAAGGCGCTTATCGAGGTCAGGGCGCTGGCCGTGATGGGGGCGGTCGGAGATCTGGCATTGGCCAACGGGGCTCGCGGAGGGGTGGTGCTCGCGGGCGGCGTCTCGGAGCGTATCGCGGATTTCCTGCGTACGCCTGCTGCACGAGAGCGATTCGTGTCGCGCGGGCCGATGTCGCACTATCTCGCCGGCTGCCCTGTTCGCCTGCTGCACGATCCCATTGCGCCGCTGATCGGTGCCGCGGCTCACTTCGAACACGAGATTTAATCGGCACCAGTCGCGGTCCACCGGCCTGTGCCGCGGTAGGCTGGCTCGTCCGCCTGGATGAAGGCCAGAAAACGGCGCCCTGGATGGTCCATATTTCAGTCTCAGAGCAAAGGCTGCGAAAACACGAGCCTGCATAGAAGGTGTTTTGCTCTCAACTCACTGAATTTCCGTCTGGTTTTCCTGTGAGAACACACCCTGTCTGGCGCCAGACCTTTGCTCATGCGTGACGCAGCGCCGCAGTCAGGCCTTCGTGAATCGCGCGCGTGAACCAGTATACTGCGAAACACGCGCAATCTGCGGCGAGCGTCAGTTGCGCGCTGCGCGAAACCGTCCTAATCGGGCGCAACGCAATGGGAGCCATAGGACAATGTCGGAAGTTGAACGGCTTGCGCTCGACTATCTGCCGGTCATCATCTTTCTGGTGATTGGCGCGGTCATTTCCTGCCTATTTGTATTCGGATCGGCCATTCTCGCTCCGTCTAGGCCGGATCCGGAGAAGAATTCGGCCTATGAATGCGGCTTCAATGCCTTTGACGACGCCCGGATGAAGTTTGACGTCCGCTTCTATCTCGTTGCCATCCTGTTCATCATCTTCGATCTTGAAGTGGCTTTCCTTTTCCCCTGGGCGGTCAGTCTGGGCGAGATCGGGCTTCTTGGCTTCTGGTCCATGGTCGCCTTCCTGGGCGTCCTCACGATCGGCTTCATCTATGAATGGCGCCGCGGTGCGCTGGAGTGGGAATGATGTCAGACGATTCCTACAAGCCTTACGCCCTGAGCGGCGCCCGGACGGGGGTCGAAGGCGGGTTCAAGCCCGGGGCCGACGACCCATTTTACACCGGCCTTTCCGATGAGTTGGCGGATAAAGGTTACTTTACCGCAGCGGCCGATGATCTGATCACCTGGGCGCGCACCGGATCCCTCATGTGGATG
>CAYQRX010000100.1:0-10052 GCA_964419865.1 uncultured Hyphomonas sp. | reverse complement strand
CGACGGCTTAATAGCGCAGCGGGCTTTCTTCTGCCGGCGGGTCTTCCGGCGGCGGCGGTGCAGGTTCGGGCATTCCGGCGTCATAGACCTCATCTTCCGGCTGCGGCGAGGCGCTCGCCATGCCGCAGCAGCGCACCTGCATCTCCAGCACACGGTCATTGAACCGGCATTGCTGGTCATTTATCTCGCGCAGGATCGACGGCCCGCCGGCACGGTAGGTGAAGCGCGTCTGGGTGCAGCTGGTCAGCGTATAGCCTTCACGGCAGGTGCCGATATTCGACTTCTGGATGGTGCGCGTCTCGCAGACCATCTGGTCTTCCCTGGCCAGCGCCTCCTCGGCCTTGGCCATGGCGGCCGCCGCATCGGCGCGAGCCTGGTCGGCGGTCGACTGCGCCGTTGCCGTCAGGCGCAGCGCATCGGACAGGCGCATATCGGTCTCGGCCAGCGCCGTTGACTGGCCGTCGATCTCGACCTTGAGGCGGCAGACATTTTCATTCGCCTTGCTGGGATTGGCGCAATACTCTGCCACGGTCGTGTCTTGCGGGATGCTCATACATCCGGCGAGCGTTGCGGCGGCCAAGACAGCACCACCCATCAGGATTTTCGAAAGGGTCACCAAACACCTCCATCACTGGTTGGCCGGGGGTGTCTTCACCCTCCGACCCGGCATGGGGCGCCAGGAATACGGCGAGGTCAACCGCCGTCACCCATCAGGGGAGTCAGGTTTTGAGCTTGTAACCCCGCTTGAACAGCCACCAGACGAAGACAACCGAAGCGATGGCAAGGCCGCCGGTATAGAGAATACCTGCGAGGATGGACCCGTTGGCGACGCCGAGATGGCCGTAGCGATAGCCGTCGATCATGTAGAAGATCGGATTGAGATGCGCGAGCGTCTGGAACGGCTCCACCATCACCTTGATGTCGTAGAAAGTGCCCGACAGGAACGTCAGGGGCACGATGACGAAATTGGTGACGGCCGCGAGATGGTCGAATTTTTCGGCCCAGATGCCGCCAAATGACCCGAGCGCCCCAAGAATGATGGCCGAAGTCAAGGTAAACCACAGGATCGGCCAGACATGCACGACCGAAAGGTTCGCAAGCCCTGAAAGCTGGATCGCAAGGGCCGAAAACGCCGCCACGATCAGGCCGCGCGTAACCGCGCCGCCGAGAAAGGCGATTGTCAGCTCCAGCGGCGACAGCGGCGGCATGAGGAAATCGACATGGGTGGCGTTGAACTTGGCCTGCAGCAGGCTGGAACTCGTGTTCTGGAAGGCGTTCTGCAGGATCGCCATCATGATCAGGCCAGGCGCCAGAAAATCGTTATAGTTCAGCCCCTCGAAGTCGCCTGTCAGCCGGCCCCGATCCCCGAAGGCGAGCTTGAACACCGTCATGAACAGCAATGTCGTGACCACCGGCGCAAACACGGTCTGCATCCAGACCTTCAGGAACCGCCCGACCTCACGCTTGTAGAGGGTCCACAGGCCCAGACTGTTGAAAGCGCCGTACTGGCGAAGACGGGATTGTGCGGTCTCGGGAATCGTATCCATCAAGGGCAAATAGGAGAAAGCAGGGCGCTGCGCGAGAGGCGCGGCGAATTTTCCTGGCCGGCGCCCCTGTGGATTGCTTACCACAACATATAGAAACTCTGTGGAATGCGCATGGCGCATGTTGTGTTTCGTTTCGCCCCTGATACGATATGTAGATGTCGAGCGGGGCGGAGCGTTTTGGCCGCCACAACATCTAGGGGGTCCGGGATTCAGTAGGGATTCCGACCCGGAGGCGGGAGCAGCAAGCCATGTCATGGACTGATGAACGGGTAACAGTGCTCAAGAAGCTGTGGGCCGAAGGCCATTCGGCTTCGCAGATTGCGAAACAGCTGGGCGGCGTGACCCGCAACGCGGTGATCGGCAAGGTCCACCGCCTTGGCCTGTCAGGTCGGGCCACCCCGTCGCGGCCGGTCAAGCGTCCGCCGCGGCTTGCGCGCCCGAAGCCCCGTTTCGTGGCCGATACGGCGGCCACCGCCGCGCCGGCGGCCTCTCCGGCGCTGCCAGGCCCGGTGGATGTGCCGGCCCTGCCGGAACGCAGCCAGGCACTGACCGCGCTGCCCCCGCTGCCCATGGACGACGGCGTGCCGGCGACAATCCTGACGCTGCGCGACTCCATGTGCAAATGGCCGATCGGCGACCCGGCAGACCCGAAATTCGCCTTCTGCGGACGCAAGGCAGATTGCGGCCCCTATTGCACTGAGCACGCAGCCGTTGCATTCCAGCCTGCAAGAAAGCGCGAAGGCCGCAAAACCGAATACGACTACGTCCGGCGCATCGCTGGCTGACAGGCCAGCATCCATCTCGCCAGGACGGAAGGAAGCCCCCCGGTGCCCCCGCCCCGGGGGGCTTTACCATTTCGAACCCTCAGCTCGTGCGGGCCGCCGGCAGCCAGACGCCGAAGGCGGTGCCTTGGCCGAGACGGGTTTCAACGGCGAGGCCGCCGCGATGATGCGCCATGATGTGCTTGACGATGGCGAGGCCGAGGCCGGTCCCCGTGATCTTTCCGCCGCGGCTCTGATCGGCCCGGTAGAACCGCTCGCCGAGGCGCGGCAGGTGTTCGCGCTCGATCCCGGCGCCTTCATCCTCGACCCTCAGCCAGACAGACGGCTCGCCGACCGACACCCGCCCTGGCGCCTGCAGCAGCGTCATCCGCTCGCTGTCCTCCCAGACCTGGGCGGCCGCCATGCGGCTGGCGACACCATCGGCCCCGGCGCCGCACAGGATGCGGACCGTGCTGCCTTCTCGGGAATATTTGATCGCATTGGAAACAAGGTTCTCGACGACCTGCATCAGCTCGTCATGATTGGCAGTCACACGCGGCAGGCCACCGGGCGGCTCGAAGACAAGGCTTATCTTCTTCTCCCGCGCAATCGGCTGCAGCGCATCGAGCGCGCTGCCGACAATCTCGGTCAGGTCTTCATGTTCCGTTGGCTGGACCTGTTCGGACGATTCAATCCGCGACAGAGACAGGAGGTCCGCAATCAGCCGGCTCATCCGTTCGGTCTCGCCGGCCATGATATCGAGGAACCGGTCCCAGGAGGCTTTGTCGTCGCGGGCCGGTCCGCGCATGGTTTCGATGAAGCCTGAAATCGCTGTCAGCGGCGTACGCAGTTCGTGACTGGCATTGGCGAGGAAATCCGCCCGAGCCCGCGCCGCGCGTTTCACCGGCGTCAGGTCCTCCAGCAGCACAAGGACCCGGCCAGCAGGGCGCACTGGCCGAACATGTGCTCGCCAGTGTTCATCGGCCGAGACTTCCACCTCTACCGTCTCTCCGCCGGCGGCCGGGTTTCGGGCACATCGCTCGACAGCCGAAAGCAGCGTGGGCGAGCGGATAATGACACTGGCGCGCGGCGGGGAAGGCCGTTGCCGGTTGAGGCGCAGAAAGGTCGCCGCCGGCGGATTGACGGTCGTGATCCGCTCCTCCGCACTGATCTCGAAAGCCGGGAGGGGAAGCGCGGCCAGAAGTTCGGCAACCAGCGCATTGTCCCGCGCGGTCGTATCGGCCGCTTTCACCGGGCCGGCCGCGGGGCGCAGCGCTGCCGAGCCGACATAGTACGCCGCGGAGACCGAGCTGATGACGAACAGCGCCGTCAGCCCTTCGATCACCCCGAGGGCGCCCGTGAGCGCGAGCACCAGAAGAACAATCCCGGTCGTTGTAACGAGGACAGCGAAATCGCGCGCGCGCCGGGTCATGGCGCGCCTGTGCGCATGTAAACCGTCTGTTTCGGATGCCTCGCTCATACTGCGCTCCACCTGTGGCTGGCCCTTTTCCAGCCTCGCCATTAGCGGCTATCGCGCCCCCGGGACGATGCCAAGACCGGCGCGGCGACTTCTTCGGGGGAAAGGGGTTGCAGTCCGGGGATGAAAAGTTATTGATTTTCGATAATTTATCATTGACGTTCGACAAAGACGGGCGTATCGCAACCCCGAAGGCAGCCTGGAGCGCCGGAAACCGTATGAAAAATTCCTTCCTTCTCATGGGAACCGCCATGCTGGCGGCATGTGCCACATCCCCCAATGCCTTTGAAAGACTGGCAGTGGATCGCGACGCCCTGTTCGCGACCGCGCCGCAGGCACCAGCGGAGTGGTCGGCGCGCGGCGTTGCCGGCATCGCGCCCAAAGGCGACTGGCTGACCCAGTTCAACGATCCGGTGATGGAAGAGCTCGTCGCCGAAGCGTTGTCCGCCAACCCGACCCTGGAATCGCGCGCCGCAAGCCTGCGCGCGGCCGCAGCGCTGACCCGCGCCGCACGAGGCCAGCGCTGGCCGAGCCTTTCGGCCGGCATGACATTTGGCGCCACCTCGAACGCCGTGCCCGCCGGCGGCGGCGCGACCGAACGTGTCAATGACCCGCTCATCGGGTTCGGCCTCGACGCCAGCTGGGAGCCTGACCTCTGGGGCCGGATTACCAACAGCATCGCCCAGTCGGATGCCGACTTTGCCGCCAGCGCTGCCGATCTCGCCGCAACTGAACTGTCGATCGGTGCGCAGACGGCGATCGCCTGGATCCGGCTTAATGAAGCGCTCGCCCAGGAGCGCATCGCTGTCCTCACCTATGAGGCACGCGACCGGGCGCTGGAACTCACCGAACGCCGTGTCCGCATCGGCACCTCCGGCGCGCTGGAGCTTCGCACGGCCCGCAGCGCGCTGGCACAGGCGGAAGCCACAATCGCCACCCGCCGCCAGTTTTCCACCGAAGCGGCCCGGCGGCTGGAAGTCCTGCTCGGCCGCTATCCTTCGGCCGAACTCACTGCGCCGGCCGTTATCCCGGCGCTTGAGCCGATGGAGGCAGAAGGCAATCCCCTGTTGCTGCTGTCGCGCCGGCCGGACATCGCCATCCTGGAAGCGCGCGTTGTCGGCGCCGGCCTGCGGGCTGAGGAAGCCCGCCTCGCCCTGTTGCCGAGCCTGCGCTTTACCGGGTCGGCCGGCACCAGTGAGACCGACTTCGCCGACGCGCTCGATCCGCAGCTGATCGCTGCGCGCCTGATCGGCAGCCTGACCCAGCCGCTGTTCAATGCCGGCACGCTGGATGCGCGCCGTCTCGCAGCGATTGCCCAGGCAGAGGCTGCCGTGGCAAACTATGCCGGCGCCGCCCTCGATGCCTGGCGCGAGGTCGAGAATGCGCTGACGGCGGACATCCTGATCGCCCAGCAGGAAAATGCCCAGGCCCGCGCGCTTGAGGAGGCGCGTTTCGCCGAAGAGATTGCCGAACGCCAGTATTCCGGCGGCACGGTCAACATCTTCAACCTGATTGATGCGCAAACACGCCGGCTGACCGCCGAAAGCCAGCTTGTTTCGGCCCGCGCCGACCGCGCGGTCAACCGCATCAACTACCATCTCGCCCTCGGTGGCGGCGTGCCGGTCCGCCCGCTCGCCACCGAGGAAGACCTGTTTGACACTGACGCCGCCGGATAGCGGCAGGAGCTAGATCCCATGGGACGCCTCATCGCCATCATCGCCCCGATCGCCATCATCATCGTCCTCGGTGTGGGCGGCGTCATCGCGGTCAACGCCATGAAGCCCGAGCCCGAGAAGAGCGACGAGCCGCGCGCCGGTCTCAACGTCTTCGCCGAGCCCGTGCGCGAGGGGTCTCTGACGGTCACGGTCGAGGCCCAGGGTGAAGTGCGCCCAAAGCGCGAGATCATCGTTTCGCCGCAGATCACGGGCCGTGTGTCCTATGTCTCGCCGGATTTCATCGATGGCGGCTTCATCAAGCGCGGGCAGGTGCTCGTGCGCGTCGAGTCGGCAGATTACGAACTCGGCGTGGTCCGCGCCCGCTCGACGGTCGCCAGCGCGGAGCAGCGCCTCGCCCGCGAGATTGCGGAAGCTGAACTTGCGCAACGCGACCTTGAAGACCTTGGCCTGACCGACGTTTCACCGCTGGCCCGCCGCGAGCCGCAAATGGCCGAGGCACAGGCCTCGCTGGAAGCGGCAAAGGCCCAGCTGCGTGAAGCCGAGCTTGGCCTCGCCCGCACGGCCGTGGTTGCGCCCTTCGATGGGCGCGTGCGTGAGCGCTCGGTCGATATCGGCCAGTTCGTCTCGCCCGGCCAGACGCTGGGCCGTATCTTCGCCACGGATGTTGTCGAAGTCGCCCTGCCCCTGAAGGACGCCGATCTTGGCCTTCTGAACCTGCCGCTGGCCTTCGCCGCCAGCGACAGCCAGCCGGGCCCGCGGGTCAATTTTTCAGCCGTCGTCGCCGGCGAACCGCGCAACTGGACCGGCGAGATCGTCCGCACCGGGGCGGCCATCAATTCCCAGACGCGGCAGATCAACGTGATTGCCGAACTGAAGGACCCGTTCGGTGCAGGTGCGGACAATGGCGCGCCGATGGCGCCCGGCCTGTTCGTGGACGCGCGAATTGAAGGCGAGACGCTGGACAGCGTGCTGATCGCCCCGCGGGCGGCGCTGCGCGGTGACAACCGGCTGTTCATCGGCGATGTGAAGGAAGGCAAACTTTCGATCCGCACCGCCAATGTCGTCTTCACCGATCGCAATGGCGCCTATCTGCGCTCCGGCGCGGATCCGGGCGAGCTCGCAATCGTCAGCCCGATTCAGGCGGCGTTCGACGGAATGAGCATCACGGTGCTCGAGCGCCTCGAGGATGGCACTGTCAAGGTTCATGGAGAGCAGAAGAAGCCCGCCGAGGCGGCCGTTGCTGATGCCGAACTGACCACCGGCGCTGAAGGGAGCGCGCAATGAACGGCATCGTCTCCTGGTTCGCCCGCAACGCGGTTGCGGCAAACCTCCTCATGCTGGTCGCCTTCGCAGGCGGCGTGTTCGGCTACAGCGCGATGGAACGGGAGATGTTCCCGGTCGTGAAGGTCTCCGGCGCTTCGGTCTCGGTCGCCTGGAACGGCGCCTCGCCGCGCGACATCGAGGAACAGATCGTCACCCGGATCGAAGAGGCCGTGGCCTCGATCAACGGTCTCGACCGGATCACATCGATCGCCAGTGAAGGCTTCGGCGTTGTCAATATCCGTGGCCGGGACGACATCGACATGGATGTCTTCCTCGACGAGATCAAGATTCGCGTCGACCAGATCAACAACCTTCCGCAGGCGGCCTATCGCCCGCAAGTGACGCGCTGGGAACAGCGCAACTGGTTCTTCGGCATGACCGTGCACGGAGAGGTCGATCCGCAGACACTGCGCCGCATCGGCCGTAAGGTCCGCGATGATGTTGCGCGCCTTCCGGGCGGCGAGCTCGCTGTCCTGCAGGGCACGATGGACGAACAGGTTGCCATCGAAGTCTCCGAGGAAGCGCTCCGCCGTTTCGGCCTGACACTGGCCGATGTCGCAACGGCCGTGCGTCAGTCTTCGCTGAACTCCTCCGGCGGCCGCATCGAATCGCCTGTCGGTGATGTCGCGCTGATGTCGCGCAACCTCGCCGACACGGCAGAGGAATTCGGCCGCATCATCATTCGTCAGACATCCGATCAGGGCACGGTGCGCGTCGATGACGTCGCCAATGTGATCGACGGCCTCGTCAGCGACAAGCTGAGCGCCACGTTCAATGGCCGCCCGACAATCTTCATCATGACACCCGAACCCGACCGGATGGACATCTCGCGCTTCGCCGAAGGGTTCCGGGCCTATATCGACCGGGCCAACGATCCGGCCAATGGCATCCTGCCGGAAGGCATCAAGATTGACATACTCTGGGACGACTCGGAGGCGTTCAATGCCCGGATGGATCTGATCACGACCGCTGCCCTTCAGGGCTCCCTGCTGGTGATGCTCGTGCTGATCCTGTTCCTGAGGCCCATGGTGGCCTTCTGGGTCACCATCGGCATCGTCACGGCCTTCGCCGGCGCGGTCCTCTTGATGCCTTTCTTCGGCGTGTCCTGGAACATCCTGTCGACCTTCGCCGTGCTGCTTGTCATCGGCGTTATCGTGGATGATGCCATCGTCGTCGGCGAGAACATACACCGGGAAGTCGAGAGCGGCCGGCGCGAGGGGATCGATGCGGCGATCATCGGTACCCAGCTCGTCATGAAGCCGGTGATCTTCGGCGTCCTTACCACGATCATCGCCTTCCTGCCCTGGGCCTTCATCACCGGCCCGACGCGGATGTTCACCCAGCAGATCACCTTCGTCGTGGTCGCAGCGCTGACGTTCTCGATCATCGAGTCAATGTTCATCCTGCCGAACCACCTCTCGCATATGCGCAAACAGGTGTTCAGCGGACGCGGCGGCGGCTTCCTCGCCCTGCAGCGCCGGATCGCCGACAGCCTGCTCTGGTTTGCCAACAATATCTACAAGCCGGTGCTCGAGCTCGCCATCCGGCTGCGCTATGCGACCGTGGCGTTCTTCTTCTCGCTGTTCGCCATCGCCGCGACGATGCAGTCCACAGGCATTGTGCCCTTCCAGTTCATGCCCGAGATCGAGGCGGACCTCATCCGCGTGAACATCGAGATGCCGGACGGCACGCCTTTCGAGCGCCTCCTGCAGGTGCGTGACCAGGTTCAGGGCGGATTCGAGATCGCCCGCGCCGAAACGGCTAAGCAGTACCCGGATGTCGAAGGCGGTGTCGTGCGCGACGCTTCGGTCATCGCGGTCGGCCGGCAGGTGCAGGCCTTCATCGGCCTTGCGCCTCCCGAAGAGCGCCCCGAAACCATCCGCTCCCGCGAGATTGCCGAGAAGCTGCGCGCGGCGACCGGTGAGATTCAGGATGCGGAGACCATTGATTTTGCCTTCACGTTCAACGAGGCCGACACGGGCATTCAGTTTGCTCTCAGCCACCAGGATCTGGACCGGCTGCGCCAGGCTGCAGACCATCTCAAGGGTCATCTTGCGACCTATTCGGAAGTCTATGACATTTCCGACAACCTGTCCTCCTCGGCCGAGGAGATCCGGATCACCATGAAGCCCGGCGCTGAAACGCTTGGCATTACCCTCGGCGATGTCTCCAGCCAGGTGACCCAGGCCTATTACGGCATCGAAGCGCAGCGCCTGCCGCGCGACGGTCAGGATGTGCGGGTCATGGTCCGCTTCCCGGAGTCGGCCCGGCGCGATCTTGACAGCCTCGAGACGCTCCGGGTCCGCACAATCGACGGCCGCGAGATCCCGATCACCCAGGTCGCGGAGTTCGAGTTCGCACCGGGCATCAACCGTATTGTCCGGCGCAACCGGATGCGGTCGGTGACCGTCAGTGCACAGGTGCTCGGAGACGGCGGGCGCGGCCGGATCATGGGCGCGCTGGAGAGCGATTTCTGGCCGGACTTCCGCCAGCAATTCCCGGATGTGGTGCGCGGCGAGGCCGGCGGCTTTGAACAGGAGCAGCGCTTCTTCGCGGAGATCAACCGCCTGCTGCTGATCGCGCTTGGAGCGATGTACATGCTGCTGGCGATTGCCTTCCGCTCCTACGCCCAGCCTGTTCTGCTGCTGATGGCCCTGCCTTTTGCTTATTGCGGCGCCATCTTCGGCCTCGCGATCAGTGGTGTGCCGATGGCGATGTTCGCCTTCTTCGGCATCGCGGCGGCCGCCGGCGTCGTCATCAACGACAACCTCGTGCTGATCGACTATGTCAACCGAAGGCGCGAGGAAGGCGCCGGCGCGGTCCAGGCGCTGGTCGACGCCGGTGTTGCCCGCTTCCGGCCCATCCTGCTGACCTCGGTGACGACCTTTGTCGGCATCCTGCCGCTGATGGCCGAACGGTCCGTACAGGCACAATTCCTTCAGCCGATGATCGTATCGCTGGGTTATGCGGTGGCGTTTGCGATCTTCGTGTCGCTTCTGATGGTGCCTGCGCTGTATGCCGTCGGCGTCGAGATCGGCCGTATCTTCCGCTGGACATGGGGCGGCAAGCCCTATCGTCAGATCGGCGAAGGTTATACAGGTCAAGTCACACTGGATGAGGAGGCGCTGATGGGGACGAGCCAGGACCGCCCCGGCCCTGCCGCGCAGCCTGCCGAATAGGCTGCTGCCGCAGCCGTACACTTAAGGAATGGCCGGGCGCGCGCCCGGCCCTTCGGCGATTTGAACAAGAACCGGAGGACCGAATATGA
>CAYQRX010000099.1:0-10115 GCA_964419865.1 uncultured Hyphomonas sp. | reverse complement strand
GCTAGCCCGGCAGCGGTAATTGCGGGACGCGGGATGCTTGATCTGCGGCAGGAACTTTCGGGCCTATGGCAAGGCGCGGCGCGGCTGACCCCGCGATCGGGCGCCCGGCTCGTCATGTTCATGTCCGCACATGAGGGCGAAGGCACAAGCAGTGTGGCGGCATCCTTTGCGCTGATCGCTGCGGCGCGTGCAGCCCGGATGACCTGGTTGGTCGACCTCGATCTCAGAGAAAACCCTCTCTACACGGCTTTTTCAAAAGGCAAGATAAATGGCGCCGGCCGGCCAGGCCATCCGCTGGATGCTTCCCTTGGGACGGGCCAGATCTATGCAGTCCCCGGAACAGAGGCCAACCCGGCCATGCGCAAGCTGCTGACGGCGCATCAGCTCGAGGGCATGCGCCTGCTCGTCACGCGTTTCCGGAATGAGCGTCTGGACGCCGGCCAGCGCGTGCAGATGCAGCCTGCCCCTGATTGGTGGAGCGCACTGCGCCGGAGTGCGGACTGGGTGGTGGTCGATGCCCCCGCATTGTCGCGGTCGCCGGCGGGGCTTACTTTCGCACCCGAGATGGACGGTGTGGTCCTGGTGGTTGAGGCCGACCGGACGACAGCGGGCGAGGTTGAGGGGCTGCGTGCGGCCATTGAGGCGACAGGCGCCGCCGTGATCGGAGCCGTGATGAACCGGATGAAAGGTGCGGGCCGGCCGGCCAGAGCCAGCTGAGTCAGAACCGGAAATCCGGAATCCAGGCTGCGAACAGCGCGGACTTCGCCTTCAGGTCTTCATAGGCTTCGCCAATTGAACGTTTCAGAAACTGGATGCGGGCGCCCGGACGGATCTGGCCGAGGAGGTGGCGGTCGGCGCGTATCACCTGAAGGAGGTGCGGATAGCCGCCCGTTGTCTGACTGTCCGGCAGCAGGGCAAACGCTGTGCCGGACGGGGTAAGCTGGACTGCTCCGGGAAAGATGGCAGCGCTCGGCTTCAGACCTGATCCTGAAAGATGGGGCCAATCGCCCCTGATCTCGATACCGGTCCGGTCCATCCGGGGCGAGGTGTGGAATGTGCGCTGCCAGACGATGCCGGCGTCGGCAGGAAGGTCGGGGCCGGGCACGCAACGCAGCGCGTGGCTGTGTGCCATTGGGGGGCGTAGCGGTGCCGGCGTGGCCAGTGGCGGCGGTGTCGGGGCAGGCAGCGCGCTTATCCTGTCTTCGGGCGTGAGGGCGCGGCCTTCGAGCCCACCGATACCCGCAGGCAGGAATGTGGAGGTGCTGGCGAAAACCGGCATTGCGGCAAGCCCGCCGGCAACCGCGAGATAGAGGCGCACGCCGGCAGTGGCGGGGGCGATGTCGAGCCGGTCGCCGGGGCGCGCGGTCAGGGTCGTGTGCTGAGGAACGGCGTTACCGGACAGGGTGGCAGTCGCCGCGGCCCCTGTCAGGGCGAAGGCAGCCCCCTCCCGGAACTCGAACGCTGCGCCGCCGAGCGTCAGCTCAATGGCCGTCGCGTCCGCCGCGTTCGCGACCAGCCGGTTGGCGAGCGCCATCGACAGGGGATCGGCCGGCCCGGACGCCGGAACGCCTTGATGCCGGAGACCCTGCCTGGCGGCGCCCTGTAGCGTCGCGAGTGGGCCTGGTTTCAGCACACGGATCGTCACGTTATCACCGCGGGATTTCCAGATGGATGCGCATGCCGGCTTCCAGACGGAAGGGCGCGTCCGCGGCGGGGTCGAACAGTGGCTCGAGGGTGCGTCCGATGATCGGCCAACCGGCCGGCCCGGAGAGCGCATAGAAGCCGAGTTGGCCCGTCAGGAAACCGACGGAACCAGCAGGGACTTTCTGGCGCGGAACGGACAGGCGCTCAGCGTGAAGGCCGGCGTCGACACCCTCGACATAGGCAAAACCCGGCATGAAGCCCATCATGTCGACGATCAGCGGGCTCGCTGCGATGCGGGCGAGGAATGCGTCCGTTGAGAGATTGTTGGCGCCTGCAATGATCGCGAGGTCCGGTGCGTCATCGGGGCTGGTCAGGAGAGTGAGGGTCGCTGAACCCGTATTCGGCCGGCCCGTGCGAGCCGATGCGGCAGCCTGTTTCTTCAGGATTGTCAGCGCTTCGCCCGGAGGAAGATCAAGCGGGTTGAACTGGACGGTGACCTCGCCCTTGCCGGGGACGACATCGAGCCAGGGGCCGGATGCGCGCAGGGATGCGGCGATGGCGTGGCGCATGCCGCGATCCGGGATGACCAGCGCTAGGGCGTCGTCGCCAATTGGGCGGATGTCGGGCGGGGTCATGCGCGCACCGCAATGCCATGGCTTTCGAGCGCGGCGCGCAGGCGCGCGGCGTTTGCCGCTGCGCCCGGTGTGTCGCCATGCAGGCAGATCGTCTGGACACAGATCTCTATGGTCTCGCCGGTGCGGGCGGTGACCCGTCCATCCCGCGCAAGGCTCAGGGCTTGTGCGGCCTGACTCTCATGGTCCTCGAAAACCGAGCCTGGCAGGCTGCGGGGCGTCAGGCTGGCATCGGCCTCATAGCTCCGGTCGGCAAAGCCTTCGGCAATGTAGGTCAGCCCGCTGGCCCGTGCGGCGCGTTCAAGCTCGGAGTCCGGCGGGCCGAGCAGGACAGGGATGCCGCTGTCGCGGCAGAGGGTGGTGATCAACACGGCAAGCTCTGCATCGCGGGCGGCGTCGTTGTATAGGGCGCCGTGCGGTTTGATGTGGTGCAGAGGTATGCCCGCCGCTCCGGCAATCCTCGAAAGGTCGCTCACCTGCTGGGCAAGCGAGGCGGCAAGAGCGGCCGGCGACATATTGTTCCGAGACCGGCCGAAGCCGTCGCGGTCAGGATAGGAGGGGTGGGCGCCCGCGAGGACGCCGGCTTCAGCGGCCATTTCCAGCGTTGCCGCCATGGAGGTGTCATCGCCGACATGACCCCCACACGCAATGCTGCAGCGGGTGACCGTTTTCAGGATCTCACGGTCGAGCGAACGGCCAGCTTCGCCGGGCAGTTCGCCGATATCGGCATTGAGGCAGAGGGACCGCGTCATGGCCAGACTCCCAGGGCGCGCAGGATGAGGCGCAGGCCGAAGAAACTTGCGATCAGAACGACGAGGATGCCGAGGGTGTTGCGCACCGGCCCGTTAACCTCTCTGCCGAGGAGCGATTTGCGGTTCATGGTGATCAAGAGGAAACAGGCAATTACGGGCAGGAGCAAGCCGTTCGCCACTTGCGCGACAAGGATGAGTTCGACGGGACGGATGCCGAGGAGGGCGACGCCGGTGCCGATGGCGACGACCGTCAGCGAGATCACCTTGAAGACCGGGCTGTCCTTGCTGATGCGGGAGACTTCGCAGACAGCATAGGCAGTCGCAAGCGGGGCGGTGATGGCAGAGGAGAGGCCAGCGGCGAACAGGCCGATGCCGACGAGGACGCGCGCCGCCGGGCCATAGGCGGGCTCCAGAGCAGAGGCCATGTCTGCAGCGTTTGAGATGATCATTCCGGAGCCGAAGAGACTGCCGGCGGCGGTGCCGAGGATCAGAATGGAGACGAGGCCGCCAAGACCGATGGAAACCCGCGTGTCAGTGATCGCAGCGCTCAAGGCGTCGTCGGGACTGGCTTTCCAGCGCTCGCGCACCGCAGAGGCATGCAGGAAGAGGTTGTAGGGAACGATGGTCGTGCCGATGAGGGCGACAGCGGTGAGGAGGCTGCCTTCAGGCAGTGTCGGCCTCAGTCCGGCGAGGAGTGCAGCCCAGTCCGGCCGTACAAGGATCATGCTGCCGGCGAAGGCAAGGCTCATCAGGATGACAAGGGCGATCAGCAGGCGTTCGAGCGCGCGGTAGCGGCCGAACAGCAGGGCGGCGGCGGCGCCGAGGCCGATGAGTAGTGCGGCGAGGCGCTGGGCCGCATCGCTGCCCCCGGCAACTGCGCGCAGGCCAAGGGCTCCGCCCGTGATGTTGCCGGCCTCATAGGCGGCGTTGCCGAGCGCGAGGGCCGCAAGAACCAGAAGGATCGACGCCCATTTCAGAACCTGTGGTGTGCCGGGCGCAACCAATGCCTCGCCAAGCCCGACACCGCCGAGGATACCAAGGCGAGCCGTCATCTCCTGCAGGATGATCGTGGCGAAGGCGGCAAAGACCAGCGCCCAGACAAGTGCAAAACCGAAGCTGGCACCGGCGAGCGTGCAGGCGGTGACGGTGCCGGGCCCGATGAAGGCGGCAGCGACGAGTGCGCCGGGCCCAAATGGCAGTTTGAGTTTCATTCGGCGCGGATGCCCCGGCGGGTTTCGAGATAGGTCGCGAAGCTGGCGAGCCAGTGGCTGCCGGCATAGTGCTCATCGCTGACGGCGGCGATACCCGTTTCCTTGTGGACGGTGGCAGCCGCCAGCAGGGCAGGGCGGCGGGGATCGGTGTCCGGCAGGGCTGAAGCGATGCCTTCCAGCGCCCAGGCGCGCGAGAGGTTGAGCCCGTCGAGATGAACGAGCTTGCCGTCCGACGGGTCAAGCACAACGCCCGGCTCGAGCCAGCCGGCGCTGCCATCGACAGGGATCTGCGGCAGGAAGGCGGTGAGCCAGCTGGTGAACGCGTCCCTGCCCAGCACCCGCCGCATCAGATCGGCCTGCATCAGGCAGGGCGACAGGAAATCCTCGCCGGAGGGCTCATAGGCCAGCGGACAGTTCACATCGTCCAGATGAAAGCTGCGCGCCTTTTCTGCGATCTGGTCGCGCAAGGCGGTGTTTCCTGCAGCATCCGCCCAATCGAGCATAAGGCCGAAAGCGAAGGCGGTCTGGTTGTGGGTGCCGATGCGGATGGGGTAAACAAGGCGGGGAAGCCATGCGCGCGTATTGTCCACAATGAGCGCTTCCAATGGGGCGAGGGTTTCTGTCCATTGCGCCGCTTCGGGGAAGTCAGCCTCGCGCAGCTCGGTCATCAGCTGCAGGAACCAGGCGGTGCCATAGGGGCGCTCGAAGGAGGAACGGTCTGGCTGCTGGAAATAGGCGACCTCGCCGGCGACATTATCCTGCGTGAAGCTGCGGCCCAGGGCGGCCAGGATTGCTTCGCGATAGGGAGTCGCAGGGTCCGTATTCACGATGCGCACGAGCAGCCAGTGACCGTGAACCGAGGAGTGCCAGTCATAACACCCGTAAAAGGCAGGGTAGAGCGCACGTGGCGGACGGGCGTCAGCATCGGAATTGAGGACATGCGCGATCTTGTTGGGGTATTCCTTGTGGATGCAGGCGAGCGCAAGGCGTGCGAAGCGGTCAGTCGCGACGCCTTCGCGCGGCGGCGGCAGATCCTGCGCAGTTTCCATCCCGGTCTCTCCTGAATCCGGTTGAGGCGCGCAGGCAGCTACCAGAATAGCGATGGCGGCTGTCGCCAGAACCTTGGCCTTCATGCGTTGCTCCCCATCGGCCTGACCCGCACGGTTAGCAGGCAGGCTTTCGAACGTCCAATACCTTGAAATGGACCACCGCGTCCCGGACCCGGGCGAGGTGGCGGCCCGCCAAGCGGGGTGGGATCAGCCTGCGACGGCCATGCCTTGGGGTCAGCCATCGTCACCCCGTTTGCGTTGGTGTACGCCAAGCACTTTTCGAACCTTCAGCGCCAGCTCGCGGCGTCGGTACGGCTTGCTGAGAAGCTCGATATCGGGATCGAGGCGCCCATGATGGACGATTGCGTTTTCGGTGTAGCCGGATGTGAACAGCACGGCGATGTCAGGGCGCAGGGCCTGGATGTTCTCGGCAAGCTGGCGTCCGTTCAGTCCGCCAGGCATCACAATGTCAGTGAGCAGCATGTCAATCGTTTCATCCGCGCGAAATATCTTGTCAGCATCCGGACCGTTTCCGGCTTCGGTCACTTTGTAGCCGAGATCACGCAGCTGGGACGCGAGGTGCTGCCGGACGAGTTCATCATCCTCCACAATCAGAATGTGTTCGCTGCCGCCAGGTATCTCGACGGACGGTAAAGTTTGTTCAGACACCTGCAATTCTGCGGCACTGCGGGGGAAGTAAAGTTTGACGGATGTTCCCTCGCCTGGCTCGGAATAGATGCTGATATGTCCACGCGATTGCTTCACGAATCCGAAAACCATGCTCAGGCCGAGCCCGCTCCCGCGTCCGATCTGCTTGGTTGTAAAGAAGGGCTCGAACGCCCGGCGTACTGTCTCATCGTCCATGCCTGTCCCGGTATCGGATACCGCAATCATGACGTACGGACCCGGCCGGACATCCGTTTGATCGGCTGTATAGGTATCATCGAGATGGACATTGGCCGTCTCAATGGTCAGACGTCCGCCGGAAGGCATTGCGTCGCGGGCGTTCACCATCAAGTTTAGCAGCGCGACTTCGAGCTGTCCGGGATCAATCTCGGTCATCCAGATGCTGGTTGCGCGGACGAACCTGATCTCGATTGTCTCTGGCAGTGTCCGGCGGAAGAGGGGCTCCATGCCCTGTATGAGCTGGTTGAGATTGACATTCCTGGGCTGCAAGGCCTGACGGCGCGCAAATGACAGGAGCCGATTGGTCAGTTCTGCACCGCGCTCAGCGGCTGTCGCCGTCATCTCGGCCATCATCCGCAAATCGGGTTCGCCAGTGAGGCGCTCCGAAAGTTCCTCTGCGTTGCCAAGAATGATCGTCAGCAGATTGTTGAAATCATGCGCAACGCCTCCGGTCAGTTGACCCACAGCCTCCAGTTTCTGAGATTCCCGGAGCTGCTGCTCGAGACTGCGCTGCTCCGTGACGTCGGTCAGGCTTCCGATCATGCGCACTGCGTCGCCATCGGCGGAGCGTATGATGAAGCCCCGATCAATGGTCAGCGCATAGCTGCCATCGGCCCGTCTGATCCGGTATTCATCTGTCCAGTGATCCTGCGTGCTCTCGATTGCCGCATAGACGCTGGTCTGAACGCGTTCGCTGTCATCTGGATGAAGCAGATCGGTCCAGGCTTCTATGCTTTCCGGAAGTGTCTCCGGCCGGTGGCCAAAGACTGATTTCAGAGTATCGCTCCACCAGATCGTATTTTTCTTGAGGTCCCAGTCCCAGACAACATCTTTGGTCGCGCGGGATACAAGGCGGAAGCGCTCATCGCTCAACCGCAGGGCTTCTTCAGCGTGTTTGCGCTCCGTGACATCTCTCTCAACAGCCACCAGGTGGGTGTAGCGTCCTGCGCGGTCGATTATGGGCGCAATGTCGATTTCCAGATGGATCGTTTCGCCGGATTTCCGATAGTTGATCAGTTCACTGCGAACCGGCTTGAATGTTTCCAATGCGCGCCGAATCCTGTCGAGTTCTTTCCGGTCTGTTCGCTCGCCCTGAAGCATACGTGGGGTTCTGCCGACAGCTTCCTCTCGCGTGTAACCGGTCAGTCGCTCGAACGCATCATTCACATAAACAATCTTCGGGCCGTCGGGTTCGTCGATAGGCTCCGACTTCGTGATGATGAGGAGGTCATTCATCCGGTTGACGGCGTTTTCGAGCAGTCGCAACTGTTCACTGCGGCGGTGTTCCTCGGTCGCATCGCGGAAAAAGACGGCCACTCCAGACTCGTTGGGATAGGCAATAACGTCAAACCACCGTCGCAGCGGCGGATACACCTCGCGAAACTGTCTGGAGCGTCCCCGTTCGCGGACCGCCCGATACTCAGTTTCAAAGGCTGAGCCGACCGCTTCGGGGAACTCTTCCCAGACGTTCCTGCCAATCAGGTCATGCCGGCTTCGGTCGAGCAACCGCTCGGCCTCACGGTTCACGAATGTGAACCGCCAGTTTTCGTCTAGCGCAAAAAAGGCATCGGTGATGTTCTCAAGGATTTCGCCCCTGCGCCGGTCGGCCTCAGTGGCGCGTTCCTCTGCTTCCTTGAGCGCCGTAATATCCTGAAAGGCGCCCTGAACGGCGATGATCTCGCCTTCGTCATTGCGCACCGGCCAGCCAACAGCCCGGGCCCAAACGCGGCGCCCCTTGGCACTAATGATCTGACATACTTCGTCAAATGGAACGCCGGCCTCTGCGCAGGTTCGGTATCGGCTTGTGATCAGCTCACGGTCTTTTGGAATGTAGAAGTCCAGAGCCATATCAACAGTGAGTTCGGTGTCCGGGAGCAGGTCGTGAATGCGAAACGTGCCGGCGGTCCATGTCAGTGCGTCCGTTCTTACGTCAGCACGCCACCCTCCAAGTTGCGTACTCTCTCCGGCAACGCGAAGCAGATCGCTCGCTTCCTCAAGTCTCTGCCGGGCTTCAATGAATTCAGATACGTCCAGAACGAAGCCGACCACCATTTCTCTGCCATCGATGGTGTGTCGCTCCCCAACGCCTTTGACATGCGTAAAAGTCCCATCGGCTCTCTGCACGCGGTGCTGAAAGGTGAGCTCCGGGGCGCCGGTATCAACAAACCGTTGAAAGGTCGAAAGCATCTGGTCGCGATCATCCGGATGAACGGTTTCGACATATCCATCGAAATCCGGCTCACCCTGCTCGGCCGGAACGCCATAAATCTCAAAAACGCGATCCGACCAGTTGAGCTGACCGGATTGCAGGTCAAAATCCCAACTTCCAAGTTCGAGCAACCGCGACGCCGTCCGCATGCGCGCGTCCTGTTCCTGCAGGCGGAGGATCAAAGCCTGCATCTCCTCGAGCCGAACGAGAAGCTTGAGGTGCTCGCGGGAAACCGAAGTGGGGTTGTTTGCGCCGGTAACAAAGCCGGTAACATTCTCCACACGGTGTATGATGTAAGTGACGGTGCCGGATTGATCGAAGACTGGCTTGTTCATCATCAGCCAGTAGCGCTCCTCAAACGTGCCATCCGGGGTACGGATGGGATAGCGCGTCACGACCATGGTGTCCTGACACTTCAGGGTTTCGACTCGTTTCAGTGAAGCACGCAGGCTGGAGCTGCCGTCTGCGCCGGGGTCATCGGGATTGTCCGGAAAGACTTCGAAGAGGCCCTGGCCGAGTATGTTTGCCGGATCAGTGAATGTCGCAGCGGCATACTCATCAGTGACAGCGAGGAGTCTGTAGGTTCTGGGGCTGAGCACAGCGAGCTTTCCGGGAGCAGACTGGAATAGTGTGCGGAAGGTGTCTGCGGCGAGTGCGGCATGGCGCGAAGCTTCTTCGGCCTTTTGCTCAAGGCTTATTTTTTCCTGGCTTATCTCCTCCAGCCGCGTAACGTCCATCAATGTTGCGAGGATCGCGGGCTCTCCGTCCAGACGGATACGGCGCCATTGAATACCGGCGGTTCGGCTGGCTCCCGATCTGGTGACGAGAGTCCATCTGCCCGCGTCGAAAACCTCCCCCCGAAACTCTGCCAGCAGAGACCTGAGCTTTTCTGTTTCATCGGCGGGGCGAAGCTGCGCGATCGTCAACGCGCGCAAGTCTTCTCCCGAATAGCCCAGCCACTCGCTGGCCGCCGTATTTGCATCCTGGATCGCCAGCGAATCTTCTGAAAAAGCCCAGACCGGGTGGCCGACCAGATCGAAATACCTGAAGCCTTGACGGGAGATATCTTCGATCATCGCTCGCACCTCCATCGCTGACAGTTTTCGCCGGGCAGACGCCCGGTGTCGTTTTGCGGGCGGCTCTCGACGAAACTTTGGAAGCGTTCTGCATCGTAAGCTAGCGAGACACAATCTGCCGGGCAAATGCGGAAACATACAACCAGCGAACTGTACATGAGTATCGCGGAAGACTGGCTGGGCTGTGGATGGTTGGCGAGCCGCCATCCCGCTACCCTTGCCGGGGAGGGCTGCCCATTGGTATCATCGCCGCCTATCAGATGAGTTCCGCCGTTTCGCCTCGAAGGCAAACAGCGTGGTGAGGACCGCAAAGGACATGGTTCCCGATGCTGATATCCGACGATAGTTTTCGGTCGAACCCGGATCCCATGTGGATTTACGAGACCGATACGGGCGTTGTCATCGACGCCAATCAAGCCGCCCTGGACCTGTTTGGTCTGTTAGCTGGGGAATTTGTAGGCAAGAGGGCTGATGCGCTGGCCTCCGCGCGCTGGCAGATTTCTGGGGGCGAGTTGATCTCTCGCTCCGCATCGCCTTCGACCGGAAAGGCAGTTCGCATCCGGGTGACGGAGGTCGATCTGGAGGCAGGGGAATCGCATGTGACGATTTGCATTTGATCTTGAACGGGATTCTTTT
>CAYQRX010000098.1:0-10131 GCA_964419865.1 uncultured Hyphomonas sp. | reverse complement strand
CACATGCGTCAGCCCGTCATTCGCGCCGCTGAGCGCACACTCATCGAGATCGAGTCCGAAACCGAGCGCCGAGAGCAGCCCCAGTTCCCAGCGGACATAAAGCGCCGGCCAGACATCCGGATGGGCCAGCTCGTCCAGCAGCAGTGTCGTCGCTTCATACAGGCTGGAGCCGGCCGCATCGCCCTCATCCAGCCCCGCCCGTAGCAGCGCCGTTACCGAGGCCAGCGCCGCCAGCGCCGCCGCATCGTCCAGGAGGCGCGAGGCACGTTCCGCCCGCGCCTCGGCGACGTCAAACCGGCCGAGCTGGTCGTCCAGCCGACCGCTCCAGCTGAGCGCGATGGTGTTTCCCGCCTCGAACTGCGCCCGCCGCCGGCGCGAGGCCCCGCCATAGACAAGGCCAGACCGGCGGCCGCGCCCGCGCGTCAGCACATCCAGGACAAGCCCGCCCTCCCCGAACCGGCGCCCGCCCAGGACAATTCCGTCATCGGACCAGTTCATCTGGAAAGCTCAAGCTACCCATGGGATCAGACATCAAACTCCAGGCCTATCCCCCGATAGGTCTCCCGCCGTTCCTGCCAGCGCTCATCTACCTTGACGAAGAGAAAGAGATGCACCGGCCGCTCCAGCATCTCCGTCAGTTCGAGGCGCGCCTGACGGCCGATCTCCTTGATCAGGCTTCCGCCCTTGCCAAGCACCATCGCCTTATGGCTGTCGCGCCCGACGATCACCACCTGCTGTATACGGACCGAACCATCCGCCCGCTCTTCCCAGCTCTCCGTCTCGACCGTCAGCTGGTAGGGCAGTTCCTGATGCAAGCGCAGCATCAGCTTCTCGCGGGTCACTTCCGCCGCCAGCAGTCGCATCGGCAGGTCTGCCACCTGGTCGGGCGGATAGAGCGCCTCGCCTTCCGGCATCCGCGCAGCAATCGCCGCCTCCAGCGCCCCCAGCCCGTCGCCTTTCTCCGCCGAGATCATGAAGATCTCGTCATAGACCTGTTCGGCGTTGAGCGCCGCCATGACGGGCAATACCTGATCATGCGGAAACAGGTCGATCTTGTTCAGCGCCAGGATCGCCCGCTTGCCCGCCTCTTTCAACTGGCCGATGACCCGTCGATCATCCTCCAGTGAATGGCGCTGCGCGCCTGTGGTGCGTCCGGCGCCTTCAGCAACCCAGGCAGAGGCATCGATCAGATGCACGATACAGTCGGCATCCTCCGCCCCGCCCCACGCGGCCTTGACCATCGCCCGGTCCAGCCGGCGCCGGGCGGCGAAAATGCCCGGCGTATCGACGATCACGACCTGCGCATCGCCGATCTGAGCCACGCCGCGTACCGGAAAGCGTGTCGTCTGAACCTTGTGCGTGACGATGGCGACCTTGGCGCCGACCAGCCGGTTGGTCAGCGTCGATTTTCCCGCATTCGGCGCGCCGATAATGGCGCAAAATCCGGCTCTTCTGATTTCTGTATCGCTCATGCGGCTCCTGTCAGTGTCCTGAGCATCAAGGCGGCCGCGTGACGCTCCGCCTCCCGTTTTGATGGTCCGGTTGCCGCCGCCGCCCCGGCCGGCAGGCGCACCTCCACCTCATAAACCGGGGCATGGTCCGGACCGGACCGTCCGGTGACGACATATTCCGGCAGCGGATGACCCTGCCCCTGCGCCCATTCCTGCAGAAGCGTCTTGGGGTCTTTCGTCTCTGCCGGCGCATTCTCGAACTGCGGCGCCCAGGCCCGCTCAATGAACTTCCGCGCCGACGTGAGCCCGCCATCCTGATAGATCGCCGCGATGACGGCCTCGCAGGCGTCCCCCAGCGTCGATTCCCGCTCGCGTCCGCCGGCGGCGATCTCGCTTTCGGACATGATCAGGAAAGGTTGCAGCCCCAGGTGCCGCATCGCTTCGGCGCAGGCGCCCTTCTTCACGAGCCGGTTGAGGCGTGGGGCAAGGTCGCCCTCGCTCTCATTCTGCCGCCGCTCGATCAGGCGCTCGGCGATCACCAGGTTCAGCACCCGGTCGCCGAGGAATTCCAGGCGCTGGTTGGAAAACTTCACCGTATCGCCGCCCGGCGCAATTGCGCTCGGATGAGTCAGCGCCCGCTCAAGCCGCGCCGGGTCGCGGAAGCGATAGCCGATTATTTCTTGCGCCTCCTTCAGCGCGTCAGCGCTCAGCGCCGGGCGCTGCGCCTTGACCGCCGCCCGGTTTCGCGTGCGTTTCGGCCGCGCCGGTTTCATCGATCACCGGGCATGGCAACCGCTTCGATGATCACCTGCGCCTCGGCCCAGGGGAAGTCATCCGTAAGCGTAAGATGCACGACCGGCTCATAACCGGCAGGCGTCAGCCTTGCCAGCCGTGCCGCGGCGCCGCCGGTGAGATCGAAGCCCGGCTTCCCGGAGGGCAGGTTGATGACGCCGAGATGTTTCCAGTGAACACCCGCCCGCGGCACGCCCGTGCCCAGCGCCTTGGCCATCGCCTCCTTGGCGGCGAAGCGCTTGGCATAGGTCTCCGCCACCCGGCGGCGCCCCCGCGCCTTGGCGATCTCATACGGCGTGAACACCCGCTGCTCGAACTTCTCTCCGAACCGGTCCAGCGTCTTCTGTATACGCACGATATTGCACAGATCGTTGCCGATGCCGATAATCATGCTCGTGCCTCATCCATGCGGCGACGCATCTCCCGGATCGAGGCATCCAGCCCGATGAAGATGGCCTCCCCAATGAGGAAGTGCCCGATATTGAGTTCGGCAAGCTCGGGAATAGCGGCGATCGGGCCGACATTGTCGAAGGTGAGGCCGTGGCCGGCATGTGGTTCGATGCCCCTGCGCCGCGCCTCGGCGGCGGCCAGCTTCAGCCGCTCCAGTTCGGGCGCTGCGGCTTCTGCCCCGCCCTCGATCCACAGCTCTGCATACCGGCCCGTATGCAGTTCCACCACTGGCGCGGCGAGCACTTCGGCCACCGCGATCTGGACCGGATCCGGCTCGATGAACAGCGAGACCCGCGCGCCCGCTGCACTCAGACGGCTGACAATCGGCGCAATCTGATTGTGTAGTCCTGCGACGTTCAGCCCACCCTCGGTGGTGCGCTCCTCGCGCCGCTCCGGCACGATGCAGGCCGCATGCGGACGGAACCGCACGGCAATCTCCGTCATTTCCTCGGTCGCCGCCATTTCGAGGTTGATCGGCAGATGGCTGGCGCCGCGGATGGCGTCGAGATCGCCGTCACGGATATGACGGCGGTCTTCGCGCAAGTGAATGGTGATTCCATCAGCCCCGGCGGCCGCCGCGATCTCAGCCGCCCGCATCGGATCGGGATGCGCACCGCCCCGCGCATTGCGGATTGTCGCCACATGGTCGATATTGACCCCGAGCCGCAGGCGCGCGCTCATCAGGCAAGGCCCCGCGATCCGGGTTTCACCGCTTCCAGCTTCTGAAGCTCCGGAGGCAGATCATCGGCCGCATAGTCCGGGAACCTTACCGCGGCCAGCGACACCAGACGGCATCCGACATCGGCGCGCCCGCCCGAGCGGTCGATGATGCACGCCCCGCCCACAACCTCGCCCGGCAGCTTCGCCAGCGCCGCCACCGTCTCGCGGAAGGAGAGCCCGGTCGTCACGATATCCTCGGCAATCACCACCCGCTCGCCCGGCGCAATCGAAAATCCGCGGCGGAACTGCAGCTCGCCATCGACCCGCTCGGCAAAGATCGCGCGGGCACCAAGCTGGCGGGCAAGCTCATAGCCCGGAATGATGCCACCGACCGCCGGGCCGGCCACCACATCGATCCTGCCGAACTCAGCCGTCAGCTTCTCCGCCAGCGCCTTGCACAGCTTTTCTGAAAGCTCCGGCCGCGAGAAGACGAGCGCCTTCTGCAGGAATACAGGGCTGCGCCGCCCGGAGGAGAGGATGAAATGCCCCTCCAGCAATGCGCCCGCCTGCTTGAAAATGGCGAGCACGTCTTCACTGTTCATTCTGCCCCTCCTGGTCGCGCACGGCCCGGTCCACCACGGCCAGCGAGCGCAGCGCCGCAAGGATTTGCGTCATCCGCTTCAGGTCTTCAACCTCAATATCCATCACCAGTTCGATGAAGTCGGTCTGCCGCGAGGCTGTCGAGATGCCGATGATGTTGCCATTCGACTCGGCCACCGCCGAACACAGCTTGGCAAGCACGCCCCTCTGGTTCGAGGCATTGACGCGGATTCGCCCGACCGCAACCGCGCCGGTGCGCGCAAGTTCGGTCCATTTCAGATCGTGCCACAGCTCCGGCCGGTCGTCATATTCCGCCAGGCGCGGACAGCTCGACACATGCACGACGAGGCCCTTGTCTGGCACCTGCACCCCGATGATCCGGTCGCCCGGCAGCGGGTGACAGCAGGTGCCGAGGTGCAGCGTCACGCCCGGTGTCAGGTCGCGCCCCTCCACGAACAGCGGCACATGGTCGGAATCGATCGGCGTCTTGGCGGCGTCATCTGTTCGCTCCGGCTGATAGCCGGGGAAGACAAGGCGCACGACATCGGCCGTCTTGTAGCGCCCGCGCCCGACCGCCTCGCGCAATTCGTCGATCGACCTGAAACCGGCCTTCCGCGCCACATCGATCAGCATGACATCGACCGGATCGGCGCCCG
Organism: uncultured Hyphomonas sp.; assembly: GCA_964419865.1. Taxonomy (GTDB): domain Bacteria; phylum Pseudomonadota; class Alphaproteobacteria; order Caulobacterales; family Hyphomonadaceae; genus Hyphomonas. Next base: position 5,522 of record CAYQRX010000098.1, on the reverse strand, counting down.
CCCGGCGCAGCGCCTGATTGATCAGCCCCTCACCAAGGCTGCGGAACTCGGCCGTCTCGCGTTCCCGCTCCAGCCGCCGCAGCGCCGACTTCGCCCGGCCGGTATGGGTCAGCATTTCCCATCCCCGGATCGGTTGCGGCATCCGCCCCCTGATGATCTCGACCACATCGCCATTCTTCAGCGGCCGGCGCAGGGATTTCTCCTCACCATTGATCCGTGCCCCGATGGTCGTGTCGCCGACCGCGGAGTGCACCGCATAGGCAAAGTCCAGCGGCATCGCGCCAGCGGGCAGTATGATCAGCTTGCCCTTCGGCGTGAAGGTGAAGACGTGCTCGCGGTACATCTCCAGCTTCGCATGTTCCAGGAATTCGCCCGGCTCGGCCCCGTCACGCAGCAGTTCGGCAAAGGCCTTGAGGTTGGCTTCCGGATCGAGGCCGGCCGCGCGCGCGGAGTCGACATCGAACCCGTAGGACCGGTTCTTGTAGCCCCAATGCGCCGCCACGCCATGTTCGGCCGTCCGGTCCATCGCCTCGGTGCGGATCTGCAGCTCCACCCGCCGGTTGCCGGAGGCCCGCACCGTCGTGTGCAGGCTGGCATAGCCGTTCGGCTTCGGCACGGAGATGAAGTCGCGGAACCGCTCCGGAATACAGGCCCAGTGCGTGTGCACCATGCCCAGCACGCGGTAGCAGTCGGCAACATCCGGCACGACGATACGAAACGCAAAAATGTCGGCTACATCGCGGAAGGAAATCGACTTGCGCTCCAGCTTGCGCCAAAGCGAATAGGGCTGTTTGCGCCGTCCCTTGAGCCGGTAGCGGATGCCCATTTTTTCCAGAAGACCGGCAAGGTCCGTCCGTATACGCCCCAGGTCATCCTTGTTCTCGCGCTCCAGCTCTTCCAGCCGGTAGATGATCGCCCGGCGCGCCTCGGGGTTCAACTCCTTGAAAGCAAGATCGTCCATCCGCGCGGCCATGTCATAAAGGCCGATCCGCCGCGCCAGCGGCGCGTAAATATCCATTGTCTCGCGCGCTGTGCGCTGGCGGCTTTCCGGCTTCCTGCGGAAATGCAGCGTCTCCATATTGTGCAGCCGGTCAGCCAGCTTGACCAGCAGCACACGGATATCCCCCGTCATCGCCAGGATGAATTTCTGGAAGTTTTCCGCCTGCGCCGCTTCCTTGGATGAGAATTCGAGCTTGTCGAGCTTCGTTACGCCGTCGACAAGTTCGGCCACATCCGGGCCAAAGCGCACTTCGATGTCGCCAATATCGATCGCCGTATCCTCGACCACATCGTGCAGCAGGCCGGCGGCGATCGTCACCTCATCGAGCTTCACCTCCGCCAGCAGGGCAGCGACCTGTACGGGGTGGGAATAATACGCCTCGCCGGAATCGCGCTCCTGTTCGCCATGATGCTTCTTGGCGAAATCATAGGCCTGGCCGAGCAGTTCGGAGCGCACGCGCGGGTGATAGGCGCGCACCTTGGCGATCAGCTCTTCGCGGGTCAGAACAGCCGGCAGCGGCGGCGTAGATTCACCGGCAGGGGCCGGTGTGCCAGCCCCTTTGCCAGCCCCTTTTTCCGGTCCGGAAAGGGCGCTGCCGTCCATTGAATCTCCTAGAGCCGATCGTCGCGCCCGGATTCGAGCTCGGCCTGATAGGCGCGCAGCACGTCTTCCTCGGTCGCAGCCGGGGCTGCCTGCAGCGCCGCGCGGTCGGCCTCGCGCTCATTCTCCTCGCCGGGACGAATGTCCTGCAGGTTGGAGATCAGGGCTTCCTTGACCACTTTCAGGTCCACCGAAGCTTCGGCAATCTCGCGCAGCGAGACGACCGGATCCTTGTCATTGTCCCGGTCCACGGTCAGGGGTGAGCCTTCGCGGATCATGCGCGAGCGGTGCGCTGCCAGCAGCACAAGCTCGAAACGGTTCGGAACCTTCTGGATACAGTCTTCTACGGTGACGCGGGCCATACGGGGATTTTCTCCTGTGAACCGCCCTTTATATGCGCTGCAGCACGCGCCGGCAACCCGTCCTTGCAGAACCGGCAAGGGACAAGTATTCCGGAACGTAAACACATTCGGGCATTCGATTTCGCCCCTCCCTATTGGAATGAGAGGATAAAGCCAATGGCTTTTTACAAGGATGAGCGACTCGCCCTGTTCATCGACGGCGCCAATCTCTACTCCGCCGCCCGCGCCGTCGGGCTGGAGATCGACTTCCGCAAGCTCCTGAAGGAGTTCCAGACGCGCGGCCGGCTGGTCCGGGCGAGCTATTACACAGCCCTCGTCGAGAGCGACGAGTACAGCCCGATCCGCCCGCTGGTCGACTGGCTCGCCTATAATGGCTTCAACGTCGTGCGAAAGCCGGCGCGGGAATTCGTCGATCGTGAGGGACGCAAGCGTGTGCGGGGCAATATGGATGTTGAACTCACCGTCGACATGCTCGAGGCCGCCGCCTGGGCCGATCATATCGTGCTGTTCAGCGGCAATGGCGACTTCCGGCGGCTGGTCGAGGCGGTGAAGGCCAAGGGCGTTCGCGTCTCGGTCGTCTCGACCATGAACGCAACCCCGCCGATGATCGCCGACGATCTGCGCCGCGAGGCCGACGCCTTTATCGAACTGACCGATCTTGGCGACCTCATCGCCCGCCCCCGCCGCGAAACGGGCGAAGCTCCCGCGCTGGATGAGGACGACTGACAGCCGCCCGGCCCCGGAGGGCGTGGGAGGCAAGTGTCTAAGTTGCTGAAAAAAGCGGCCGGCCTAGCGCCGCATCGTGAAGGTAATGCCGGCGAAATCCTCGGTGTCCTTCAGCGACCGGTTACGGTCGTCAAACTTCACTTCGCGGCGGATATAACTCAGTGACAGCTCCCCGCCGGCGCGCTGGATCGACAACCCGGCCTGCAGGTCGCCCACGGTGACCTGGTCGGTCAACTGGACATCGAACACATCATTCAGCGACGGCATGGCGCGGGAATTGTCCCAGACCAGGGCTTCACCATCCGCACCGACAAACAGATACCACCCCTCCGGCTCGCCATCCTTGCGGCCGATCCCGCTGAGGCTCTGACCGAAGCGCACTTCACCGCCAAACCGCTGAGCCGACAGATCGCCCTCATCGCGGATCGCCAGACGCGGCTCAAGGCTGACATCGAAACCGAGACCGGTGCGCTCGCTCGGCGCAGCAATCGACAGGCCGAGCGACATGTCGCGGACGACTTCCTGCGGCTGGCCATAGCGGCTGGTGGCGAGTTCAGCGGCCACGCGCGACAGCGCCGGGCTGGAGCCCCAGGCAAAATTCGATTGCGCCACCGGCAGGTCGGCCGCGCCGCCCCCGGTGAGGCTGAAGGCCGCATTCTGGCTAGCCCCCCCCGCGGCGACCACGGTCAGGGGCGATCCAGGGCCGCTGAGACTGGCGATGATACCGGCCTGGCCGGCATCGGCGGCCGAAACTCCCATTGAAGCGGCGTCAACCATCGGGGCATTGATCGGCCCGTTGCCAAGATGGCCGGGCATGGCGAGCGTCATACCGAGGGAGCGCTCTGCCGCAGGCGTCACCGCCATATCGTAAGCCGCGCCTTCGGAGACACATCCGTTACAGGCGAGCGTTGCAATACCGGTTGCAAATGCGATCAACATCAACCTGGCGCCTCTCACGGTCGTTTCCTCGATTCGAGCCTTTTGGCTTTGTCCCGAGGATGACCCTGCTCTATTACTCTAGCATGAAGGAGGAACGAGCCAAACCGCGTTTCGTTCCCTAATTGATTAATTCCTGTTTGCCTCGCGCCCTCCTGTAGAAACGGCTGCAGATCCCGGAAAGAAAATAAGTTTCTGAGCAGGCGCACGCCCCGGCGAGGGTGTCCAAATCGTTAACGCGTTGAGAAAATTGGCGAAAATCGGGCGAAAGGCACGTTTACCGAATCGCTTGCCCGAAAGTGCGGCGGGCCCGCAAACCGCCGCAAATCGGCCGCCTGCGGGCCCGGCTCTGGTCTTCTGCGCCGCCGCCTACTGGCAGGCGAGGCACTCGTCATAATCGGTGCGCTCGACCTTCATTTCGCCTGCCTCGGCCTTCTCCGATCCGGCAAAGGCCGCTCGTTGCACCGATTTCGACCGGCAGTAATAGAGCGACTTCAGGCCCCGCTCCCATGCCGTCCAGTGCAGCATGTGCAGGTCCCATTTGTCGATGTCGCCGGGCAGGAAAAGGTTCAGCGACTGCGACTGGCAGATGAAGGGCGTGCGGTCGGCCGCCAGTTCGATAATCCAGCGCTGGTCGAGCTCGAAGGCAGTCTTGAATACATCCTTTTCATGCTGATCGAGACAGTCGAGATGCTGCACCGAGCCTTCATGCTCAAGGATCGAGGTCCAGATCTCGTCACTGTCGAGCCCTTTGGAATCCAGCAGCTGCTGCAGCTGCTTGTTCTTCACCGTGAACGAGCCCGAGAGGGTCTTGTGGGTATAGACATTCGCCGGGATCGGCTCGATGCCGGCCGAGGTGCCGCCGCAGATGATCGAGATCGACGCTGTCGGCGCGACCGCCATCTTGTTGGAGAAGCGCGCCATCATCCCGACATCGCGCGCATCCTCGCAGGGGCCGCGCTCCTTGGCGAGTTTCACCGAAGCGGCGTCGGCGCCCTGGCGGATGTGTTTGAAGATCTTGAGGTTCAGCGCCTTGGCCGTTGCGCTCTCCAGCGAGACATTCATCGCCTGCAGGAAGGAGTGGAAACCCATGACACCGAGCCCGACCGAACGCTCGCGCTTGGCCGAATAGACCGCGCGGGCCATTTCCGGCGGGGCGCGCTGGATGAAGTCTTCCAGAACATTGTCGAGGAAGCGGAACACATCCTCCAGGAACATTTCTTCCTTCGACCATTCCAGGAAGGTCTCGGCATTGACCGAGGAGAGGCAGCAGACCGCCGTGCGGTCCTGGCCGCGATGGTCGACCCCGGTCGGCAGGGTGATTTCCGAGCAGAGGTTCGACTGGGTGACCTTGAGGCCAAGCCGCTTCTGATGCGCCGGCATGGCATTGTTCACGGTGTCGGTGAACAAGAGGTAGGGCTCGCCGGTCTGCATCCGCAGTTCGAGGATCTTCTGCCACAGCTTGCGGGCGTTGACGTATTTCAGAATGTCGCCGGATTTCGGCGAGATCAGCGGAAACTCTTCATCATTGCGCACCGCTTCCATGAAGGCGTCGGTGATGTTGATGCCGTGATGCAGGTTCAGGGATTTGCGGTTGAAGTCGCCGGACGCCTTGCGGATTTCGAGGAACTCCTCGATCTCCGGATGGTGGACATCGAGATAGCAGGCCGCCGAGCCCCGGCGCAGCGAGCCCTGGCTGATCGCCAGCGTCAGCGAGTCCATCACGCGGATGAAGGGGATGATGCCCGAGGTCTGCCCGTTCTGGCCGACCTTCTCACCGATGGAGCGGACATTGCCCCAATAGGTGCCGATGCCGCCGCCATTCGAGGCGAGCCAGACATTCTCCGTCCAGGTCTCGACAATGTCGTCGAGCGAGTCGCCGACCTGGTTGAGGAAGC
>CAYQRX010000097.1:957-10146 GCA_964419865.1 uncultured Hyphomonas sp. | reverse complement strand
GATAACGCCGACAATGCCGCCAGGCGGCAGCTTGAAGGACAGGTCTTCGAAGAGGAGGTTGTTGCCGAAGGCCTTCCGCAAGCCCTCCGCCTCGAGCACGACACCGCCAAGGCGCGGGCCGGGGGGAATACGAATCTGGGCGGTGGCGACCTTCTCGCGCTCAGCCTCGGCGGCCTTCTGCTCATAGGCCTGGATACGCGCCTTGGATTTGGCCTGGCGGGCCTTCTGGCTGGACCGCACCCATTCGAGTTCCTTGGCAAGCGACTTCTGCTTGCCCTTCTCCTCGCGGGCCTCCTGCTCCATCCGCTTGGCCTTCTGTTCCAGCCAGTTGGAGTAGTTGCCCTGGTAAGGAATGCCGCGGCCCCGGTCGAGTTCGAGGATCCAGCTGGTGATGTCGTCGAGGAAGTAGCGGTCGTGGGTGACGAGGATGACGCAGCCGGGGAAATTGATGAGATAGTTCTGCAGCCAGGCGACGGTTTCGGCGTCGAGATGGTTGGTCGGTTCGTCCATCAGGATCATGTCGGGCTTCGACAGCAGCAGCTGGCAGATGGCGACGCGGCGGATTTCGCCGCCGGAAAGCTTGGTCACATCGGCGTCGTTGTCCGGGCAGCGCAGCGCCTCCATCGCCATCTCGATCTTGGAGTCGATGTCCCAGGCATCGGCCGCGTCGATCTGCTCCTGCAGCTTCGTCATCTCCTCCATCAGCTCGTCGGAATAGTCCTCGCCGAGCTGCATGGAGATCTCATTGAACTTGTCGACCATCTGCTTCTCAGGGCATTTCGAGGCGATGTTGTCGAAGACGTTCAGGGCCGGATCGAGCTGCGGCTCCTGGGGGAGATAGCCAACCTTGATACCGTCGGCCGCCCAGGCCTCGCCGTTGAACTCCTTGTCCTGCCCCGCCATGATGCGCAGCAGCGTCGATTTACCCGAGCCGTTGACGCCGACCACGCCGATCTTGGCATCCGGCAGGAAAGACAGGTGGATGTTCTCGAACACCTTCTTGCCGCCGGGATAGACCTTGGTGAGGCCCTGCATGTGGAAGACGTATTGGGGACCGGCCATGAGCGGGGGTTCCTTTGCGAAGCTGGGAATAAGGGTTGCCCGGCGCGATGTGGCCTGCCAGGCGCCGGGGGTCAAGCCGGAGGCAGCGTCCGAGCCCCTTATGCGGGGCGATTGCGCGCATACCCTGCCTGATCCGGCTGATGACAGCGCCGGAATCGCGGTTAGTCTCGCTGCCATGATGCTACGAACACTTGTTGCTGTGCTTGCTGCCGCCCTTGCGCCGATCTCCTGCACCACGCTTGCAGACACCGCCCCCACCCCACACAGGGACACCGCCTTCATGACCGAACCTCTCCGGCTGACCCCGGAACGCCTTTATGCTTCGCCCTCCCTGTCCGGCACGCCGCCGCGCGCGGTGCGCTTCTCGCCGGACGGCCAGCGCGTGACCTTCCTGAAGCCGCGGCCAGATGATCTGTCGCGCTTTGACCTGTGGCAGTTCGATGTGGCCACCGGGGCCCAGTCGATGCTTGTGGATTCTTCCGCCGTCGATCCGGCCGATGCAGAACTGGCGGAGGCGGAGAAGGCCCTGCGGGAACGCCAGCGCATCGCCGGCGTACGGGGCATCGCGGACTATGCCTGGGGCACACCCGATACGATCCTGGTGCCGGCCGGCGGCGACCTTTTTCTGGTCAAGCTGACCGGGGCCGGCGCCGAGACACGGCAGCTGACGAAGACCGAAGCTTTCGAATACGACGCCAAGGTCTCCCCGCGCGGCAATCATGTCAGCTTCATCCGCGACGGGGCGCTGTATTCGATCGACCTGGCGACCGGAGAGGAACGCCGGATTTCGCCGGAAGCCCGGCCAGAAGACGCGGTCAGTTACGGCGTGGCCGAATATGTCGCGCAGGAGGAGATGGACCGCTACACCGGCTATTGGTGGAGCCAGGACGAGCGATATATCGCCTTCACCGAAGTTGATGAGAGCGGGGTCGATATCATCCCGCGTTTCGACATCGCGGCTGATCAGGTCACCGTCATCAACCAGCGCTATCCGCGCGCCGGCCGGCCGAATGCGAAGGTGGCGCTGCATGTCGCGGACCTGAGCAGCGGGCGGACGGACCGGATCATGTCTGTCGGTCCGGATGACTATCTCGCCCGCGTGAACTGGGCGCATGGCCGCCTCTGGTTCCAGACGGTCAACCGCGACCAGACGGAAATCCGCTTTAACCGGACGGACGGACTGCCCTGGCGCATCTGGTCGCCGTTTACTGAAACGCAGGCGAATTGGGTAAACCTGTCGAACGATTTCCTGGCGCTGCCGGATGGCGGCATTCTGACTACGCATGAGCTGGATGGGTATCGTCACATTTACTGGCGCGGCGCCTCGGACGGAGAGATGCGGCAGGTGACGTCCGGGCGCTGGGTCGTCGGCGAGCTTCTGGGTTACGACGCCGCCAGCCGGACAATCTATTTCACCGGCTTCGTGGACACGCCGTTGGAAAAACACCTCTATGCGGTTCCGCTCGGCTGGACCGATCGGGAGATTGCCGAAAAAGGCGCCCGGCGCCTGAAGGATTCGGCCTGTGTCGACCTCAATCCCGGCTCAGGACTGCTGACAAAGGAATGCCCCGAAGTGCGCCGGATCACACCGGAGGGGGGCAGCTGGTCGGTTGCCATGAGCGCGGACGCAAAAAGCTATGTCGGCACCTTCTCCTCGCCCACCCAGCCGCCGCAGACAGGTCTCTACCGGGCTGACGGGACGCTGGTCGCATGGATCGCGGAGAATGCGCTGGATGCACACCATCCTTATACGCCCTATCTTCCATCGCATGTCGTTCCTGAATTCGGCACCCTGCCTGCAGAAGACGGGCAGACGCTTCATTATTCTATCCTGAAGCCGCCGGGCTTTGATCCGTCGGAGAAATATCCGGTAATCATCGACGTTTATGGCGGACCGCATGTCCAGCGCGTGATCAATGACTGGCGCCCCCTTTCCGATCAGTACTATGCGCATGCCGGCTATATCGTCTTCCGGCTGGACAATCGCGGCACATGGAATCGCGGCAAGCGCTTCGAGGACGTGATCTTCCGCCAGACCGGCGGGCCGGAGGTGCGCGACCAGCTGCGGGGCGTGGAGTGGCTGAAAGAACAGCCCTTCGTCGATCCGGACCGGATCGCGATTCAGGGCTGGAGCTATGGCGGCTATATGACGCTCATGGTGTTGGGGCAGGCACCGGCGGGCACCTTTGCGGCCGCCATTGCAGGGGCGCCGGTCACGGACTGGTCGCTCTACGATACCTTCTACACAGAGCGCTACATGCGCACGCCTGAGGACAATCCGGACGGTTATCACGCTGCATCCGTGTTTGCGCACATCGACGGGCTGACCGGACCGCTCCTGCTCATTCACGGCATGGCCGACGACAATGTCACCTTTGACAATACGACACGCCTTGTCGCCGAACTGCAGAAGCGCGGAAAGATCTTTGATCTGATGACCTATCCCGGCCAGCGCCACGGGATTCAGGGCGAGGCATTACAGGTTCACCTGATGCGGACCCGGATGGAGTTTCTGAGGCGGCATATGGGGACGGGAGAATGACGCCCTGGACCATTCTTTCATCGAAACAGGTGATGCAGGACCAGTTCATGGGCCTGCGCACCGACCGGTGCCAGCGGGCAGACGGGCATATCGTCGAAGCATATCATGTCATCGAGTTGACCGACTGGGTGACGGTGGTTCCTGTGACCGATGCCGGGAATGTCGTGCTCGTCCGGGAATACCGGCACGCCGCCGGGGTCGTCCTGACCGGCCTGCCGGGCGGGGTTTCCGATCCGGGAGAAAGTGACTGGGCCGCTGTCGGGGCGAGGGAGTTGCGCGAGGAGACGGGCTATGTGCCACGCGACATGGTCTGGATCGGCACTTGCCATCCGAACCCTGCCACACAGATCAACCGCCTGCATTACTATCTCGCGCTCGGCTGCACGAAGGATGAGACCCAGAGCCTCGACCCGAATGAGGAGATCGAACCGCTGGAAATGCCGTACACAGCGTTTCTCGACTATGGCGCCCTCGAGCATCAGCACGCCCTGCACGCCGCCGCCCTGTTCTATGCTGAGCGGTTTTTCCTGAAGCACCCGCATCTGCGCCCCGGAGACTAAGCCATGCCCGCCTTCCAGCCGACCGCCGATCAGTTCCGTGCTTTCCGCGACGATCCGCATGACGGGCCGGTCGCGCAGGTGAACCTGCTGAAGTTCCGGGTGAAGGCCGCCTATCGGCCGGAAGACCCGGAATATGGTGAGGATGTCAGCGGCCGGGACGCCTATTTCCGCTATTCGGAGGCCTTCACGGCAGCGGCCGCAGAAGTCGGCGGAACGACCTTGCTGCTCGGCGATACGGAGCGCTATTTCATTGGTGGCGGGGACTGGGATGCGGTTCTGGTGAACCATTTCCCGAACCGGCAGGCCTTCATCGCCACGCTTAATCATAAGGACTACAAGGCGATGTCGCGCCACCGGGAGGCCGGCCTGCTCTGCCAGGACCTGATCGTGACGCGGCCGGCATGGGCCAATGGGAGGAAGGTGTGAGCGGATATGAAGTCTATGGGGCACTAGGTTCGCCCTACTCGCTGAAAGTGCGCGCGGCGATGCGGGCCAAGCGCCTGCCCCATACATGGACCGGGATGACAGGAGAGGACCGCGCCCGCGTGATGCCGAACGTGAAAGCCCAGGTCATACCGGTGATCCGCCGGCCGGATGGAAACTGGGAGAATGACTCAACGCCCTTCCTCCTCTCTCTCGAAGCCGAGGGGCGCGCGCTAGTGCCGGACGATCCGGCCCTTCGGTTTGCCTGCCTGTTGCTTGAGGACATGGCGGACGAATGGTTCATGAAGGCGATGTTCCATTATCGCTGGACCTATGCGGAGGACCAGGAATGGTGCGCCAACTGGCTGATGTTCGACTCGATGCCGGACGCCGGACGGGAGGCGGTCGAGAAGGCTGCTGCGGTCATCCGTGCCCGGCAGATTTCCCGCATGGCACTGGTCGGCTGCACGCCGGCAACTGCCCCGGTGATCGAGGCAAGCTGGAAGCGGAGTTGCGCGGCTCTGGAAGATATGGCGCTTGGGCCGTCGCGCTTTCTGTTCGGCGGGCGGATCTCACTCGCCGATCTTGCCTTCTATGGCCAGCTGAAGGTGATGAGCTATGACCCGACGCCGATGGCCTGGATGCGGGGGCAAACGCCTTATCTCTATCGCTGGCTCGACCATGCCGATGATGCGAGCGGGATTGAGGGAGAGTGGATGGGCGCCGACGCCGCCCTTGCCTCAGCGGCGATCGGCAAGCTGCTGGCCCAGGCCGGCGATACCTACCTGCCCTTCCTGCAGGCCAATGCGGCCGCCCTTGAGGCCGGCGCCGAGACCTTCTCGCTAACCCTCGAAGGCGGCGCGTATGAGCAGGGCGTGTTCAAATATCAGGCGAAGTGCCTTGCGAGCCTGCGCGGAGAATGGCAGCGGCTGGATGAAACGGTGCGCGCCCAGCTCGCCCCTCTCATCGGTTCCGGAGCGGCCATACTTGACTGAAGACCTGTCCCCGATCGCGCGCCTGCTGCACCGGCGCAGCGAAAGCCTGCAGAAGGGCGACCCGATCGCCCTGCCGATCGTGGCGTCGACGACCTTTCACCTGCCAGGCGACCCGCAAGCGAGCCATGTCTACGGCCGGTATGGAAATCCGACGGTTGAGGAGGTCGAGGCGGAAATCGGGCTTCTCGAAGCAGCGCAAGCCGTTCTTTTTCCCTCCGGCATGGCGGCGATTGCCGCGCTGGCCTACGCCCATCTGAAGCCGGGCGACGCGGTGCTTGTGCATGCGGATGGCTATTATAACGCCCGCGCCCTGCTGGAGACACATTTTGCGCCGATGGGTGTGCGGGTCACGACCTGCGCGGCGGCAGAGATGGCAGAGGCCGATCTGGCCGGCATCAAGCTGGTCCTTGCGGAAACGCCGACCAATCCGGGTCTGGATGTGACCGACATTGCACGCCTCGCGGAACGGACAAAGGCCGCCGGCGCCCTGCTTGCGGTCGACAATACGACCGCCACACCGCTCTGCCAGTCACCGCTGGACCTGGGCGCAGACTTTTCAGTCATGGCCGACACGAAGGCCATGGCGGGCCATTCGGACATCCTGGCCGGACATGTCGCGAGCCGGACGCCTGCGCTTCTGGAACCTGTGCGGACCTGGCGGCGGCTTGCGGGTGCGATCTGCAGCCCGTTCGATGCGTATCTGCTGCACCGGGGCCTTGCGACCCTGGAACTGCGCGTGTCGCGGGCAAATGCGAATGCGCTGGCGCTGGCGCACGCGCTAACCGCCTATCCGGGGGTCACGGGCCTGCGCTATCCGGGCCTGCCGGGTGATCCTGCCCATGCCGTTGCGAGGCGGCAGATGCGCGGATACGGGCCAATCGTCAGTTTCTGCCTGCCGAGCCGGGACCTCGCTGAAGCATTCATCGCGGCTCATCCGCTGCTGGCGGCCTCGACCAGCTTTGGCGGGGTCCATGCCAGCGCCGAATGCCGGGTTCGCTGGGGCGACCGGGTACCGGAGGGTTTCATCCGGCTGGCCTGCGGTGTTGAACCCGTTGCGGAGTTTACCGCCATCACCGTAAAAACCCTCGACTCACTGGCATTACCGCCCCGTTAGGGGTTAGGCTGGATATTGCCGCCCGGCAGGCAGAGGTAAACATGGCGTCCACGGGGGATCGGCGATGCGCCGTTTGAGTATAGTTCTCTTTTTCATTCTGCTGGCGGCTGCGGGGTGGGGCTGGTATTCGCTGCGAAAACCCCCGACGCCGATGGAGATGTCGGAACCGGTACGCATCCATCAAGGCGTGGTGATCGGCGGCATCGACCGTGACAATCCCGATATCACCGTCTTCAATGGCATCCCCTATGCCTCGGCCCGGCGCTGGAGCGCGCCTTCGGATCCGCCCCAATGGGGCGCCATTTCGCGCGACAGCCGGCAGTTTGGGCCCGAGTGCCTTCAGAATCGCGACCGGGCTGCGGTCTTCATGGATACCATCCTGGAAGGGGTCGGCCTGTCCTGGTTCGAGCGGGCTGCCGCACGGGTCGTGACATCGCTGCAACGCCCGCCGCAGGAAGCCGAAGATTGCCTGTTCCTCAACATCCGCACCTCCAATCTCGGGGGGCGCGACCTGCAGCCTGTCATGGTCTGGATCCATGGCGGATCGCACCAGTTCGGCGCAGGGTCGCAGCGCTTCTACCAGGCCAACGGCCTCGTGGAAAAAGGCGTGGTGCTGGTGACGATCAATTACCGCCTCGGGCCATTTGGCTATCTGGCGCATCCGGCGCTGACAGAGGAAGCCGGCAGCTCGGGGAATTATGGTCTGCTGGACCAGGTGGCAGCGCTGCGCTGGGTGCGGAGCAACATCGCTGTTTTCGGCGGCGATCCCAACAATGTGACGGTTTTCGGCGAAAGCGCGGGCGCGCAATCTGTCAGCGAACTGATGGCGACGCCGCTGGGGGATGGGCTCTACCACAAGGTCATCCTTCAGAGCGGGGCGAGCACTTACAACGCCCTGCACCTGAAGCGGTCACCGATTCCCGGCGTTCGCAGCGCTGAAGAGGCCGGCGTCGAGTTTCTTTCATCGCTGGCGCCGCCGGCGGCCAAGGCGCGTGACCTGCGCGCGCTGCCCGCGGCAGCCATCCTGAACCGGGCCAGTGCGCGCGGCGACCTTGCCTCCTATTTCCTGCCGGTGGTGGATGGCCGTGTTCTGCCACGCCCCATTGGCGCGGCATTCCGCGACGGCGACACGCCGCGCGTGCCGATGATTGCCGGTTACAATGCCGACGAGGGGACGCTGTTTTACGACATCCTGTATTCGCCGACGGTTCTGCGCCCCGGCATCACCGGCTCTCTGGAGGAACGCGAGAGCGCGCTTGCATCCGTATTCGGACAGAACCCGGCCAAGGCGCTGCAGGCGCTTTACGGGATGAACACGCTGGAGAGCTGGGACCCTGGTGCAACGGATATGCTCGGCGATGACATGTTCGGCGTTCATATGCGCTATGTGGGCCGGCGTAATGCAGAGAACGGCTCGCCGACTTTTCTGTATCATTTCACGCGCGTTCCGCCCTCCGCGAAACAGACCATCGGCGCTTTCCATGCGGCGGAGATAGCGTTCGTCTTCAACAGCCATCCGCCTGGGCTGCAGGTGACCGGCGACGATGCCAGCCTGACAGAAGCGATGATGACCTACTGGACAAACTTCGCGCGCACCGGCGATCCGAACGGGCCAGGTGTTCCGGAATGGCCGGCCTATTCGCTTGACCGCGATGTCTGGCTCGACCTCAACCATTCGATCCGGGTAATCGAAGGCCTGCGGGCGCGCAAACTCGACATTCTGGAAGAGACTCTGCTGAACCGGATTGCCTTGATGTCCGGCCCGCCCAAGGCCACTGACCTGCCGGAGCCGGTCGGCGCCGATACGCCGCCCGGGATGCCGGATGCTGGCCTCGAGATGGAGACCGACACATTGCCCGTTCCGGTGCCTGTGCAACCCGTTGCCGATCCCGAGCCGGCACCAGTACGGCCGCAGCCGCAGCCGCAAAGTGAGCCAGAGGTGCTGCCCGAGCCGATACTCCGCCCGCTCAACCCGCCGGTTGATCCGGCGCAGCCGGCACCGGCCGAGCCGGTCATGTCAGACGGTGAGTAAGGTCGCGCAGATGGCCTGCAGGCCGTCCCGGTCGATTTCATCGAACGCATCGTAGTCGGTGGAGTCGACATCGAGAACCGCCGCGAGGCTGCCATCTGCGCGGAAAACCGGCAGGACAATCTCGGAATTGGATGCGGCATCGCAGGCGATATGACCGGGAAATTCGTGGACATCCGGCACGATGATCGCTTCCCGGGTGGCGGCGACATGACCGCAAACGCCTTTTCCGAAAGGGATCCGCAGGCAGCCGAGCGTGCCCTGATACGGCCCGACAACCAGTTCATCCGGCTTAAGCGGGTCGACGACGTAAAATCCCGTCCAGAAAAAGCGGGGCCGAAAAGCAAGCGAGAGCAGGCAGGCGGCGGACGCAAAGCGCGCCGTCTCGGATGTTTCCCCTGCCACAACGCTGTCGATTTCCTGCTTGAGCTGGCGATATGCCTCCGTCTTGTCCATCTGATGCC
>CAYQRX010000097.1:0-947 GCA_964419865.1 uncultured Hyphomonas sp. | reverse complement strand
GGTGGTTCTGGGCAGCGCCGCCCTGGCTCAATCGGACAGGCTCCGGGCAGAAGAGAAACACGCCTGGGACGAGCCGCCGCTCGAAGTCGCAGCGCCGGACTGGGAGAGTTGGGACGCGGATGACTGGATGGTGCCGGCGCCGGACGGGGCCACAATCGAGACCGATACGGAGGCGCTGCAACGCGCTCATGCCGCCTATCTGCGGGACGGCGCGTTGCAACTCACCCGGCCTGAACGCCAGGACACGCCAGTCGAGCCACCAGCGCCCCCCGGCTGGCTGCAGGCCATCGGGCGGTTTCTCGAATCGCTGGGGCCGGTCTTCGCGGCTCTGTTCTGGATCGCTGTTGCGGCCATCGTGGCCGGGCTTCTCTACTTCCTGTTCGGTGAAGCGATCCGGATGCGCCTGGGATTCGGGAAAAAGCCCCGGGAAAGGGCTGAAGACGATATCCTGACCGATATCCGCCCCGATGCCGAACGGGCGCGCTCACTGCTGGAAGAGGCCGACGCGCTGGCACGTCAGGGCCGCTTCGCTGAAGCGGTTCACCTGCTCCTGTTCCGATCTATCGAGGACATTCAGGAACGCCTGGATGGCGGTGTGCCGACCTCACTTACCTCGCGCGAAATCGCCGGCCTCAGCAGGCTGCCGGACCGCGCGCGGCGCGCGCTCAGGCCGATAATCCAGATTGTCGAAAACAGTTTTTTCGGCGGCCGAGGCGTGGATGCGGAAGGTTGGCGAAATGCAAGGCAAAGCTATGAAGACTTCGCGTTCGGCGAGGGATGGGCATGAACGGCTCTCAGGATACCGGCGCCCCTTTCTCGACTCGCGTTGCGGCGATCCTGATCGCGGTCGCGGCCGTGTCCTTCGGCGCGATAATGGTCCTGGCCGGCTGGGCACCGGAGCTGCAGGAGCGCAGCCGGGCCGGTGACCATCCCTATTCCACCTCGGC
>CAYQRX010000096.1:4441-10269 GCA_964419865.1 uncultured Hyphomonas sp. | reverse complement strand
GTCGAGTACAACCTCCTCTATGACCGGGGCACGACCTTCGGGCTGAAGACCGGCGGCAATATCGAGAGCATCCTGTCCTCGATGCCGCCGGTGGTGAAATGGCCCTGAATTTTCTGACTTTTTCAGGTCCGCCGCAGCCTATCCGCACAGGTTTCCTCATTCACAGCTTCAGGGGCAGCCAGAGGCGCGCCAGAACGTGAAATTCAGCGGACAATTCAGGACATAACGGGACAAAAGCGCCCCATTGCAGGCCACCACAGGCACTTTTCCGGCAAGTTTGCGGACAATTCCGGACATTTCCGGTCACGTCAGGACACCCGGTGACACCAGAGGCTCACACCATCAGGAATCAAGCCGTCCCAGGAGCGCCTCACGGGTCAGGGTGAAGCCTGATGCGATCCAGGCCTCTTCGAGCGCGCGCAAACGCCGTCCGATTTCCGGCCCGGCCAATCCGGCCGCCAGCGCGTCGGCGCCGCCGATCGGGAATACCGGGCGATGCCAGGCGGCCTTCTCCTGGAGGATAGCACCGAGCCTGTTTGCGCCCCCGCTGGCCGCTTCGATCAGCGCGCGGTCAGTGACGGCATCCGGGCCGAACCGGTAGAAGGCTTCCCGGCGGGCGGGCGCGTCGAGGTCCAGCACATGGCCGAGCGCCGGCTCGGCCCAGGCCTGAAGCCGGGCGGCCTCATCATTTGACAGGCGCAGGCGGCGGGCGGCGTCTGAAATCTCCCGCTGGCGCCGCACCAGCATCGCCATCAGGCGCGTTACCGGATCAGGCGCCAGACCCTGGGTCGCCTCCACCGCAACCAGCCCGGGCAGAAGCGTTGCCACCGCGCCCGGCAGGACGACTTCCAGCACGCCCGCCTCTTCCATGGCGATCAGGGCGGCCGCCGGGTCGGGGGCGGCCAGAGTGCGCTTGAGCTCTTTCCAGATACGCTCGGCGGCGATCTTTCTCAGCCCCTCACGCTGACGGGTGCACGCCGCCTGACCCTCAGGGTCGATACCGGCGCCATACCAGGCATTGAAGCGGTAGAAGCGCAGGATACGCAGATAGTCCTCGATCAGGCGCTGGTCGCCATCGCCGATGAAGATGACGCGCCCGGCGATGGCGTCCTCGACCGAGCCGGGAACGATCTCGAACAGGGCGCCATCCGGCCCGGCATAGATGGCGTTCATGCGGAAGTCGCGCCGGGCGGCATCCTCGGCCCAATCCTCGGTGAAGGCGACGACGGCGCGGCGGCCATCGGTTTCGACATCCCGGCGCAGCGTGGTGATCTCGACCGGCACGCCCTCATGCACCGCCGTGACCGTCCCATGCTCGATCCCGGTCGGTATGGCGCGGATGCCGGCGGCGCCGAGGGCAGCCATGACGTTTTCCGGCATGATCTGGGTTGCAATGTCGATGTCATCCGCGCGCAGGCCGCGCAGCGTGTTGCGCACGCAGCCGCCGACATAGCGCGAAGCGCCTGGCCGGGCCGCCTCGAGCGCCGCCATCACCGCCCGGCTCGCCGGTGCGTTCAGCCAGCTTGCGGTGATGCGTTCAGGACGGGTCATCGGCGGGCGCGGCCCTGCCGCGTGAGCCCGGCACACCGACATCTTCGGGCCGGCGTTCGCAGGGAT
Source organism: uncultured Hyphomonas sp. (assembly GCA_964419865.1). Lineage (GTDB taxonomy): Bacteria > Pseudomonadota > Alphaproteobacteria > Caulobacterales > Hyphomonadaceae > Hyphomonas. The sequence goes on along the minus strand of CAYQRX010000096.1, from coordinate 8,652 downwards.
AGGTGCGCGCCGGAATCAGCTGGCCGTCTTCAAACCGCGCGGGCTCAACGCACATATCGCGCTCGCGCGGCTCCAGCAGAATAAGCAGGAACCAGGCGATCGTCGTCAGCGCGAGGCCGCTGACAAACAGGATCTGGATCGGCCATTTGCGCTTGCCGGCTTCCTCTGCCGAGCGGGTCGCCAGCAGATAGAGGCCGAACACGATGAACGGCAGCAGGAAGATTAAGGCTTGTAACAGGAGGCGTCCGGCCACTGTATCTCCAGTCCCTCGGCGTTATGATCCTGAGACCAACATAGGTCCCTGAAAGGGTTTGAGAAACCCTGAAGCCGTCTGCCTCAGTCGCTTTCGTACAGGGTCTGGTAAAGGCGCCGGATGATACCGGCCGTGACGCCCCAGATCCGATAGCCATTATACGGCATCTCATAATACTCGCGCAGGGCGCCCCGATAGAAGGCCTGCCCGGTCTTGTAGCTTGCCGGATTCATAAGGAGTTCGAGCGGCGTCTCGAAAATGGCATCCACCTCGCCAGGCTCCGGCACCGGTTGAAAATCGCCCGGCAGGAGGCCGACCACAGGTGTGATCCGGTAGCGCGTGCCGGTGATATAGGGCGACCCCTTGCCGAGCACGTCGACCTCCTCGCGCCGCGCGCCGACCTCTTCCTCGGCCTCGCGCAGGGCGGCGGCCACCTCGTCGAGATCGAGCGGATCGACCTTGCCGCCAGGCAAGGCCACCTGGCCGGCATGGTCCGCCATGGTCTGCGGGCGCAGCGTCAGCAACGCCGTGGCGCCTTCCCGGCGCGGGATGACACCGAAAAGCACGGCGGCCGGGCGGATTATCGCAACTTCTTCCGGTGTCAGGAACGCCATGTCGCCGGTTTCGCCGAGGCGTCCTTCACCCGCCGGCGGGTCGAGTTTGGCGGTGACGCGCTCTACAAAGTCATCAAGGTTGCGAAAGCCCATGGCAGGTCAGGCCGCCGGTCCGAGCGGGAAAAACGCGCCGCGACTCCAGACCCCCAGGATATCGGGGTCGCTGGGCGAGGGCTCGGCGAGGTCCACAAGCTCATAGAAAACCGGGCGGGCGATCTTGGCTTCCAGCCGCCCGCGCACCAGCACATAAGGCGACGGCTCGCCGGTTTCGGGATCGGTCTCGACGCGGATCGGGCGGTCGGGGCCGGCGATGGTCACGTCGCCGGCCGTGGTGACGAAGCCGATTTCCTGATCCCGGCCGGGCTTGCCCAGAAGGTCCATACGGCCCGCCAGGAAGGGCGCGTCCTCGACATGCACGATCACTTTTTCATGAGGAGTGACGAGGAAGGTCTGCCCGTCAGCGTCCTTGCGCAGGATGCGGGCAAAGAGTTTGACAAGCCGGTCCCGCCTGATCTCACCGCCATCATGCCACCAGCTGCCATCGGCGCGGATTTCCATGCCGATATCCTTCACGCCCGGCGGGTTCCACCGCTCCACGGGGGGTAATTCAGCGCCAAACTTGCCATCCGGCAGGATCGCCTTAAGCGTTTCCTCGACGCTCAGAATTGTGCCGGGACTGGAAGTCACATCTTTCTCCGCCAAAATGACGCCCTAGAGATAGGCTTGATAGCCTGAGACGTGAAGCCGGAGGCGCCCCTACAGATGGCCCATACCACCATGAATGCCGAGACCCCTGTTGCAGAGGCCGAAGCCGCCGCCGAGGCGCTTGCGCGGGTCAAGGCCGAGATCGGCAAGGCGGTGTTCGGTCAGGAGCGGGTCGTGGAACTCTCGCTGGCCGCCGTGCTGGCCGGGGGCCATGCCCTGCTGATCGGCGCGCCGGGCCTCGCCAAGACGCGGCTGGTGGAGGCGATGGGCAACGCGCTCGGCCTCGACAATCAGCGCATCCAGTTTACCCCCGACCTGATGCCGTCGGATATTCTGGGCTCCGAAGTGCTGGACGAGAGCCCCACGGGCGAACGCAGCTTCCGCTTTATCAGGGGGCCGGTGTTCACCCAGCTTCTGATGGCCGACGAGATCAACCGCGCCAGCCCTCGCACCCAGTCGGCGCTCCTGCAGGCGATGCAGGAGAAGCATGTGACCGTTGCGGGCGTGCGCCATGACCTGCCCGCCCCCTTCCATGTGCTGGCGACGCAGAACCCGATCGAGCAGGAAGGCACCTATCCCCTGCCCGAAGCCCAGCTTGACCGTTTTCTTCTGAAGGTGGACGTCGCCTATCCCGACCTCGACACGGAGCGGCGCATCCTGATCGAGACGACGCGCGGCGCCGAAGCGCCAGTGAAGCCGGCGTTAAGTGCGGCGGAGTTGATGAAGATTCAGGCGCTGGTGCGCCAGATGCCGGTCGGCGAGAAGATCGTCGCCGCGATCCTCGGCCTGATTCGCGAAGCAAGGCCCGAGCAGACTTCAGATGCGCGAGTGAAACGGCTGGTCGACTGGGGGCCCTCGCCGCGGGCCGGCCAGGCACTGATGCTGGCAGCGCGGGCACGAGCGCTGCTGCGCGGGCGGCTCGCCCCGTCGATGGAAGATATTGAAGCGCTGGCCGACCCCTGCCTCGGCCACCGGATGGCGATGCGGTATGATCCCACGGGCGATGCGCCGAAGCTCAGTGACCTGATCAATGACCTTGCCCGGAAGGTGGCGTGACGGCCGGTAGCGTAATGACCCCTGCCGCTGACCTCCGCGCAGAAGCCGAGAGCCTGGCCCGCCAGTTGCCAGGGCTGAACTTCAAGGCGGAAGCCTCTGAAGCGGCCCATATCGGATCCGCCGGGCGGCGGCGCGCGGGCACGGGCGAGACCTTCTGGCAGTACCGGCGCTTCACGCAGGAGGATTCGCCGCAGCGCATCCACTGGCGGCGTTCCGCCAAAGGCAGCGAATTGTTCGTTCGCGAGAGCGAGCTTGAAACGGCCCGCACGGTGATGTTCTGGGCGGATGATGCGGCCGGCTTCCGCTGGAAGGGCGAAGGCGACCTGCGGACAAAGGCAGAGGAGGCGATCCTCCTGATGCTGACATTGGCGATCCTGATTTCGAAGGTTGGTGAACGGATCGGCGCGCTCGGCTCCGGCCGGCGCCCGAGTTTCGGGCGGCGCGCCATCGACCGCCTGACCGACGACCTGACCCGTGGCACGCGCGGCGCCTTTCCGTCACCGCCGCGCAGCCCGGCGACGCTGGTGATCGCCTCGGACTTTTATGATCCGGCAGCAGAATGGCAGGCGCGCCTGGCGCCGCTCGCCTCACGCTGCCCGGAGGGTGTCTTGCTGGCCGTTTCTGCGCCGGTTGAGATCGCCTTTCCGTTTGAAGGACGCACGCGGCTGTCCCGTCCGGGCACGGATCAGGCGCAGATCCTCGGCCGGGCCGAGACGATGCGCGAGGAATATATGGAGCGCTTCACCGCGCAGCGCGCTGCGCTCGACACACTTGCCCGGAAGATGGGATGGGGCCTTGTCACGCATGTCACCGGCAGCCCGGCGCTGTCTGGCGCGGCCCGGCTGAAGGCCGAGATCGAACGTTTCGGGGTGGCGCGGTGACAGCGATCGGGCCCTTCCTGCTGGGCGCGCCCTGGGCGCTGGCGGCGCTGATTGCGCTGCCGCTGATCTGGTGGGTGCTGCGCGCGACCCCGCCGGCGCCGAAGGAGGCAGAGCTGCCGTCGCTGCGCCTGCTGGAAGGCGCCGAGCCGCGCGAGGAAACACCGGCGCGCACGCCCTGGTGGGTCTGGCTGATCCGGACCCTCGCCGTCATCGCCGCGATCGTCGGCCTGTCCCAGCCGGTCTGGGCGCCGGGCGCGCGCAGCACCGAAGGGGCCGGCAGCGGGCCCTTGCTTATCGTCATCGACAATGGCTGGACCTCGGCGCCGCGCTGGCGGGAACTGATCAATGCGGCGGATGCCACCCTTGATGCAGGCGAACGCGACGGCGCGGTCCACCTGCTGCTGACGGCGCCGCGCCAGCTGAATACCAATCCCGCCGAACGCCTGTCCCGCGCCGACATGGCCAAGCGGCTGTCCAGTCTCGATCCCCAGCCCTGGGCGAACGACCGCGCCGACGCCCTCGCCCGGCTTGATGCCTCAGGCCTTGCCCCGGCGCGCATCTTCTATGCGAGCGACGGGCTTGAGACAGAGGGCGGCGCGGCCTTTGCGGCAGCGCTGGCGGCCCGCGCGCCGCTCACCGTCTTCGCCGCCCCGCCCGAAGGCCCGGCCGCGATCACCGGGCTTTCGGCGGAAACCGATGCCG
>CAYQRX010000096.1:0-4431 GCA_964419865.1 uncultured Hyphomonas sp. | reverse complement strand
CCTCTGCAGAGGTCAATTTTTCAGAAGGGGTCCGCGAAGGGACGGCTCGTTTCCAGATTCCGGCCGCCGCGCTGGCAAGGGTTGCTCGCTTCAATGTGACCGGGCGTTCGGGCGCCGGGACGGTCTGGCTGTGGGACTCCTCCGACCGCACCCGCCGCGTCGGCCTGGTCGATTCGGGCACTGCCGCGCAGCCGCTCCTCTCGGACATGCACTATATCCGCAAGGCGCTCGAACCCTTCGCCTCGATTTCTTCGGGCGACATCGAAACCCTGGTGGCAGCGGCACCGGATGCGATCATCCTGTCCGATGTCGGACAGATCCCGCCCGCCGATGTTGAGCGCCTGTCAGGCTGGATCGAAGGCGGTGGGGCGCTGATCCGTTTCGCCGGCCCCCGCCTTGCGGCTCAGGGCGACGAACTGCTGCCCGTATCGCTGCGCCGGTCGTCGCGCGCGCTTGGCGGCGCGCTGGCCTGGGAAGAACCGCAGGGGCTTGCCGCCTTCCCTGAAGCCTCGCCCTTTGCCGGGCTTGGCGTGCCGGACGATGTTCGCATCCGCCAGCAGGTCCTGGCACGGCCCGAACCCGACCTTACGCGCAAGACCTGGGCGCGCCTGACGGACGGCTCGCCACTGGTCACTGCCGACAGCCGCGGCGCAGGCATGCTGATCCTCTTCCACGTCACAGCGGGGCCGGACTGGGGTGACCTTGCCTATTCCGGCGTGTTCGAACAGATGCTGCGCCGCGCGATCGCCGCCGGGCGGGGCGAAGCGGTGGAACATGGCGACGGCACCTACATGCCCCAGCTGTCCCTCGACGGCTTTGGCCGGTTGACGACAGCCAGTCCCAACGCGGCGCCAGTCAAGGCTGCCGAATTCGCGGATTTGACGCCGTCTGAAACGCACCCACCGGGGCTATACCAGGGCCCGTCGGGCACCCGCGCGCTGAACGCCGGCGCAGGCGCCGAGTTGCGGCTGATGACGGACTGGCCAGCCTCGGCGCGCCTGCTGGGAGATGCCGAAGCCCGGGCGCTGCGTCTTGCCGGACCTCTGTTGGGACTGGCCGGCGCGCTGCTGGCACTCGACCTGCTGATCGCCCTTCTGGTGGCGGGGCGCCTGCGCGGGATCGGGCGGCGACGCAGGGACGCCGGCCCGGCAGCCGCCGCGCTGCTGGCCGCGCTGGTGCTGCTGGCGCCGTCACCTGCGCAGGCGCAGGGCAATTACGAACTCATGCCCGACGGCACCTATCGTCTGATCCCCTCGCCCTCGATCAATGTCGTGCCGCTGCCCGGGACAAACGGGAATGACAAGGAAGTCGAAGCGGCGCTGGTGATGCGCTTCGGCTATGTCGAGACGGCCGACCAGGCGCTGAATGAGCGCACCCGTGCCGGTCTGCGCGGCCTGTCCCAAGTGCTCAATATGCGCACTTCGGTCGAGCCGGCCGAACCGCACGCGTTGAACCTGGAAACCGACGCGCTCGAGCTTTATCCGCTGATCTATTTCAACGTGCCCGAAGGCGCAGCCCCGCTCCCGGAAAGAGCGGTTTCGCGGCTGAACGCCTATCTGCGCTCTGGCGGCGCGCTAGTGATCGATACGCGGGCGGGCGGGGATGCCGCCTCGCAGACGGATGTGACACGGCTGGAAACACTGCTCGCCGGGCTGGACGCCCCGCCCATGCAGCCGGTGCCGGCGAACCATGTCCTGTCGCGCAGCTTCTACCTGATCGACGATTATCCGGGCCGTTTCGCCGGGCGCCGGCTCTGGATCGAGCAGACGGCGCAGCCCGGTGAGGTGCGCGGGGATGGCGTCTCGCGCCTGTTCATCGGCGATGCTGACTGGGTGTCGGCCTGGGCCGTGGACCGCAACGGCCGCGATCTTTACTCGGTAGACGGAGGGCCGCAGCAGCGCGAGCAGGCGCGCCGGTTCGGGGTCAATCTGGTCATGTATGTCCTGACCGGCAGCTATAAGGATGATCAGGTGCACATCCCCGCGCTGCTCGAACGCCTTGGCGACCGCGATGATGGCACACCGGACCCGCGCCTGCCCTCGCGCCTGCGCGACGGGGGCGGCCCGCAATGATCGAAGCCGTCCGTCTCAGCCTGGAGCCGTTCCTCGGCTGGCCGGTCTTCTGGGCCCTTGCGGCGCTGACCGTTCTGGCCTGGGCGGCCTATGTCGTGCTGCGCGGGCGCGCCTGGCTGACGCGGGCGCTCGGCCTCCTGCTCATCAGCCTGGCCCTCGCCAATCCGACGCTGGTGCATGAGGAGCGCGAGCCGCTGCCCTCTGTCGCCGCGCTTATCCTTGACCGGTCGGAAAGCATGCAGTTCGGCGACCGGGCGCGCGCCGCGGAGGCGGCCTTTGCCGCGATGCAGGCACGCCTTGCGGCCGATCCATCGCTGGAAGTGCGCACGCTGGAGACGAGCCCGGGCGACGACGGCACCTATCTCTATTCGGCGCTGGAAGGCCTGATGGCGGATGTGCCGCGCGACCGGATTGCCGGAGCGATCCTGTTCACCGACGGACAGGTTCACGACCTGCCCGACCCCGCCCGCACCGACAGCCTGATCGGCCCCCTGCACGCCCTGATCGCGGGCGATGACACCCTGGGCGACCGGCGCATCAGCATTGTCAATGCACCGAGCTTCGGAATTGTCGGCGAGACGGCGACGCTGGTGCTCAGGGCGGACGATCCGCGCGGCGGCGCGATTGACCTTGAGGTGTCGCTGAATGGCGGTGCACCGGAGCGGGTGCGTGTGCAGGCCGGCCAGGACACGCCGATCCCGATCGAGATCGAACGGCGCGGCGAGAATATGGTTGTCATCGAAGCCCCTCCGGGCCGCGAGGAGCTGACGCTTGCCAACAATCGCACGGCAACCTCCATCGCCGGTGTGCGCGACCGGCTGCGGGTGCTTCTGGTGACCGGCAAACCGAACCAGGCGGGCCGCGTCTGGCGCGACCTGTTGAAATCCGACCCCTCCGTCGATCTCGTCCACTTCACGATCCTGCGCCCGCCCTTCAAGACGGACTATGCCCGCCCCGAGGAACTGGCCCTCATCGCCTTCCCGACCGAGGAACTGTTCGAGGAAAAGCTCGCCGATTTCGACCTGATCATCTTCGACCAGTATGAGCGCCAGGGCGTTATCACACAGGCTTATCTCGCCAACATGTCCCGCTATGTCGCCGATGGCGGGGCGCTGCTGATCGTGGCGGGCGAGCAGTTCGCCGGACCCGCAAGCCTTGCGCGCTCACCGCTGGCCTCGGTGCTGCCCGCTTCCCCCACCGGACGTATTCGCACCGGCGCCTTCGTGCCGCAGCTGACGGGCCCTGGCCGGCGCCATGCCGTGACCGCGCCGCTTGAAGGCCAGCGCTGGGGCAGCTGGATGCGCTTTATCGAGGCGGACGCAGTGGGCGGCGACGTGCTTATCAGCGGGCCGGAAGGCCGCCCGCTGCTGATCGTCGACCGGGTGGCCAAGGGCCGCGTCGGCATGATGATGTCCGACCAGATCTGGCTCTGGGCGAGCGGGCATGATGGCGGCGGTCCGTTTGCGGAGCTTATCCGCCGGGCGGTGCACTGGATGATGAAGGAGCCGGAGCTGGAAGAGCGGCGCCTTGCCCTGACGATCGAAGCGAACCGTGCCGCGGTGGAGCTTCGCACACTGCTGGACACCGCCCCGCCGCTGGAGCTTGAGACGCCGGAAGGCGATCTGATGACACCGCGCTGGCAGGCGGCGGGCCCCGGAACCTTCGTCGCCGAGGCACCGGTCGAACAGCTGGGCATTTACCGCGCGCGCGCCGGCGGGCTGGAGGCGATCGCCCTCAGCGGGCCGGCAAACCCGCGGGAATATGCCAACCTGGAATCGACCCCCGAACTGCTTGCCCCTGTGACCGGGGCGACGGGCGGGAGTGTTTTCCAGCTGAATGAAGCCGGCACGAACCTTCCGGACGTTCGCCGCATCGGCAATCAGCGGACCGCATCCGGCTCCGGCTGGCTGGGCCTGCGCGAGCGCGGCGCTTATGCCGTGCGCGCGTCAACCAGCCAAGGGCTCCTGCCCGGCATTCTCGCCGCCGGCCTGCTGGTGCTGCTGCTTCTGCTCGCCTGGCGGCGCGAGGGACGCTGAGGCCAGTCAGGCACCGCTGCTGCCAGAGGCACCGAGACGCTTCATCCGCTGGCTGACGAGCCAGATAAGGATCAGCGGCGGGATAGCCGCCAGCGGGGTCAGGGAGAAATAGACCGCGAAACCCTGCATGGCCGAACCAGTCATGGATTGCAGCTGTTCCACGATCAAACCGGCAAAGCCGCCGAGAAAGCCGCCGAGCAACGTCATCAGTGAAGACAGCATCGCGAACTGGGCAGCCGTCGCGACCGGGTTTGTCAGCCGGCTCGCCCAGGCGACCATCGCCGCCGTCGCCATCCCGCCACTGAAGCCTTCGAACATGGTCG
>CAYQRX010000095.1:0-10346 GCA_964419865.1 uncultured Hyphomonas sp. | reverse complement strand
CACGCACGGCGCAAAGGCGACGCGCACGCAGATATTCCTCTACACGCTGGTCCTCGCGGCGGTCTCGCTCGCGCCGCTGGCCACCGGCCTCGGCGGCTGGGTCTATGCCGGCGCCGCCGGTGTCCTCGGCCTCGTCTTCATCGCCTATGCCGCCCGCCTGCTCGTCTCGAAGGCCGGTGATGAGGGCGCGCCGGGCGCCGACATGAAGCTCGCCCGCAACACCTTCATCTTCTCGATCCTCTACCTCTTTGCCCTGTTCGGCGCCGTGCTGGCGGAACATGCCGGCGGGCTGCACTATCCGGTCTTCGGAGGCTGACATGAACGACGCACCTGGCCCGACCCCGGAAGAGATCGCCGCCCGCAAGCGGCGCAATCTCTGGCTCGGCCTTGCCCTGGCCGGTTTTGTCGTCCTGGTCATGGTCATCACCATAATCCGGCTGTCCACCGGCACCGGCGTTTCGGAGCGTATGTAATGGCATTGTCGAACACCAAGATCGGCCTGATCGCCGGCGGATTTGCCGCCGGGATGCTGACCCTCGCCTTTGCCGCAGAGCCGCTCTATTCGGCCTTCTGCGAAGTCACCGGCTATGGCGGCACGACGCGCGTGGCGACCGCCGGTCCGCAGCAGATCCTGGAGCAGACCGTCGAGGTCCGTTTCGACGCCAATGTCTCCGGCACGCCGCTGATCTTCCGCCCGCTTCAGGGACCGCAGACCGTCCAGATCGGCCAGCACGGCCTTGCTTTCTATGAGGTCTCCAACCCCACGGACCGAGAAGTCCGGGTCATCGCCGCTTATAATGTGACCCCCCATCTGGCGGGCCCGTACTTCAACAAGCTGGAATGTTTCTGCTTTTCCGAACGGGTTATCGGCCCGGGCGAGAGCCGCAAGCTGCCGGTCGTGTATTTCATCTCGCCGGACGTGATCGAGGACCGGGTCGCCCGAAACCTCGAAACCATCACCCTCAGCTACACATTCTTCGACAGTGGCAGCTATCAGGGGCCCCGCACCGAGGTTTCGGCCGGGGGTGCGGCAAATCCGGCATCGCCCGGCTGAAACAGTTGCGAAATGGCGCGTGCAGGCGATAAACAGCGCCAAAGTCTCATGTGCGATTCCGGAGGGGATTGAGAAAAATGGCCGGCGGCGAAGTCAAACACGATTATCATCTGGTGAATCCCTCGCCCTGGCCGCTGATCGGCTCGCTGGCGGTCACCGTTCTGGCGATTGGCGCCGTCACCTACATGAAGGGCCTCTTCGGTATTCCCGAAGGCAGCGTCTGGCTCATGGGCATCGGCTTCGCCATGGTCATCTGGGTCATGATCGGCTGGTGGGGCCAGGTGATCAAGGAAGGCCGCACGGGCGACCATACGCCGGTGGTCGAGATCGGCCTGCGCTACGGCATGATCCTGTTCATCGCCTCGGAAGTGATGTTCTTCGTCGCCTGGTTCTGGAGCTTCTTCGAATTCGCGATCTTCTGGGACGCCCGCGTCGGGCCGACCTGGGATTCGGCCAATGCGCTGTTCCAGGACGGGCTTGAGCGTTTTGCCAACTTCCCGCCGGCCGATGTGACGGTGTTCGATCCCTTCCACCTGCCGCTGATGAACACGCTGGTCCTGCTGCTCTCGGGCACCACGGTCACCTGGGCCCACCACGCCCTCGCTCATGGCGATATGAAAGGCGCAAAGCTCGGCCTGTTGATCACCATCATTCTCGGCCTCGCCTTCACCGGCCTGCAGATCCTCGAATACAGCCATGCCGGCTTCACCTATGACGGCACGCTCTACGGCTCGGCCTTCTTCATGGCCACCGGCTTCCACGGCGCCCACGTCGTGATCGGCACGATCTTCCTGATCGTCTGCCTGCTGCGCATGTATGCCGGCAACCTCACCCCGAAGAAGCATCTCGGGTTCGAGTTCGCGGCCTGGTACTGGCACTTCGTCGATGTGGTGTGGCTCTTCCTGTTTGCCTTCGTCTATGTCGCGCCCTGGCTGGTCCATGGCGCAGGCCACTAGGCCCGGCGCCCTCAGATGAGCTGAAACAGGCCCGCCGGTGTCACCCACTGGCGGGCCTTGTGTTTCCGGTGTCCCGATTTGTCCTGAATTGTCCCGGCCTGTCCCATGATGTTCCGCCCCTTACCCGTCATGACCGTGCTGAGCCTGATCGCGATCGCGATCCTGATCATGTTCGGTAACTGGCAGTGGGGCCGCTATCAGGAGAAGATGGCGGCGAAGGATACCGCGCCGGCCTGGGCCGAGGTCACGGGCACCACCATCCCCGGCACCGAACAGGTCGTCTACGCCTATGCCGATGGCCGCGCTGCCTGGCGCCAGGTCATTGCCTTCGACACGGCCGAAGGCGTGCTGATCCTGCCGCGCGTTATCAGCTATGAGATCGAGCCGCCGGTCTTCATGCCCGCCACCACCGCCGAAACGCTCACCCTGCGCGGCCTCTGGCATCCGCCGGCCCGGCGCAATGCCTTCACCGCCGAGGACCAGCCGCAATTCGCAATCTACTACACGCTCGACCCCGAGGTGATCGCCGAAGTGCTGCCGCCCGGCATCGGCGCCCGGATCATCCCGCGCGTGTTCGAGCCGGAGACGCTGGCACTGGCCGCCACCGGCGCCACAGTACCGAACCCGATGCTGCAGCCGGGCGACAGCGCCCGCCTGCCGCCGGAGCGGCATTTTGGCTACGCAATCACCTGGTGGGGTCTCGCCATCGCGCTTGTCGGTGTGTATCTGGCCTTCCATCACCAGCGCGGGCGGCTGCGCTTCAGGCGGGAGAAGGGCTAAGTGAAGTATATCTCGACGAGGGGGCAGGCTGAGCCGGTCGATTTCGCTGGCGCCTGCCTCGCCGGCCTGGCGGCCGATGGCGGCCTCTATGTGCCCGAAAGCTGGCCGCAGATTGCCCCGGCCACGCCTGGGGAATCCTATGCCGAGACCGCCGCGCGCATTCTCTCCGCCTTCGCCGGCGATGCGATCCCGGCGGATGTCATGGCGCGCCTTTGCGAGACCGCCTATGGCCGCTTTGCGCACCGCTCGGTCGCCCCGCTCACCCAGACAGGGCCCGGCCTCTGGCTGATGGAACTGCATCACGGGCCAACCCTCGCCTTCAAGGATGTGGCGATGCAGATCATCGGCCAGATCTATGACCATCTCCTCGGCCTGTCGGGCCAGCGGATGACGGTGGTCTGCGCCACGTCCGGCGATACCGGCGGCGCCGCCGCAGGCGCCTTTGCCGGGGCGCAGAATGTCCGCCTCGTGATCCTGCATCCGCACGAGCGCGTCTCGCCCGTCCAGCGCCTGTTCATGACCACGACCGGGGCGGAGAATGTCCTCAATATCGCTGTCGATGGCGATTTCGATGACTGCCAGGCGATGGTGAAGGGGATGTTTGCCGACAAGGCGTTCGCCGCCAAAGTCGGCCTGTCCGGTGTCAACTCGATCAACTGGGCGCGTGTTGCGGCGCAGGCCGTCTATTACGCCACCGCCAGCGCGCAGCTTGGCCACCGTCCGCTGCGCTTCGTGGTGCCGAGCGGCAATATGGGCGATGCGCTGGCCGGTTATGTTGCTGCGCGTTGCGGCCTGCTGCCTGGCGGGCTCGAAATCCGCTGCGCCGTCAATGAGAATGACACGCTCGCCCGGCTGTTCAATGAAGGGAAGATGACGCGCCGGTCAGCGGTGGCGACCCCCAGCCCGGCCATGGACATTTCCGTGCCCTCGAATTTCGAACGCCTGCTGTTCGAGGTCACCGGCCGGGACGCCGAGGCCGTCCGGCGCATCTATGACACCTATGCCCAGTCCGGCGAGGCGGATCTGCCGGACGAAGCCAGGGGCCGCCTCGCCTGCACCGGTCTTTCGGCCGGCTCGGTCAGCAATGCCGACACGCTCGCCGAAATGGAGCGGGTCCGGCAGGAGACCGGCTGGCTGATCTGCCCGCATACGGCGGTCGGCACGCTCGAAGCGCGGCGCCTCAAACCGTCCGGCGCGGCGGCCACCCTCGTGCTGGCAACCGCATCTGCCGCCAAATTCCCCGAGACCGTCAAAGAGGCCACTGGCGAGGACGCCCCGCTGCCGAGCCGCTGCGCCGGTCTCATCGCCCGGGGCGAGGTGTTCGAGCGTTTGCCCGCTGATCCGTCTGCGGTGCGCACGCGCATCGCCGAGTTTGCGGGCTGAGCGGCGATGCTGTTCGTGCCGCTCGATACGGTGATCCCGGCCGAGCGGCTGGCCTTGATGGCGGCGCGCCGGGCCGATTATGACGACTGGGCGGCGCTGCGCGGCGCAAGCCGCCACTATCTCGAACCCTGGGAACCGCGCTGGCCGCCGGACGCGCTGTCGCGCCGTGACTGGAACCGGCGGGTGCGCGTCTGGACCAGGGCATGGAAACAGGGCAACGGCTATGTCTTCCTGATCCGGCGGCACGGCGACAACGCGCTGCTGGGGGGAGCGTCGCTGACACAGGTGCGCCCCTGGCCCGCGAGCAGCGCCAGCCTCGGCTACTGGATGGGCGAAGCCCATGCCGGGCAGGGCTATATGCAGGAAGCCGTGCGCGCGCTCTGCGCCTGGGCTTTTGCCAGCCTTGGTCTCGCCCGGATCGAGGCCGGGATCGTGCCCGAGAATGACAAATCGCGCCGCGTGCTGGAAGGCACGGGATTTGCTGAAGAGGGGCGCGCGTCGGCCTATCTGGAGATTGCCGGGACACGCCGCGACCATATCCTTTTCGGCCTCGTCAGGCCGGAGTTTCGCCGCTAGGTAACGAGGCGCATGGCAAGATCAACTTCAAAGGACCCGCAGGGCAGCTGGCACTGGTATGGCAATGCCGGTCGTCTCGTGATCGAGACCGAGGCCGGCACGCTGCTGTCCGACCTCGCCGGCGACTGGTCGCTGGATGCGCTCGAGAAGATGGTCGAAGGTCTCAGCCGGGGCCGGCTTGGCAAGGCGCTCTCGGTGGCCGAAGGCGGCCCGGTGCGTTGCGGCCTGCGCCTGTCGAACGGGCGCGACATCCATTTCGTCGGCGCCTATGTCACCGATGATGAGGCGCGCGGCATGCTGCTCTCCGGCGAGAGCTTTCCCGAGATCGACCCCGCCGATATGCGCCCCGGCCCGGATCTCGCCCCCGTCTATCAGCCGATCATTTCGCTGCGCGATGGCCGTGTCGTCGGCTTCGAGGCGCTTGCGCGCTGGGACGGGATCGAGGTCAACGCGCCGCCGAGCCGGTACGAAGACCAGGCGCTCGCCTCCAACATGCTGATCCGCTCGGCCGAGACGCTGGCAAACCTGCGCGAAGGCACCCGGCGCGACGACCTGTTCATGCACGTCAACCTGACCGCGCGGGAGCTGACGAAAAGCACGCTGCCGGCGCTGATCGAGGCGCTGATGAATGGCCACAATCTTCCCGAGCGGGCGATCCGGGTGGAGCTGACCGAACAGGCGGCCCTGCGGGACGAAAACCATGCGCTTTCAGCCGCCATGGCCTTGAAGGCGGTCGGCGCCGGCCTGGTGCTCGACGATTTCGGTACGGGCCATTCCTCCTTCGCCTGGCTCGCGGATCTGCCCTTCGACAGCGTCAAGATCGACCACGGCCTGACCTCGCGTCTCGGCCAGACGCGCAATGACACGATCCTGTCGACCATCACGCTGCTGGCCAACCGCCTCGGCATGTCCTCCACGGCAGAGGGAATCGAGCGGCGCGAAGACGCCAGCCGCCTGCGCGCGCTGGGGTTTGATCATGCGCAGGGCTTCGCCTTTGCGCGGCCGATGGACGGGGCCAGCGCGCTCGCATTCCTGAAGGGCTAAAAACCGGCTGCGCCTCGAGAGCCTCTCAGCCGCTCCGGCAAGCATTTTGCTTGTACGAGGGCCACCACCCCCTCACGCCTCGGCTAAGCCCTGAAATCATTGAGGATAACGCCATGACCGGCACACCTTACTATCGCTGGGAGGACATGTCCGCTGATCAGCAGGCAAAGCTTGCTTCGATCAATTTCCTCATCATCGGGGCCCAGAAGAGCGGGACAAGCTGGTTGTCGACGATCGTGTCCGCGCATTCAGGCGCCTTCATCCCCGAACGCAAGGAGCTGCATTTCTTCAACAACAAGGAAAATTATGCGGCCGGTGTCGAGGCGTATCTTGAGCATTTCGATGATGCCTGGGACCATGCGGCCATCGGTGAGGCAACGCCGGACTATCTCTGGAACGTGCCCAGCCAAACCGAACGCAGCCTCCACAGCGATCGCTTTTTCTGGGAGGACCAGCCGGCGCGTGTGAAGGCATTGCTGCCGAACGCGGCGTTGATCGTATGCCTGCGCGATCCGGTCAGCCGGGCGATCTCCGCCTTCCATCATCAGGTCCTGCGTGGCCGGATTGCGCCCTGGGAACGGATTCGCGACAGCAAATATATCGACGATTGGGGCTTTGTCAGCAAAAGTCGGTATACAGATCAACTGCAGGTCTGGCTGGATGCCTACCCACCCGAAGCGGTCAAGGTGCTCATTTATGAGGAGGACATCCGGCCCGATGACAACAAGCTGGATACAGCCAATGAGGTGTTTGATTTCCTCGGCCTCGACCCCCTGGAGGATACCGGCCTGCTCTACGAAGTTCACAATGCG
Source organism: uncultured Hyphomonas sp. (assembly GCA_964419865.1). GTDB lineage: Bacteria > Pseudomonadota > Alphaproteobacteria > Caulobacterales > Hyphomonadaceae > Hyphomonas. Next base: position 3,741 of record CAYQRX010000095.1, on the reverse strand, counting down.
CAGCAGCAGCCCTTGACCAGCTATCTGCGCCAGGTTCCCGGCCTGCGCATGCCTGAATTTGCGAAATCCGGCCCGCGGCCTTTGGCCGAACGATTGATCCGGGGCGCGAATCGGCTTGCGCCGGCGGCCCTGCAGAAGCGTCTTGCGCTCAAGGTCGATGAGGCAGACCGGGCGGCGCTACAGGAGGCGCTCAGCGATGAGAAAGCCCGTCTCGAGAACCTGCTGCAACGCGAACTGCCCTGGAAACACTGACGCGGCGCTGGCGGGCAAGAGCGGAGCCGGGCTCGCGAGGTAACCGCCGGGCGAGGCGGGCTTCAGGCGTTCCCGGCGTCCGACTGAAGGCGCGAAAGATCAACTCCCATCCGCGTCAGCGCATGGCGCCATTTGTGCTCATACGCATCGCCGAAAACGAGATCAGCGTCCGGCGCGCCCACCAGCCAGGCATTCTGCGCGATTTCAGCCTCCAGCTGGCCCTCGCCCCAGCCGGCATAGCCGAGCGCCATGACGAACTTGCGCGGCGGGGCCGCTGAGGCGATCGCCGCGAGGATCTCCCGCGTCGCCGTCATGCACAGCTCGTCATCGACCTCCATCGTGGCATCGTCGCAGATGACATCATCCGTATGCAGCACAAACCCGCGCTCTGCCGCCACCGGCCCGCCCTCCAGGACTGTGACTCCGCTCAGTTCAACGTCCTGCGGAATGTCCATCTGGTCGATGATTTCCTGCAGGTCGATGCCCTCCATCGGCCGGTTCAGCACCAGCCCCATGGCAAATTCGGGCGTATGCGCGCAGACGAGGATCACTGTGCGCTCAAAACGCGTATCGCCGATGCCGGGCATGGCAATCAGCAGCTTTCCGGTCAGGTCCGTGTCGATCTGCATAGCGTCGCTCCGGAGAGGCACGCTGGGGCAGGCGGGCGGCATTTGCAAGCATTTGTTGACCGCCTGAGGCATTGCAGGCGTGCCCGGAGCGGCCTATGTCCTGAAGCCAGACAAGGAGTATCCCCCCATGACCATCAAAGTCGGCGACAAGCTGCCCGAAGCCACCTTCATGGAAATGACCGCTGATGGCCCGAAGCCGGTCAGTTCGGCCGATGTCTTCGGCGGCCGGACGGTTGCCCTCTTCGCCGTGCCGGGCGCCTACACACCCACCTGTTCGGCCCGCCACCTGCCGGGCTTCGTCGACAAGGCCGGCGAGTTCAAGGCGAAAGGCGTCGACGAGATCGTCTGCACCTCGGTCAACGACGTCTTCGTCATGGGCGCCTGGGGCAAGTCGACCAACAGCGATGGCAGCGTGCGCATGCTGGCCGATGGCAACGGCGCCTTCGCTCAGGCCCTCGGCCTCGAACTCGATGCTTCCGGTTTCGGCATGGGCAAGCGTTCGCAGCGCTATTCGATGCTGGTCAAAGACGGTGTCGTCGCCGAGCTGAACGTCGAGCAGGGCGGCGAATTCAAGGTCTCCAGCGCCGATTATCTCCTCAGCCAGCTCTGAGGCGCCGGCCGGGGCGTTAACGGCCCTTAAGCGAATAAGCGGATTATCGGCCTGCTGCGGGGACGTGGCAGGCCGTTTTCATGCAAGATTTATTGAAAAACGGAAAATCCCTCCCCAAATCGGTATCGATATCAATGTGGAGGGACAAATGGATATCATTCTCTCGGTTCTGATCCTGCTGGCGGCCGCCGCCCTGATCCTCACCGTCTCGGCGTTCAAATTCGTGCCCCAGGGCTATAACTGGACGGTCGAACGTTTCGGCCGCTACACCCGCACCCTGACGCCGGGCATGTCCGTCATCACGCCCTTCATCGAGCGGGTCGGGCACAAGATCAACATGATGGAAACCGTGCTGGATGTGCCCCAGCAGGAAGTCATCACCAAGGATAATGCGATGGTCTCCTGCGATGCCATCGTCTTCATCCAGGTGATCGATGCCGTCTCGGCCGCATATGAGGTCAACAGTCTGCAATTCGCCATCGCCAACCTTTCGATGACCAATATCCGGACGGTGGTCGGCTCGATGGATCTCGATGAAGTCCTCTCCAATCGTGACGAGATCAACGCCCGCCTCCTCGGCACCATTGATGCCGCGACCAATCCCTGGGGCGTGAAGGTCACCCGGATCGAGATAAAGGATCTGACCCCGCCGATGGAAATCACCGAGGCGATGGCCCGGCAGATGAAGGCCGAACGCTTCCGCCGCGCCGAGGTTCTCACCGCCGAGGGGGAGAAACAGTCGGCAATCCTGCGCGCCGAGGGGCAGAAACAGGCTGCCATCCTCGAAGCCGAGGGGCGCCGCGAGGCCGCCTTCCGCGACGCTGAAGCCCGCGAGCGCGAGGCCGAAGCCGAAGCCAAGGCGACCGCGATGGTCTCCGAGGCCATTGCCCGCGGCGATGTGAACGCCATCAATTACTTCCTCGGCCAGGCTTATGTCGCTGCCTTCGAGAAACTGGCGACGTCCAGCCAGCAGCGCACGGTCATCATTCCGGCGGAGTTCTCCTCGATCATCGGCACGATTGAGGGCATTCGCGGCCTGACGGATGCCGCCAAAGCCGGCGGCGGGGGCGGTGGGGCGCGTCCGCCGGGCGGCGCTGTGCCGCCGACACGCCGCGACAGCTGACACGTCATCAGTTTACTGAGGAAAGGATGACACGATGGAATTCCTCTTTGCACAGCTGACCTGGTGGCACTGGCTTGCGCTCGCGCTCCTGCTGTTCGGGCTGGAGATGATCACCGGGACCTTCGACCTCCTGATGATCTCGATTGCTGCGGTCCTGACGGCGCTGTTCGCCGCCTTTGCGCCGGAGAACCTCGCCGGCTGGCAGGGGCAGCTGATCGTGTTTGCGGCGGCCTCGGCAGTATTGTTTGTTGGTGGACGGATGTTCTTTGCCTCGGCGCGCAAGCAGGGCGCAGAGCATCCGACGCTGAACCGGCGCATGGCCAGCCTCGTCGGCCAGCGCGGCGCCGCCACGAAGGATTTCGCCGGCGGCTCTGGCCAGGTGCGCATCGGCGACACGGTCTGGGGCGCGGAAGCTGCGGAAGGTGAGGGCGCCATCCTCACCGGCGACGCCATAATCGTCGAATCCACCCGCGCCAACACCGCCATCGTCCGCAAGGGCTGATGGGGCGGCCCCGGCCGCCTAGATATCCAGCTCTTCCACAAACGCGGCGTTTTCCTGGATGAAGCGGAAGCGCAGCTCCGCCTTCTTCCCCATCAGCGTGTTGATGAGTTCGGCGGGGCGCATTTCGGTCAGCTCGTCCATGGTCGCCGGCAGCGTCACCCGCGCCAGCGTGCGGCTTGCCGGGTTCATCGTCGTCTCTTTCAGCTGCGCCGGGTTCATCTCGCCGAGACCCTTGAAGCGGGTCATGTCGACCTTCTGATTGCCCTTGAAATGTTCCTTCATGATCCGGGCACGGTCTTCATCGTCCATGGCGTAGTGGATGTTGCCCTTGTTCGACAGCTTGTAGAGCGGCGGCATGGCGAGATACAGCCGCCCGCTCTCGATCAGGCCCGGCGTCATCCGGTAGAAGAAGGTGATCAGCAGCGACGCAATGTGCGCGCCGTCGACATCGGCATCGGTCATGATGATGATGCGCTCATAGCGCAGATCGTCGATATTGAACTTGCGCCCCAGATCCGTGCCGAGCGCCAGCGCCAGATCGGCGAGCTCCTGATTGCCCATCAGCTTGTCGTCCGAGGCGCTCTCCACGTTCAGGATCTTGCCGCGCAGGGGCAGGATCGCCTGG
>CAYQRX010000094.1:0-10577 GCA_964419865.1 uncultured Hyphomonas sp. | reverse complement strand
TCTTTCATCATCGAGTGGGAATAGGGCGGCGCACCGTTCGGCGCCTTTGGTGGTTAACGATCCATGAAGCCGGCCTTCCTGCCATCGCGCTCTCAAGGAAAGGGGGAAGGGGTGGAGCGGCCTGCGCGCGCCCGCCCGCCGAATGTCAGGCAATCTGCAGGAAGCGCACAGCAAGCACAGAATGCTGTGCGCGTTTGATCTGCAAGTCGCATAATCTATATTATGGGAAATCGTCATACGGCGCCAACAAGGCCCGCAACGCGATGAAATCTTTCATTATTCGGCGCTCCGTCGACAAGGGCGATCCGTGGCGCCTCCGCTGCCCCGCGGCCGACCCGGGTCTGCGATCATGCCGCCGGGATATCGATCTCCATACCGTCGAATCCCGGCTCGACATGTGCCGGCAATGAGCGCTTCAAGGCCTGGTAATCCATGTCGACATGCAGATTGGTCAGAACAGCCCGCGCCGGCTTCAGCTCTGCGATCCATTCGAGCGTCTGGCCAAGATGCGCATGCGATGGATGCGGCGTGTGGCGCAGCGCGTCTACGATCAGCGTGTCGAGGCCTGTCAGTGCGCGCTTCGCGGCCGGCGGCAGGCCATTAACATCGTTGCAATAGGCAACGTCTCCGATGCGGAAACCCGCGCACGGGATCTGACCGTGCTCCATCTCGAACGGCAGCAATTCCAGCGCTCCGCCCTCTCCGTCGATCCGGAACGGCGCGCCAAAAGTGAACGTGTGGTGTGGGCTGAGGATCGCGGGATATCCGCCCTCACCGAAGAAGCAATAACCAAAGCGCCTGAAAAGGCTCTCACGGGTCTCTGCGTCGAAGTATACCGGGATGGCCTGACGGGCGCGGATGGCCAGCGGGCGCACGTCATCGATCCCGTGCGTCTGATCTGCATGATCGTGCGTGTAAACAACGGCGTCGAGATGCGTCACCTGTGCATCGAGAAGCTGTTCGCGCAGATCCGGCGAGGTATCGATGAGAATGCGCGTCGTACTCCCTTGCGATCCGGTTTTTTCAATCAGCGCGCAGCATCGCCGCCGCCGGTTGCGCGGCTCGGCCGGATCGCAAGCGCCCCAGTCGCCGCCGACCCGTGGAACGCCGCCGGACGACCCTGTGCCGAGCAGGATCAGACGCGCGCGGGTCACGCAGACCCCACCTTCGAGAACAATCTCAGCGCATTCGCGTCGGTAATCTCCTTTACCTCGTCCACCGGCATTCCCTTGAGCGCCGCAAGCGCCTCGGCGACGTGCGGCAGATAGGCGGGCTCATTCCGGCGCCCCCGCATCGGAACCGGCGCAAGATACGGACAATCCGTCTCAAGAATGATCTGCTCAATGGGAATAGTCTCGATTACCTGACGGACCTCTCTGGCGCTCTTGAAGGAAAGAATTCCGGAGACGGAGAAATAAGCCCCCAGCTTCAGTGCGCGCGCGGCGAGATCCTGGCCGCCTGTATAACAATGCAAGAGCGGCTGGAACGGACCGGCACCGAACTCTGCCTCAAGAATATCGGCCATCAGATCATCCGCTTCGCGTGTATGCAGGATCAGGGGCAGGTCCGTCAGGCGCGAAGCGGCAATGTGGGCTTTCAGACTTGCCACCTGCGCCGCTTCCGGGCTGTACCCATAATGGAAGTCCAGCCCTGTCTCGCCGATTGCGACAACGTTCGGGTCGCGCGCTGCTTCGGCAAGGTCTTCAGCGGTTACATGCGTGAAGTCTTTCGCATGGTGCGGATGCGTACCCACAGAGCACCAGATATCATCATGCGTTGTGGCAATCGCCAGAACTGAGGGGAAATTGTCGAACCGGTCGCAGATGGCCAGAAACCGCCGGACGCCGGCGGCCCTTGCCCGCTCCAGAACTTCGCCGAGATCGTCTGCAAAGGCTTCGCCGTGCAGGTTTACATGCGTATCGAACATTGCTGGCCTGTCTATCTGTCTCCGGCGGCCTCGTGCAACCCGGCGATCAGTTTTGATGCCAGCTGCGCCCCATCCATGTTGAGTGTTTCGCCCTCGCCCGCGATCCGCGCGAGCGCGAGCCAGACTTTCGTCGCGCCGAGATCGGTCTCGGCGCGGCGCGAGATCCAGTCGAGTATTTCATCCCGGAACGCAATTTCAGCTTCCGGACTATTGCTCGCAGCAGCAAGCGCAGCCGTGATAATCTTGTCGCCGGGTTTCGGCATCGCCTTGATCAGGGCCTTTGCTGCGCTGGCCGCATTCGTCGCTGATGGTGAAGAAAGACGCAGACCCAGGCCGGGCCGGCCGTGCGCCAGCGCGGCGGCCTCAGGCGGTGCGCCGGCCGCGCTCAGCGCCTTCACACACAGCTCATCACCAAGGACGGAAAGCTGCAACAGCCGGCAGCGCGAGCGGATCGTCGGCAGGATCGGCTGCGAGCGATGGTTGATCAGAAACAGGAGGCTTTTCTCCGGCGGCTCTTCGAGCGTCTTGAGCAGCGCGTTCGCGCCTGCCCGGTTCACTTCGTCGATCGCGTCGATAATGCCGATCCGCCATCCGCCCAGCGCGGGCTTCATCGTGAAGAAATGCGTCAGCTGGCGGATCTGTTCGACGCTTATATCCTGAGACAGCTTGCCCTTGTCATTGAGCTCGCGCCTCTGGATGCTGACGTCAGGATGGCTGCCGGAAAGAAAGGCACGCATGACGGGATCGTCTGCCGGCGCATCCAGCGGCGCATCGCCCGGCCCGCGGGCGCCAAGCAGATATGCCGCCATCCGCATGGCCAGGCGCGCCTTGCCGATGCCAGATGGCCCCTCGATCAACCAGGCATGATGCAGCCGGCCGCTGGCGTGTGCGGCGCGAAAAGCGCTTTCCGCTGCTTCGTGACCGAAAAGGGGTAGCGCGACGCTCATCGCGTCCCGGCCTTGAGCAGGGCCGACACTTCGTGCCAGGCAGCCGCCGCGACCTCATCAGGCGATCCGCTCGCATCGATCAGCCGGCAACGCTCCGGCTCGGCCCGGGCAATGTCAAGGAACGCTTCCCTCACCGCTTCATGGAAGCGTTCCGGGCGGCGTTCAAAACTGTCCAGCTTTCCGGCACGCCCGGCGCGGCGCGCACGCGCGACGTCCATCGGTACATCCAGAACCAGCGTGATGTCCGGCACTGTCGGCCCAAGAACCTCGCGCTCGATCATGCGCAGCACCTCCGCGCTGACGCCGCCCTCAATTGACTGGTAGACGCGTGTGGAATCGGCGAACCGGTCGCAGATAATCCATTTTCCAGCCTCAAGCGCCGGCCGTATCCGCTTTTCAATGTGGTCGCGCCGCGCCGCATTGACGAGCAATGCCTCCGACAGCGCCGGCCATGTCTCGCCCTCTGGAGGATGCAGCAGAAGCGCCCGCGCCGCTTCCGCCAGCGGTGTGCCGCCCGGTTCGCGCGTCAGGATGGCCTCGATACCGGCATCGGCCAGCTGCGCGGCGAGCGCGCGCGCCAGCGTCGATTTTCCCGTGCCTTCGCCGCCTTCCAGAGTAATAAAGCGTCCGGTGGTGCGATCAGTCATCGGCGCGCGTGATGAAAGTCCGCACACCTTCAATCGCCATCCCGACGAAACCGAGTTTCTTCACATCGGCTTCCGCAATGATCGGCGCTTCCGCCGGCTCGGACCCTTCCAGGGTGATGACAAGCCGGCCGACCCGGTCGCCTTTGCGAACCGGTGCACGAACCGGCCCGTCAAGGACGATCTCCGCCGACCCGCGCGAGAAGGCCGCCTTGTGGCCGGCCACTTCAATCGGCTCGGCCAGCGATACCGGAACCGTACGCGACTCGCCCAGCCAGACTTCAACGTCCGGCAGGTCCACCGTCTCCGGACCGATCGTCTTCAGATCGAAGCTCTGGAAGGCAATCCGCATCAGGCGTTCGCTTTCCTGGGCGCGCGCCGCCATCGTGGGCAGGCCGTTGACGACGATCGTCCGGCGAATACCGTCCCGTACGGCGGACGCCGTCAAGCCATAGCCGGAGACCGACAGGTGTCCGGTCTTGAGGCCGTCCGCGCCAGCGACTTCGAGCAGGGGGTTACGGTTGGCCTGAGTGTAATTGCGCCAAGTATAGGATGGCAGCGCATACCACTCATAATACTCTGGAAATTCATCGATCGTCATCTTCGCCAGCTTGGCGAGATCGACCGCCGAAACGACGTGGTTTTCACTGGCGAGGCCAGTCGAGTCGACAAAATTCACAGAGGTCAGGCCGCGCTCATGCGCAATTTCCGTCATCCGCCGCGCGAACGCCTCCTCACTGCCGGAAATGCCTTCAGCCAGCACGATGCAGGCATCGTTGCCAGACATCGTGATCACGCCGTGCAGCAGTTCCTCGACCGTCGGCGTATCGTTTGGCGCGAGGCCCATCGTCGATGTCCCGGAAGGGAAGCCGCCCCGGCGCCAGGCATCCACGCTGACGGTGAACTTGTCGGTGAGCGAGAGTTCGCCGCGCTCAACCAGTTTGAAGACGACATAGGCCGTCATCATCTTGGTCATCGAGGCGGGGATCATCGGCTCGTCGCCGTTCTTCGAGTAGAGGATCTTGCCGGTTGCGTGATCCATGATCACGGCATGGCTCGCCGGCGTATCGATCATCTGCGCCGAAGCACTGGCGCCGGCCAGCGCCGTTAGTGTCAGAAGGGCCGCAAACGCCTTGCGAAAGGGAACCACGATATCTCTCCTGTGCCGTTCTGGCGCCCGCCGCAGGTCAGGCGGCGCTTCACGCTGTATAGACAGGAAAAAGGGCTGGTTTGTGGTCAGCGTCAATGGGGCCTATGCGCCCTGTCAGGAGCCTGAGACGACGCGCCCGTCGGCTGTTCCTTCTGCGAAAAGGCGCTCGCGGACCTGTTCGGCGGCGGCTCGGTTGTCGAAGGGGCCAACCCGGACGCGGAAATAGTCAGCGCCATTGACCCGGGCAGAGACGATCTCGACCGGCATCCGGCCTTCGACACGTCGCAGCATGGCCTCGGCATTTCCGAGTTCGGTGAAGGAGGCGAGCTGCACATACACGCCGCCCGGCGAGACGGGTGCGGAATACGCGGCGGACGGGGCGGGCTTCACCGGCTCTGCCTTGAGCGACATCAGGCGGGGCGCCGGCGCGGATGCGCTGCTGCCGCCCATCAGTTCGTCTTCGGCAGCGACTGGCCAGACAACATCCCGGCGCGTCGGCGTTGCCGCAGTCTGCCGCACCGGCGCAGATGCCGGCGCGACCACGGGTGCCATCGGCTCGGTTGGTTTCTGCGACACAGTCCCACCAGCAGCCTCAACAGGGGCCGGGCCGAGATAGCGCAGGCGCACATTGGCCTTCCCTGCCCCGTTGAAGCCAAGCGCGTTCGCGGCCTGCCGCGACAGCTGCAGATTGGCACCATCCTCGAACGGGCCGCGGTCATTGACCCGGACCACGACTTCGCGGCCGGTTTCCAGATGCGTGACATGAACGAGGCTCGGCAGCGGCAGGTTAGGATGTGCCGCTGTCATGGCGCTCTGGCTGAAAGTTTCGCCATTTGCTGTCGGAAGGCCCGCGAATTCCTCGCCATAAACGATGGCAACACCGGTCTCGACATGCTCACCGCTGCTGGCCGGGGCAGTGGGTTGCGCGGGGGTCAGCTGAGACGGCGCCCCCTGCCCCACCGATTGTGGAACCGATTGCAGCGCCGTGGTCTCGACAACAGGGCGGTTGGGCGAGAGCACCAGCTGCGGTGCTTCGGTCCGGACCGGTTCACGGACAGGCGGGGCGGCCGGCACAGACGGGGCCGAGGCGATAGCCCCGCCGATTCCGGATTGGTCAGGGTAGCGGAAATCGATACGAGCCGTCGCCTTGTCGACCGGGGCGCCGGTCTGAGCCTGCGCAACACGCATCGGCGCTGCTGCTGCAGCCGCCGGGGCAGCGTCACCCTTGTAAACGATCGGCACGCCACTTCGCGGGTTTGCCGCCGCCGGTGCGGCAAGCACGGCGGCCATGGCCAGTGCGGACAGGGCAAGTTTCGAACGGCTGGCAAGGGCAGGACGCTGGAACGGCATGGGCCGCAAATCTCCTCATTCTGAGTACCGGGCCTCCTTCGGAAACCCGGGCGGCTTCTGCCGCTTTCACTCCCCCGTTTACCACGCGTTGGTGCAATCCCCGTCAATCTGACGAGGTAATCCTGAACCGCGCATTAAGCATCTGGTAACCGGCCGGGCCGCTTATCCCCTCTTGCCTTGCGCGGCGGCTTCGGGAAAACAGCACCGGCATGGAGGAGTGGCAGAGTGGTTGAATGCGGCGGTCTTGAAAACCGTTGAGCCTTCGCGGGCTCCGGGGGTTCGAATCCCTCCTCCTCCGCCACACAGATGCGTAGATGCGGCACTTCGTGCCGTCTTCGGATGTTTAGCGATACTTCGATCAGCCCTCACCCCCGGCGTTGACACCTGCCACCTGATTTGAAGCAAGCTGCTAAGGGTGCTACAGGCCTCAGCGCGGCTGGTGGCCCGGCCAATCTGACAAGGGAGATCACCACCTGTGAAGATGAAATGGCCGGGACTCCTCGCACTGGCTGCGGCGGCAGCATGTCAGTACGCAGCGCCCGTTCAGGACACCCGCGCGATCGCGGCGGTCACTTCAGAGCGCGCGCCAGAGCTCGACCGGTCAATAGATGCCATACTGGCTGCCCACGGCGTACAGACGGCGGGTATAGGAGTTTTGCGCGGCGGCGAGCTGGCATGGGCCGGCTATTATGGGGAGCAATCTCCCGGCATACCGGCCACGCGCGAAACGCTCTTCAATGTCGCGTCAGTGGCGAAGACTGTAGCAGCAGAAGCCGTCCTGCGACTGGCGGCTGCGGACACACTCTCTCTCGACGAGCCGATGTCGGCGTACTGGCTTGATCCGGACCTGGCCGACGACCCAAGACATGAGCTGCTCACGCCGCGCATCGCGCTCGCGCACCGCACTGGCTTTCCGAACTGGCGTTTCATGACGGAAGACAGAAAACTCGGCTTTGTCTCTGGTCCGGGTGAGGCTTTCGGATACTCCGGTGAGGGTTTTGAGTACCTCGCGCGCTTTGCCGAAGAAAGAACGGCCCGCAGTTTCGAGGAAGTTGTTCGCAGTTACGTCTTCGAGCCTGGCGCCATGGCAGATGCAGCCATCAGCCCTTCACGCGAACTATATCCACGAATTGCGATTCCGGTGGACGAGACGGGCGCCTACCGCCCCTATTGCAGACCCAGCGGCAGATGCACACCGGAGGGTGAATGGTCGGCCGCTGATGATCTTGTCGTCTCGGTCGAAGCTTATGCAGCGTTCCTCAAGGGCGTCATCAATGCACAAGGCCTGACGGATGATCTTGCTCGCGAGCGCGTCCGCGTGCACTCGCCGGTTAGCGGCGACGCAGCCATCGTCGATTGCGAAGCCGGTGAAGCGCCCTGCCCGCAAGAGCAAGGTTACGGTTTGGGCTGGGAGGTCGCCCGCTACGGACAGGGCGACGCTCTGATCACACATGGCGGTTCCGATTGGGCCGAACTTGCACTGGCTTATTATTACAGTCGATCCGAAGATGGGCTGATTGTGTTTCTGAACGGCGCCAGCGGGGACAACCTGGCCGCGATGGCAGCAATTGTCGCCCTGCTCGATCCATCTTCTCCGTTGGTTGGCCGTTATCAGCGCTGGCAGCAACTTGCTGCCGACTGAGATGCCTCGATATCGGGCACCTTTGCCTTGCTGGCATGCTTAATATTCGCATCTTGGTTGAATTCACAAGCCTGTTTCAAGAAACCGGCCCGGTAACCTTAGATTCGGGTTGAGTCGGTCAACTCATGGCCCCTAAGAGTAGACTCGGCGGTCATGGGAGCCGCTGCAATTCGGCCAGAAGGGCGGAACCTGTGACAGAACTCATACGGAAAGCCGTAGAGGCGCCGCGCGAGCGCGTATGGGTTACCTGCAATGGCGCCGCCGGTCCCAGGCTCATTTCGGTCGGCGCGCCGCCAGGCGATGACATCGAGGCGAACGTTCTCCTGCCTGTCTATCCAGAGTGGTTGGGTGACAGGGGTTTCGCCGCCGCGCATGGGGCGCGCTTCAACTATGTCGCCGGCGAGATGGCCCGCGGAATTGCGACCCCCGCCATGGTGATCGCGGCGGCCCGGGCGGGGTGCGTTGGCTTCTATGGCAGCGCCGGGCTGCCGCTTGAGGAAATCCGAGCCGGCGTGGGTGCGATCAAATCGGCGCTCGGCCCGGAGGCGGAGAATTGGGGCGCCAACCTGATCCATTCGCCTCAGGAACCTGGCCAGGAAAAGGCGGTCATCGACCTCTTCCTGTCGGAGGGTGTCCGCCGCGTGTCAGCCTCAGCCTTCATGCGGCTGACACCGGATGTCGTAAGGTTCACGGCATTGGGTCTGTCGCGCACCGGCGACGGCGCGATCCGGCGGGCCAATCACGTGTTCGCCAAGGTCTCCCGGGCTGAAGTCGCCGAAGCCTTCATGGCGCCTGCCCCGGAAAAACTTCTTTCCGAACTGGTGGCTGCAGGCGCGATCAGCCCGGCGCAGGCCGCCCTCGCCGCCAGCGTCCCGGTCGCCGCCGACATCACCGCGGAGGCCGATTCCGGCGGCCACACCGACAACCGCCCCGCTTTCACTCTCTTCAGTTCGCTCGCCGCCGCCCGCAGCCGGATAGCAGCCCGCCACAGCCTGGCGGAAGGCGACATCCGCATCGGCCTTGCCGGCGGCATTGCCACACCCCAGGCCGTTGCCGCCGCCTTCCAGATGGGCGCAGCCTATGTCCTGACGGCCTCGATCAACCAGAGCGCTGTGGAATCGGGCCTCGCCCTGCCCGGCCGGCAGCTGCTTGCGAGAGCCGGACCGGCCGATGTCGCCATGGCGCCGGCCGCCGACATGTTCGAGCAGGGCGTGCAGGTGCAGGTGCTGAAGCGCGGCACACTGTTCGCGATGCGGGGGCGTAAACTGTATAATTTCTACCGCAGCGGCGCGGCCTATGAGACACTTCCCGAAACCGACCGCAAATGGATCGACGATCTTCTGGGCGAGCCCTTCGAGGCTGCCTGGCACGCCACGCGGGACTATATCCGCAATGTGAACCCGGCTGAGGCCGCGCGCGCCGAAAAGGACGGCAACAAGCGTCTCGCTCTGGTGGCGCGGCGGTATCTGTTTCAGGGCGCGCAATGGGCGCGCGAAGGAGACGAGGGGCGCGCCGCCGACTACCAGATCTGGTGCGGCCCGGCGATGGGCGCGTTTAACGAGTGGGCCGCCGGCAGCTTTCTCGAGCCGGTTGAATCCCGGACGGTTCGTCAGATCGCGCTTAACCTGATGGAAGGGGCCGCGCGTATAACCAGAGCGGGGCAGTTGCGCGCTTCGGGGCTCCCTGTGCCCCCTGAACTGTTTACCTACCGCCCCGTTGCGTTCGAGTGAAGCCATGGCCGAGACTGTAAAGCCCGCCGTCCTTGATCCCGCAGCGCCTGTGGCTGTCGTCGGGCTGGGCGCGATTTTCCCAGGCCGCGGCGACACCACGGGCTTCTGGCGCGACATTTTCGAGGGGCGCGATCTCCTCACCGATACACCCGCCAGTCATTGGCTGCTTGAGGATTATTACGATCCCAACCCGCTGACACCGGACCGGACGTATGGCCGCCGCGGCGGCTTCCTGTCGCCCGTCGCCTTTGACCCGATGGCCTTTGGCATCCCGCCCGCAGCGCTGCAGACGACCGATACAGCCCAGCTGCTTGCGCTCGTTGCAGCAAAAATGACGCTGGACGATGCCGAGCGCGACAGTGGTGGCAAGGTCGACCGCACACGCACCAGCGTCATTCTCGGTGTTGCGTCCGCCACCGAGCTGACCGCGCATATGGCAGGCCGGCTTCAGCGCCCTGCCTGGGTCAACGCCATGCGCCAGGCCGGTCTTCCGGAAAACGAGGTGCAGGACATCGCGCGCCGGATCGAGAGCCACTACTCCGAATGGAAGGAAAGCACCTTCCCGGGCCTCCTTGGCAATGTGGTTGCCGGGCGAATTGCGAATCGCCTTGATCTCGGCGGCAGCAATTATGTGACCGATGCCGCCTGCGCCTCCAGCCTCTCGGCGCTTCAGATCGCGCTGCACGAATTGCGTGCCGGCGATTCCGACATGGTGCTGACCGGCGGCGTCGACGCACTCAACGACATCCTGATGTATATGTGCTTCTCGAAGACGCCGGCCCTGTCACCGACAGGCGATTGCCGGCCCTTCTCGACTGCTGCCGACGGCACGATGCTTGGCGAAGGCATCGGCATGATGGCCCTGCGCCGGCTGGAGGATGCCGAGCGTGACGGCAACCGTATCTATGCGGTCATCCGCGGGATCGGCGGCGGCTCGGATGGCAAAGGCACCGCCATCTACACGCCGTTGCCTTCCGGCCAGGCCCGGGCCCTGCGCCGCGCCTATGAGCAGGCCGGATATGGTCCCGACACGGTGGAACTTGTCGAAGCGCACGGCACCGGCACCAAGGCCGGCGACAAGGCTGAACTGGAAGGCCTGCATCAGGTATTTGGCGAGAGCGCCTCCGGCACCGAGCCTTGGTGCGCCATCGGATCAGTCAAGTCCCAGATCGGCCACACAAAAGGCG
>CAYQRX010000093.1:7507-10621 GCA_964419865.1 uncultured Hyphomonas sp. | reverse complement strand
GAAATCCGGGCGGCCGGCGGCGAGGCGGTCTCGAACTCGGAAAGTGTCACCGACTACACCGCCGTCACCGGCATGGTGCAACAGGCACTCGACAGTTTTGGCCGGCTCGACTCGATCATCAATCCGGCGGGCATCCTGCGCGACGGCATGTTCCACAAGATGAGCGAAGCCGACTGGAAGGCCGTGATCGATGTCCACCTGCATGGCTCCTACAATGTTGCGCGCGCGGCGATCGAATATTTCCGCGAGCATGAGCGCGGCAATTATGTGCTCTTCACCTCGACCTCCGGCCTGATCGGCAATATCGGCCAGGCCAATTATGCCGCTGCCAAGCTTGGCATTGTCGGCCTGTCGCGCATTCTCGCCATGGAAGGCGCCGCCAAGAAAGTGCGCTCCAATGTCATTGCGCCCTTTGCCTGGACACGGATGATCGCCTCGATCCCGGTGAAGGATGAGGCGAGCGCCCAGCGTGTCGAGCGGATGAAACAGGGCATGCGCGCCGATCAGGTAGCGCAGGTCGCCATCGCGCTCTGCGCGGACGGCGCCTCGAATGTCAGTGGCCAGATCTTCGGCGTTCGCGGCAATGAAGTCGTCCTGTTCGACCAGCCGCGCCCCGTGAAATCGGTCGCCCGACTGGAAGGCTGGAATCCCGACAGCCTGCTGTCGCAATGCTTCCCGGCGATGTCAGCGGATTTCTTCGACCTCGGGGCGACGGCGAGCGTGTTCCCCTACGATCCGATCTGACCCGCGTTTTCGCCAGCACCGGCGGCCGGCGCGGCGCATCGCCGTCCGGCACCTGGCCCTTCCCCGCCCGAGGCGGGGCAACAGGCGGGTTCAGGATGTATCGGGGCAGGCGGCAGCCTGCCCCATTTCATTTGTGCGGATACGGATTTTTAGGAGCAGGCCGCGGCGCACGCGCTGCAGCCCGGGCCGTGAGGACGCGGGAAAGCGCTGAGCGCACGAAGCCGCTGGCATAGGCAAAGCCTGCCGGCAGATAGGCGCCGGGCGCGGCCCAGCTCTGTGTGAAATCGGACGGCATATGGCGCAGGCTGACCCGGCCGAGGTGCGAAATCCTGATCCAGTACGGCGCGCCCGGCCCGAATTGCGCGCGCATCCAGGCCTTCAGCGCAATGAGCTGCGCGAAGATCAGTGGCCAGAGAAGACGCTGAAACGGGCTGAGGCCTTCAAGGGGGGTGCGCAGCGTATAGGACATGCAGCCAGATTAGGCCGCTTGCGGACCCGGGCGGATTGGGCCGGCGCCTTTCCGGCGGAGCGGCGCGCATCCTGTTGCCGCTGCGGGCCGCTCGCGCCGGGCGCGGTGTTGGATAGAGACGATCGGACCCCCCATTTCCGGGGATTGGAGTTTTTCCGTGAAAACTCCGAAAAAACTCCAACGAGGCTCCAAGGGCGGGCCTCAGGCGCCCTTACCGGCTGCGCACGCGGACATGTTTGGAGATGGCCCCCCATATGCGCTGGCGCGCATCGGGGGTGACGAAAGAACGGAAACGCATTTATTCCGGCGGGCGCAGGTCGCGGGGGCCGGCTGGCTCAGCATCTTCTGCAGGCGGATCGGCGGCGGGCTCCGGCTCCGGGGGCGCCGGCTCGGCGGCGGGCTCCTCCACCACCTCCCCTTCCGCCTCCGGTGTTTCGCCGGGCTCAGGCAGGGGCTGGGTGCGGAAGGTCTCATCCGCCTCGTTGAGCAGCTCGTTCAGCCGGTCATTCGCATTCTGGCGCGCTTCCGGCGTGTCCTCATATTCCGGCCAGTCGCCGAGGGATTCCTCGCCAGTCTCGGGCGCTTCGGGCAGGTCTTCGAGGACCGGCGGCGGCGGCAGCGGGGCCCCCTCTTTCGGCGTCTCGCGCGGCAGCCGGGGTGCATCCTCGCCGAAGACACAAGCCGCATAGCCTTCATTGGCGACGACCCGCATGCGCCCCTGGATCGAGCTGGCACGGCGCTGGACATAAGGGCCCGGATTGACCGCGCGCCACCTGTTCGGAGACGGAAGAACGGCGGCGAGGAGCGCGGCTTCGCGCTCTGTGAGGTCAGCGGCTGACTTGCCGAAGCGTGCCTGAGCCGCAGCCTCGGCACCGAACAGGCCATCGCCCCATTCGGCAACATTGAGATAGACTTCCATGATCCGGCGCTTGCCCCAGACGGCCTCGATCACATAGGTCATCCAGGCCTCACCGGCCTTGCGGGCCATGCCGCCGCCATTCCAGAAGAAGACATTCTTGGCCGTCTGCTGGCTGATGGTCGAGCCGCCGCGCCGGTTGCGGTCCGGGTTCTTCGCGTTCCATTCGCGCGCCGCTTCCACCGCATCCCAGTCAATCCCGCCATGGGTGCAGAATTTTGCGTCTTCGGCCGCGATCACCGCATAGACGAGGCGGGGGGAGATTTTGTCGAGCGGCGTCCAGTTGGCGCGCACCTTCTCGCCCTGGCCTGCGCGCTGGCTCATCAGGATCGTGCCGGGCACGGGGGCGACGCGCAGGATCAGCGCATAGAGATGCAGCAGCAGGACCATCGCCGCCGGAACCAGCACGGCGATGATCAGGATGCGCAGCCAGAGCGGCGCTTTGCGCTTTCTGCTGAACCCGCCGCTATCGCTCATCCGGCCTCATCCCATTCCGCGATCACGCCGCCATCGGCTTCTGCCGGGCGGCGGCGCGCCTTTTCCTCTGCAAAGCGGGCAGGATCAAGGCGGGCGAGCGCCCAGATGGCAGCGCCGCGCACCAGGGGCGAGGCGTCCGTCAGCAGCGGCAACAGGCTGGCAGTGAAGCGCGCCTCGCCGGAATTGCCGATGGCGATGCAGACATTGCGCACAAATCTCTCCCGGCCGGTGCGTTTGACGGGCGAGCCGGAGAAGACTTCCCGGAACGCCGCATCGTCCAGCGCGGCGAGTTCATCAAGGCCCGGCCCTTTCAGCTCGGCGCGCGCAAACAGGGCCGATTCAGTCGCGCGGGCGGCAAATTTGTTCCAGGGGCAGAC
This sequence comes from uncultured Hyphomonas sp., assembly GCA_964419865.1. GTDB lineage: Bacteria > Pseudomonadota > Alphaproteobacteria > Caulobacterales > Hyphomonadaceae > Hyphomonas. Next base: position 7,638 of record CAYQRX010000093.1, on the reverse strand, counting down.
GGCAAGGCAGTCATCGCAGCCATAGATGCGGTTACCCATCGCGGCGCGGAACTCCCGGGGGATAGGGCCGGCATGTTCGATGGTGAGATAGGAGATGCAGCGGCGCGCATCGAGCTGGTAGGGCGCGGGGA
>CAYQRX010000093.1:0-7497 GCA_964419865.1 uncultured Hyphomonas sp. | reverse complement strand
AGGCGTCGGTCGGGCAGATGTCGAGACAGGCGCGGCAGGTGCCGCAATGGTCGGCCTCGGGCGCGTCGGGCGTCAGCTCGGCGCTCGTCAGCACGGTGCCGAGGAAAAACCAGGAGCCAAGCTCGCGGCTGACGAGATTGGTATGCTTGCCCTGCCAGCCGAGGCCGGCTTTCTCGGCGAGCGGCTTTTCCATCAGCGGGGCGGTGTCGACGAAGACTTTTACCTCGGCGCCGGTGATGCGGGCGACCTCGCCGGCGAGCTGTTTCAGGCGCGACTTGATGATGTCGTGATAATCCCTGCCCCGGGCATAGACGGAAATGTTGCCGGTTTCGCGCGCGCCGAGCGTATCGAGCGGGTTGTGGTCCGGCCCGTAATTCATCGCGGCGACGAGGGCGGAGCGCGCCTCAGGCCACATGGCGATAGGCGCGGCGCGGCGGGCCAGCGTCGTCTCCATCCAGCCCATCTCGCCATGCCGGCCGAGCTCGACAAACGTCTTCAGCCGCTCGCCCGCCGGCCAGGCTTCATCGGCGCGGGCAATGCCGGCGGCGTCGAAGCCGAGGGCGAGGGCCTGCTGCTTCAGTCGGCTTTCCGGATCAGAAATCAAGCTCGGCATAATGGGAAACGGGACGGGCGGCCTCAAGACGGTCTGCAAGGATCGGCCGGAAGCTCGGCCGGGATTTGAGACGCATATACCACGCCTTGAGGTCGGGCACGGCGTCCCACTGCACGTCGCCGAAATAGTCATAGGCCGACAGGTGCGCGGCCGCCGCGAGGTCGGCGAGGGACAGCTGGCGCCCGGCGAGATAGCCGCGCTGTTCGGCCAGGGCGTTAAGGAAGGTCAGCCGGCCGCGCAGGGCATGGGCGCCGCGGCGCAGCTTGGCGGAATCCGGCTGGCGGTCGCGCCGGACCCATTGCATGACCCGCTCGGTCAGCAGCTGGTCGGTGACCTCCTCCATGCCGGCCTCGACCCAGGCCCAGAGCCGGCGGGCCTCGGCGCGCTCGGACGGGTCATCCGGCAGGAGCGCCGGAACGGGGCGGACTTCTTCAAGGTGTTCGCAGATGGCGCGGGTGCCGCTGGCGGCAAAGCGGGCGGTGCTGGTATGGCCGATGATGGCCGGGGCGACGGCGCCGGGGGCGATGACGGCGAGTTCCGGGTCCGGTGCCCAGGCCGGCGACGACACAGGCTCGAAGCGCTCTCCCTTCTCGGTGAGCACGAGCCGGACCATGCGTCCGGCGGGGTCAAGCGGCCAGTGATACAATCGGAACATGACAGATATTGTGGATAACATGCGTAAACGTTGTATGGAGCGCGCGTCGATTCCGCACTTTTCCGGCCTGCGCCCAGGGGGTAGACCTAGCGGCACCCCTTCTGCAGTTCCGGAAACTATTGATGTCCCCGATCCGATCCGCCCGCGCCGTGCTTGGCGCCGCCATGTTCCTTTTGCTTCTGGCGTGCGGCGCCGATCCCATGCTCGGCCGCAGCGAACCGGACATCGTGAAGCTGGAAGAGCCGCCGGCGGGCCAGTTGCCGACCGGCGTGGCGCCAACGGTTTACCGGTTGAACCTGGTCACGGACCCGTCAGCGCCGGGTTTTACCGGAGATGTCGAGATCGATGTGGCGCTGGATGCGCCCCATGCGCGGATCTGGCTGCACGCGCAGGCGATGAATGTCATCAATGCCTTCGCCCGCCTGCCCGATGGCAGCGAGGTGGCGGCGGTCTTTACCGGCGACCAGGCGACCGGCGGGGTTGCGCGGCTGGACTTTGAAACGCCGCTTCCAGCCGGCACTGCGACGCTCGTGATCGATTATGAGGCGCCCTACAATCTGGCGCTCGCGGGCCTCTACAAGGTGAGCCAGGGCGGACAGGATTATCTCGCCAGCCAGATGCAGGCGATCGATGCGCGCCGGATGGTGCCGAGCTTTGACGAGCCGCGCTTCAAGACGCCCTGGGTGGTGACCGTGACGGCGCCGGAGGGGCTCAAGGTCATCACCAATGGCATCGAACTCGAGGCCGTCCCGGCAGACGGCGGCATGATGCTGCACCGGTTTGCGCCGACGCGCCCGATCCCCTCCTACCTGCTCGCCCTGGCGGTCGGCCCGTATGATGAGAGCGAGCTTTTCTGGATCGATCCGGTGTCCGGAATCCGGCCTGCGCCGGTGCCGTTGCGCGGCTTCGCTGCCGCCGGAAAGGGGACCCGCCTGACTGAAGTGCTGGAGAACACCCAGCCGATGATGCACTGGATGGAGAACTATTTCCGAGAGGCCTATCCCTATGGGAAGCTCGATCTCATCGCGGCGCCGGACTATGCCTGGGGCGCGATGGAGAATCCCGGCGCCATCATCTACCGGGAATCCGCCCTGCTGCTGGATGAGCGCTCGACCCTCGCCCAGCGCCGGGGGGTCTTTACCACCCATGCCCATGAACTGGCCCATCAATGGTTCGGCAATCTCGTGACGCCGAAATGGTGGAACGATATCTGGCTGAACGAATCCTTTGCCACCTGGATGAGCTACAAGGCGATGCAGGCGGTCGATCCCGGCGGGGAATGGGACCTCAGCCCGATCGCCGCCGGCCTCGGCGCGATGCGGACCGACAGCCTGCTCAGTGCCCGGCAGATCCGCAATCCGGTAATCGTGAACACCGAGATTGAGGACGCGTTCGATTCCATCACCTATTCCAAGGGCGGCAGCGTCCTCAACATGTTCGAGACCTGGCTCGGCGAAGACGCCTTCCGCGACGGGGTGCGCGCGCATATCCGCCGTTTCGGCGACGGTGTCGCGGATGTGGACGATTTCATGCAAAGCCTGACCCAGGGCTCGGGCGATGGAGCGATCACGGCAAGCTTCCGCAGTTTCATCCTGCAGCCCGGCATTCCGATGCTCGACATCCGGATCGCCTGCCCGGAAGACGGCAGCGGCGGCATCGTCTCCATCTATCAGAGCCGGTATGCGCCGCTCGGCTCACAGATAGACCGCCAGTCGGCGAGCTGGCAGGTGCCTTTTTCCGCGCGGTTCGTGACCGGCGAGACTTCCGAGTTGCGCCAGTGGATGATTTCCGGGGCGGGCCACGACATTCAGATCGATACCTGCCCAGATTATGTGATGCCGAATGCCGGCGGAACGGGCTACTGGCGCTATGCGCTGGACGACACCTATGCCGCGAGGCTGGCGGATAATTTCCGCAGCCTGACGGCCGGTGAACAGATGGTCTATGTCGACTCCCTGATCGCCGGTTTCGAGGCCGGGCGCGTCAGTGGCGACACCCTGCTGGCCGGGCTTGAAGCCTCGACGGCCGGCGCGCCGGCTGCAATTTCCCAGCCTTTCGCCCAGATCCGGGCCTGGCATGCCCGCCTCGGCGAGGACGACCGGGCCGCCTTCTCTGCCTGGATCGAGCGCACTTACGGTCCGGTCGATACAAGCCTGAAGGCAAGGCCAGCGGCCAGCCTCACAACCCGGGAAGCCCTGCTGCGGGATGCGGTCGGCGGCCTGCTGCTGGCGGTAGGTGAGCGCGATGCCGAGCGCGCCGCCCTTGCCCGCAGCGCGGCGGCCTATATCGGCTCAGGCCAGCCGGCGAACCTCAACGCCCTTCGCGCTGAACAGCTTGGCCCCGCCATTGGCGCGCTTGTGCGGGCCGAGGGCAAAGCGGCCATTGATGCAGCGCTTGCCTATATCGACACATCGACCAACCAGTCCGAACGCGCCGCCATCTTGTCGGCGATTGCCGGCAATGCAGAGACGGATGTCCTCGCCACGCTGATCACGGACCTGGCGGAAGACCGGATCAGCGCATCGGAATATTTCACCTTCCTGGCCGGGGCGATGCGCGCCGGGCTGAGGGACGAGACCGGACTCTGGACCGCCTTCGAGACGCATTTTGACGCCATCCTGCCGCGGGTGCCGGAGATCCGGCGGCCGCAGCTGGCGAGCTTTGCCGGAATGTTCTGTTCGGCCGAGGGCGCAGCGCAGGCGAAAGCCTTCTTCGAGGCGCGGGCGGCTGACCTGCCGGGCCATGAGCGTAATCTCGCCCAGGGCGTCGAGCGGGCCGAACTCTGTGCGGCGCTGGCCCGCGAGGCCCTTCCCTCGCTGGCAGCAGCGCTGGCGCAGTAAATGTCAATGGGGCGCTGGCCTCAGCGCCCCATGAACTGACGAACCGCATCGGCAGACAGGGCAAACTTCGCAAACGACCAGTCGCGATCCTTGCTGAGTGTATTGAGGACTGCCAGCAGGTGGCGGCGCCCGTCCTGGCGGGGCTCCAGCCAGGCCTCTGCGCCGCCTTCGGCAAGCGCCTCCTCCGACACCCCGGCCTGCAGGCGCACCAGCTCGGAGATCAGCCGCCGGCCTGCCACACGGTCCCAATAGGGCGCGTCCGCCAGCCCCTCGCGCGCCGAGGCGCGCAAACGGTCAAGCCGCAGCGCATCGCCAATCTGGTAGAAACAGGCGCCGGCGGCCGGCACGGCCGCACCGCTGCGCGCGGCCAGTTCTGTGACGACCAGGCCTTGGGCAAAATAGTTCATCGCCGCCGCCCAGCGCGCCAGCGCCTCAGGCGCGCCGCGCTTGATGAAGGCCCGCGCGGCCCGCTCGATCCGGGATGCGGGATAGGAGGTCTGGATGTCGCTGAGCGCTGCCTTGAGCTCGTTGAGCGGACCATGGGTCGCCGCGATGGCTTCGCCCGCAGTCTTGTCCGGCAGGGTGCGGATGAACCAGGCGGCCGCTTCGCTGACGGCCTGGACCGCTTCGATCTGAAGCTCGGTCTGCAGGCTGGCGGGCACCTGGTTGTCGAGCGCGAACACTTCCCTGCGGAAATTCGCGATGTCGAGGACGGCGCGCGCCGCCTCGAGACCGCGGATGACCGCGGCCGGCTGGGCGCCGGTCAGCTCGCGCAGGCGAAGGACCGCGACGGGTCCGCCAAGATCAAGGCTGCGGTTTGCGATAACCGTTGCGATGATCTCCCGGCGCAGCCGGTGATTGGCGAGCGCCTCGCCGAAACCGTCGATCGGGCTTGGGAAATAGCCCTTCAGGACCTCTGTGAAAACAGGATCGTCGGGAAGGTCCGAGGCGACGATGTCGTCGAACAGGACGATCTTCGACCAGGCGAGCAATACCGCCAGTTCCGGCCGTGTCAGCGGGCGCCGCTCGGCGCCGCGCGCCTGCATTTCCTGAGATGAGGGCAGCCCCTCCAGCGCCCGGTTCAGAACGCCGCGCGATTCCAGATAGACCATGAGCCGTTCGAGGGCCTCATGGTCCTCGGAGGCGGCCGCCTCGGCGAGACTGAGCGCGTTGGTCTGGTCATAATTGTGGGTAAGCACGAGGCGGGCGACATCATCGGTCATCTCCGCCAGCATCGCATTGCGGTCTTTCTCCTTCAGGGCGCCGAGGCGAATGGCTTCGGCGGCAAGGATCTTGATGTTCACTTCGTGGTCGGAGGAATCGACACCAGCCGAGTTGTCGATGGCGTCCGTGTTGAGGCGTCCGCCCGCCATCGCAAACTCGATCCGGCCGGCCTGCGTCATCCCGAGATTTGCGCCCTCCCCGATCACCTTTGCCCGCAGCTCGCGGCCATTGACGCGGATCGCGTCATTGGCGCGGTCGCCAGCTTCGGCATGGGTTTCGTGCGCGGCTTTCACATAGGTGCCGATGCCGCCGAACCAGATGAGGTCCGTCTCGGCTTTCAGCAGGGCATGGATCAGCTCATCCGGCGTCACCGTGTCCTGGCCGAGCCCGGTCAGGGATTTGATTTCCGGCGTCAGGGTGATGGACTTGGCCGAGCGGGCGAAGATGCCGCCACCTTTGGAAATCAGCTTGGTGTTGTAATCCGCCCAGCTGGAACGCGTCAGGGCGAACATGCGCTCGCGTTCGGCCAGGTTTTTCTTCGCATCGCCCGGATTTGGGTCGAGGAAGATGTGCATATGGTTGAACGCCGCGACGAGGCGGATCTCCGGCGACAACAGCATGCCATTGCCGAACACGTCGCCGGACATGTCGCCGACGCCGATGACGGTGAAAGGTTCGGTCTGGATGTCGCGTCCGATTTCGCGGAAGTGGCGCTTGACCGCTTCCCAGGCGCCGCGTGCGGTGATGCCCATTTTCTTGTGATCATAGCCGGCCGAGCCGCCGGAGGCGAAGGCATCGCCGAGCCAGTGGCCTTTCTCAAGGCTGATGGCGTTGGCGGTGTCGGAGAAGGTGGCCGTGCCCTTGTCTGCGGCAACCACGAGGTAGGGGTCTTCCCCGTCCCAGATCACGGTGTTTGCCGGATGGGTGACCTTGCCCTCGACGATATTATCAGTGATGCCGAGGAGCGCGGTGATAAACTCCTTATACGCATCACGTCCGCTTTCGAACCAGTTTGGATCGGATCGCTCGGGCAGCTGTTTCGGATAGAATCCGCCTTTCGAGCCGACGGGCACGATGACAGCGTTCTTGACCTGCTGGGCTTTTACAAGGCCGAGTACTTCGGTGCGATAGTCCGACGGGCGGTCCGACCAGCGCAGGCCGCCGCGCGCCACCGGGCCGAACCGGAGGTGGACGCCTTCGACCTTTGGGCTGTGGGTGAAGATTTCGCGGAAGGGCTTCGGCTCGGGCAGGTCGGTCAGCTCGCGGCTGGCGACCTTGAAGCTGATGAAGGGGCGCTCGGCGCCGCTGTCTTCACGCTGGTAGAAATTTGTCCGCTGAATGGCCTGGACCAGGCGGAACAGCCGGCGCAGCACGATATCGTCGGCGAGGCTGACGACATCCTTCATCGCCCCGTCGAAGCGGTCGGCAATGGCCGCTGCCGCCTTCCTGCGCGCCTCCATCGATTTGTGCGCCGACGGATCGAACCTTGCGGCGAAGAGATCGAGCAGCAGGCGTGTCACGCCCGGATAGCGCACCAATGCCGCTTCCTGCACATCCTGGGGCTGTTCCATGCCGGACTGGCGGCGATAGGCGGCAAGCGCGCGGATCAGCGCCGCCTCCCGCCAGCTGGCGCCGGTGGCCAGGACCAGCCTGTTGAAGCCGTCATTCTCGGCGCGCCCGCCCCAGACCGCGAGGAACGCCTGCTCGAAATCATGGGCGACCTTGTCCAGCGGCAGCTCAGTGCCGTCCGGCGAGTCCATGGCGAGCGAGTGGACCCAGTAGACATCCGGCGCATCGTCGACCGGCTTGGTCAGGGGACGGACGGGATAGCCGGTCTCGAAATCGACGAACAGGCCGAGATTCTCGAACACCGGCACGCAGCGTGACAGTGCAATCGAACCGGTGCGGGCGTAGATCTTCACGCGCACCCTTGAGGGCGCGTCATGCGCCAGCCGGTAGGCGCGCGCGACGATCGGCATACCGGCGCTGAGGCGGGCCATGCATGTCACATCGGTCAGCGCCTCCTCCGGGCTGAAGGCCTCCCGATAGGCGGCATTGAAGGCGCCGATGAAACTGCGCGCGCCTTCCCGGTCGCGGCCGGACAGATCGGACTCCATCAGCAGGTCGCGGAAACCCTGGTCCCAGGTCCGGGCAAGCTCGATGAT
>CAYQRX010000092.1:2578-10713 GCA_964419865.1 uncultured Hyphomonas sp. | reverse complement strand
CGCAATCCATGCGTCGACATTCTCCTCCAGGATGGCCAGCGGCACCGGGCCGTCGCGCAGGACTATATCATGGAAGTCGCGGATATCGAACTGGTCGCCGAGGGCAGCCTTCGCGCGCTCGCGCAGTTCCACGATCTTCAGCATGCCGATCTTGTAGGCCGTCGCCTGTCCCGGCATCACGATATAGCGGTCGATGGCCTTGCGGGCATCACCCTCGGGATTCGGCGTGTTCTCGAGCAGGTACTGGACCGCCTGTTCGCGCGTCCAGCGCTTGTGGTGGAGGCCCGTGTCGACAACGAGGCGGGCGGCGCGCCAGATTTCCATGGCGAGGCGCCCGAAGTCCGAATACGGATCGGCATAATAGCCAAGCTCCTTCGGCACGAGTTCCGAATAAAGGCCCCAGCCTTCCGAATAGGCTGTGTAACCGCCGAAGCGGCGGAAGCTCGGGATGCCTTCCAGCTCCTGGGCAATGGCGATCTGCATATGGTGGCCGGGAATGCCCTCATGGAAGGCGAGCGCTTCGAGCTGATAGGTCGGCATGTCGGCCATCCGGTAGAGATTGGCGTAATAGACGCCGGGCCGGCTGCCATCCGGGGCGGGCCGTGAGTAGAACGCCTTGCCGGCCGAACGCTCCCGGAACGGCTCGACCGCCTGGACGATCATGCTGGCCTTCGGGAAAGTATGGAAGAGGTTTGGAAGGTCTTCCTCCATCCGGGCGATCGCTTCGCGGGCTTCGGCGAGATATTCTTCCCGGCCTTCCGGCGTATCCGGCTTGTAGAAGCGCGGATCGGTGCGCATGAACTGGAAGAAGTCCTGCAGGCTTCCCTCGAAGCCGACCTCGGCCATGATTGCGCGCATTTCATCCTGGATGCGGGCAACCTCGTCGAGCCCGATCTGATGGATCTCGTCGGCGGTCAGGCCGGTCGTTGTCATCGCCCGCAGGCGCGTTTCGTAATAGGCTGCGCCATCCGGCAGTTTCCAGGCACCGTCATCGGCGGTCGCATTCAATTGCTGCCGCGTGAGCTCTTCGATTACAGCGGCATAGGCGGCGCCGACATGCGTTCGGATCGCCTCCGCCCCGCGCGCGGTCAGCCGGGAGGCCTCATCCTCGGTGAGTGTGCCGTTGGAGACAAGCGCCGCGACCTTGCCGCGGAAGTCCGCCATCAGGGGGCTGTCGGTATCGCCATCGGTGGCCGCGCCGAACGGATAGCCGGTGATGACACCGCGCGCATCGGAGAGCACATAGTCATAGACGAAAGCCGGAGGCTGAACCCCCTTTTCGGATGCAGCCCGCGCGTTGGCGACATGCCCGCCGAGATATTCCGGCAGGGCTTCCAGGCGCGAGATGTAGGCCTCTGCATCAGCCAGGCTGGTGACCTTGTGCTGGTTGATCAGGAAGGCCGGCACCGATGACTGGGCCCCGAACATCTGGTTGAACGTATAGCTGTGGGTGCGGAACGGTGCGTTCATTTCCGCACGCTCCAGCTCATATTCAGCCAGGCGCCAGGAAAGGCGGGTCTGATTGTCCAGCTTGTCAAAGTCGAACCGCTCTCGCATTTCCTCCACGTCGGAGCGCTGCAGCGACAGGGTTTCCTCGTCAAAGGCGGGCGAAGGGTCGGGCCATTCGCCATAGCGGTCGCGCCGCCCCAACATGGTGAGGCGCATCGGGTCACGGGCGATCATCTCCTCGAATTTCTGCTCGAACCATTCGTTCAGCCGGGCTGATTCTTCAGCGACGATTTCCGAGGAATAGACCTGTGGGCGCGGTTCGCGATGGTCGGGAGTACCGCAACTTGCGATCAATGCGAAACTGGTCAGTGCGATCAGCGTGCGTGGTATCATGGTCAAGCGAATCCTGTCGTTTTGTGCAGTTGTTACCGGGCCCCATTAACGGCTTTTTCAGTTTCATTAACCTTTGCCGTGTCAAAACCGGTACTCTAGGTGATGGGTGGGCATCGAGTCGCGTGATGCCTGCCTCGCATAAGACATGGCCGGGCGGGTAACCGCAACCGGCCACATGGAATGGCGGTAGACCATGAGTAAGGAAGCTGACACCCTTGAACTTGCCGCACCCGTGCCGATGGCGGGTGACGAGTCAGAGGGGGACAAGGCGGGCGGACGCGAGCCCCGGCGCATCGACTTCCTGCAGCTCGGCTTCTGGGCCTGCCTTCTGCTGTCCATTGCGGCGGCGAGCATTTCGCTGGCCTGGCCGAACGCATCCGGCGCGACCGGCTCCATCCTTTTGATCACCATGGCTTCCGGCGGCCTCGTCTTCCTGCTCTGGACCGTGCGCGGGGCAGGCCGGTTCATCGGCCTCTTTCCCGAGCGCGGCGCCGCTGCGCGCGTTGCCAATGCAGGCGCGCCGCGGTTTCCCTGGATCGAGGCGCTGGACGAGGCGGTGCTTGTCACCGATCCCGGCGGCGCCCCGGTGGCGGCGAACGAAGCCTATTCGGATCTCACCAAGCTCGCCCTGATCGCGGGGCCGGCAGAAACCGGGCCTCCGGTCACCGTGGACCGCCTGTTCGGCGCCAATCCGGGCCTTGCCGCGCCGGTTTACCGGCTGTCGAAAGCCGCCAAGGCAGGCGTCAAGCGCTGCGAAGTCCTGCCGCCGCTGGCGCTCGGCCCGGAACAGGTGCCCGCGCAGTTCGAAGTAACGGTCTCTCCGCTGCCGCGCGGGGGGCGTGTGCTGTGGCGCATCCGCCGGATCGCCGGGCAGATCGAGGCAACCGGCGCCGCCGACCTCAAATCGCTGTATGTCGAGGACGCCCCGATCGGCTTCTTCGCCGCGCGGCCCGATGGCACGATCACCTATGCGAACAACTGGCTGCGGGAACTGCTCGGCCTGCCGCAGACCGCCAAGAATATCCGCACCGACGACATCATGCGCCCGGAATTCGTGAAGATGCTGGCGCGCGACCGCAAGTCCGGCGCGCCGGGCCGCGCCGATATTCAGCTGCGCGCGCGCGACGGGGTCGAGATTCCGGTTCAGGCGATCACCAGCTGGACGGGCCGCGGCGCCGAGGCGGCCGGGCGCACGATCATTCTCGCCAGCCCGCAGGTGTTGAACGGAGGCGAGGAGCGGTTTGCCCTTCAGGCCGCCTCACGCCCGCCGCGCCCGGAAGGCGATCCGATGTTCGACGATGCGCCGTTCGGCGCCGTGCGCCTCGACGGCGACCGGGTGGACGGGGCGGTGATCCTCGACGCCAACCGCGCTCTGATGGAAATGACTGGCGGGAGGGCCACGCCGGGCACGAAATTCTCCGAACTGTTCGTGTCGGAGGAGGGCGAACAGTCGCTGACTGACCTGCTGGTCGAAGCCGTCGACCGGCCGGTCGCGCTGAAGACTGCCGGGGATGCGGCGCGCGATGTCAATGTCTTCGTCACGCTGAACCAGACGGGCAGGCCATCGGTGGCCTATATCATCGACATCACCGAGCAGCGGCAGTTGGAGCAGCGCCTTGCGCATGGTGAGAAGATGCGGTCGATTGGCCATCTGGCCGGCGTCGTCGCGCACGATTTCAATAATGTGCTGCAGGGGATCATCTTCAATTATGAGGCGCTGATGCTGCGCCACCCCGTCGGCGATCCGTCGTATGAGAACCTGCAGGCGATCCACGAATTTTCCTCGCGGGCGCGCGAACTCGTCCGTATGCTGCTGGCCTATGCTCGGGCCCAGACGTTCAAGCGGGAAATCTTCAACGCCACCGACTTCCTCTCGGAATTCTCGATCCTGTTGCGCCAGCTGCTCGATGAGCGGATCGAGCTGGAGGTCAAGCATGGCCGCGACATTCCCTGGATCAAGGCCGACAAGGGCCAGATCGAGAATGCGATCATCAACCTCGCCACCAATGCGCGCGATGCGATGATCGCGCATCGCGGCGGCGGCAAGCTGACCATCCGGACCGGCCGGGCGACCGGCAAGGACGCCCACGCCAAGGGCTTCAGCTATGTCGAGGATGGCGAGTATCTGGTGATCGAGGTCGAGGATGACGGCACCGGGATGCCGCGCGATGTGCTCGACAAGATCTTCCAGCCCTTCTTCACCACCAAGGAGCAGGGCGCGGGCACCGGGCTTGGCCTTGCCACCGTCTATGGTATCATCAAGCAGTCGGGCGGATATGTCTGCCCGGTTTCGGCGGTCGGCAAGGGCACCACGTTCTATATCTACCTTCCCGCGCTCGCGGCGGACCAGATTCCGGAGCCGTCGGATATTGCCGAAGCAGCCAAGGCACAGGCGCGTCCGATGGATATGTCCGGCCGCGGACGGATTCTCCTGGTTGAGGATGAGGACGGCGTCCGCTCGATCGCGGCCACCCATCTGCGCCAGCGCGGCTATGAAGTGGAAGAGGCCTGCGATGGCGAGGAAGCGCTTGAGATTCTCGAGGATATGCCGGGCGCGTTCGATCTCGTCATTTCCGACGTCGTCATGCCGGGTATGGACGGGCCGACGCTGATCCGCGAGGCGAAGGACAAGCTGGGCCATGCGCGCGTCATCTTCATCTCCGGCTATGCCGAGCGCGACCTCGCGCAGCAGCTCGATGATGACCGCGCCGTCTCCTTCCTGCCGAAGCCGTTCACCGTTCGCCAGCTGTCCGAGCGCATCAAGCAGGAGCTCGCTGGCCTCGGCGGCAAGGAAGCGGCGTGACGCTGGACGTCAGGACCGGTTCCAGAAGGCCCTGAGCAGTTCTGCAAATTCTTCCGCGCGTTCATGGCAGGCCCAGTGGCCGGCGCCGCGGGCGACGTGCAGCGGTGTATCGTGGCGGGCGGAAAAGCGCTCCGCGACGCTGAGCTCGACGAACGGATCGGTTTCGCCCCAGAAAAGCTGGCCATGCTTGGGGAGTCTGTCGAGGTCCGAGACCCAGTCACCGCTGAAGCGCAGGCCGATGGCGGAGCGGTAGAGGCTGAGGATCGACTGGCGCATCCGCTTGTCGATCAGGGGGACTTCATGGGCCGCGAGGCTGGCGGGCATGCCGCCCTCGATCAGCGCTGCTTCGAGGCGCGGCTTGTTACGCATGCCGAGCATCACGAATTCCCCGAGGACCGGGGTTGCCCACATCCGCGCTGTTCTGTGCCCGGAATAGTCCGGGTCGATCACGGCATTTGTCACGCACCAGCTTTTCACGAGGTCCGGCCTGAGGCTTGCCGCGCGCAGGGTGAGCAGGGCGCCCCAGTCATGGCCGACGATGTGCACCGGCTGGCCGGCCGCTTCCATCTGGCCGACGAGCCAGGCGGCGTACTCGTCCTTGGTGCTGCGAAAGCCGGCTGGTTTATCGGCAGCGAAGCCGGGAAGGGCAGGGGCGAGATAGTCGCCCGGCTTCAGGCCGAGAGCGCCGACCAGAGGCTCCCAAAGAGCCGGTGTATCGGGGACGCCGTGAACGAAGATGATCATCATTATTCCAGCTCCAGCGAGCGCTCCCTGTCTTTCCCAAACACAACCTTGTTGGACTCAAGAAAGTATGTGCCCGGATGGCACTCGATCTTTCCTTCACTGATCATGACCTTGATTCGGCCAGCGGACTTCAGCCGCGACAGGATGTTGTTCAGATGCGCTTTCGCCCGGGTGCAATCACCCGCGATCAGGAATTCCCAAGTGTGGTTGTAGAAAGTGCCACCGAAAAACCTACCCTGCATCCAGAACCTCTTTTCCAGCAGGGTATCCATCACTTCTTCGGTGAACGGAAAAAAATCGTTCCAGGCGATCTCGCTTTCATCCATATCGATGCGGACAAACGTCATCCGATGAATGTTCGCGTCCATCCATTCCTCCGTCCACGCTGGGTCCAGAGCAATGTCGGCGTCTTTCGAAGCCTGTTCCGCAGAGCATGATCCCATCGCCCCGGCAACGAGGAGAGCGGAGAGGATTTGGGAGCAGCGGGAGGGCATATCCGTTCTTGGTCTACTCAGACGGCGTCCAGTGCGTCTCAGGCGGGAAGATCTCGTCCATGTCGCCGGCAATCGACGGGCCATAGGTCGGGTTGGGCAGGATGAACCAGCCATTGTCCCAGAGGTCTTTGAAAGCCGGGGCGGAAGCGACATAGCGGCGTTCCGAGGGGCTGAGCGACTTTTCATTGAAGATGTCGGCGATGTCGCCGAGCTGGTCGCCGACAAGCGCGATGACGCAGTAGGTTTCCGAGATCGCATAGCGCCGGCCGTCCTTGGCCGAACCGCCCGGCGTGTCGCCTTTCAGGAACAGTGTCTCGCCGTGAACATAGTCGCCGAAGCCGGCCGCACGGATCGTCTCGATATTGCCGGCGAGATTCACGGCCTCGCGATTGGTGTTGAGGATGACTTCGACCCCGGCCGCGCGGACTCGGGCGATCCCCTCCAGGGCGCCGGGGATGGGGGCCGCCTTGCCGGCGCCGGTGCGTTCCCACTCGCCCCAGATTTCCGGGTCGAATTCGATGCCCATGCGCCGGAAAGCACCGGCCGAGCCCAGATTCCAGATCATCGTCTCATCGACATCAAAGACGGCGGCGAGCGGCTTGTCCCCGCAGGCGAGGAAATCCGGCGCCTTGGCATGTGCGCCGGGGGCGAGAACAACGCTCATTTCGGGCCGCCCGGCCGCCTTGCGCTCGACGAACTCTGCAACACGCCGCCAGCTCTGCTCCATGATGATCTGCGCCTCCGCCGATCCGAACAACCATTGCTCGGCGGGCGTCGGCTGAGGCTCAGCAGCGGCCAGCGCCTCATGGTGCGGGCTGTCCGGACGCGCCCCGACCGGCGCTTGCACTGTCTGGCACGCCGCCAGCAGGGCGAGAGGAAGGATCGAAAGGGCGCGTATCATGTCGGCTCCCGTATATTTGACAAAATCAAGCCCTAAGCCGCTTTCGCTGCCGCTTCAATTCCCCGCGCCCTCGCCAGCGAAGTGTTGCTTTCTCCGGCTGATCTCGCGCCACATGAAATCCAGAAAGAGGCGCACCCGCGGCACGTCCCCCAGGTCGGCATGTGTCAGAAGCCACAGGCCAGTGGCCAGCGGCTCGTCCATCAGATGGTCCGCCGCTATCAGATCGCTGAATCCGGATGCGTAGCATTTCGGGAGCAGGGCAACCCCCCGGTCCAGCCGGCAGGCTTCGGCCAAAGCAACAAATGTGTCGGCGCACATGATGCGGCGGTCGGACGGTATGTGAGCCTCTACCCAGCGGCCTGGGGCCGAGGCCTGCAATGCCTCGCTGACAGTCAGCCAGTTGTGCTCCTTCCGGCAAAGCCCGGTATTGGCGGCGAGGTAGACCGGGCTTGCATAAACCCCGAAACTCAGGTCGCAAACGCGCCGGCCGACAAAATAGTCGGGTGGGCTGTCGGACGGGCGAATGGCCACATCCGCCTCGAGCTGGTCGAGCGCGAGCTTGCGCGCTGTCACATAGAGGTCGATCCGCAGGCCCGGATGCTTCGCCTGGAAAGCGTGGATCATGTTGCTCAGACCGCCAAGATAAACGGAGTCGGTCGTGGTTACGGAGAGTGTTCCGGACACGCCGGATGTTTTCTCATCCGTGCGCAGGACCGGGCCGTTGATGGCCGCCTCGATGCCGCGAGCTGCGGCAATGATCGGCTCTGCCTCGGGAACGGGCGCGTAACCTGAGCCATCTTTCACGAACAGCCGATGCCCGAGGCGCGCTTCCAGCGCCTTGATCCGCCTCTTCACGGTCGACCGGTCGACGCCGAGAAGCTGACTCGCCTCGGTGAGCGACCCAAGCCGAGCCAACACCGCGACGAATCGCAGGTCGTCCCAGTTCTGAACGCGCATTTTTGCCCCACCCCTGTGCAAAACTGCCTATGTGAGAAACATTGACACACAGGACGGGGTCAAATTCAATATCCATAGTTAACGGCCTCCCCGCCCCGAGAGAAATCCGGGCGGTCATGACAGGTAGAATGCCTTAGCGTTCCTTGGGAAAATTTCGGCGGCTCCAGGCGTCCCCACCCAAGCCGAGCCGTCACAAGACGCCTGCGGGAAGGCATGTCCCCGCCTTCCTGCGGGCGCACCTGCCGGTCCTTTCCCCGATGATAGCCTTGCCTCACACGCTGCGCCCGTCCAAGGATCGCGCCGGGCGAACCACACATCCGGAGGACCATCATGAAGACCCGCATCACGGAAATGCTCGGCATCAAGCATCCCATTGTTCAGGGCGGCATGCAGT
>CAYQRX010000092.1:0-2568 GCA_964419865.1 uncultured Hyphomonas sp. | reverse complement strand
TGTCGGTTTTGCGGAGATGGCCGCAGCGGTGTCCAATGCGGGCGGTCTCGGCATCATCACCGCGCTGACGCAGCGAACCCCGGCCGACCTCGCCAACGAGATCGCGCGCTGCCGCGACATGACGGACAAGCCGATCGGCGTGAACCTGACCTTCCTGCCAGCGGTGAACCAGCCGGATTATCCGGGCTATGTGAAGGCGATCATCGAGGGCGGGGTGAAGGTGGTCGAAACGGCGGGCAACAACCCGCAGCAGGTGCTGCCTGTCCTCAAGGATAATGGCATCAAGGTGATCCACAAATGCACGGCCGTGCGCCACGCCCTCAAGGCCCAGCGGATCGGCTGTGACGCTGTCTCGGTGGACGGCTTCGAGTGCGGCGGCCATCCGGGCGAGGATGATGTGCCGAACTTCATCCTGCTGCCGCGGGCGATGGACGAACTTGAAATTCCCTTCATCGCGTCCGGCGGCATGGCCGATGGCCGCTCGCTGGTCGCCGCCATGGCGCTCGGCGCCGAGGGCATGAACATGGGCACGCGCTTTATCGCGACCAAAGAAGCCCCGGTGCATGAGAACGTCAAACAGGCGCTGGTGGCGGCCTCCGAGCTCGACACGCGCCTAGTGATGCGCCCGCTGCGAAATACCGAGCGGGTGCTGACCAATCCGGCGGTGGAGCGGCTGCTGGAGAAGGAAAAGGCGCTCGGTTCCGCCATCAAGTTCGAGGACATCATCGAGGAAGTCGCGGGCGTCTATCCGAAGATCATGAAGGATGGCGACATGGATGCCGGGGCCTGGTCATGCGGCATGGTCGCGGGCCTGATCTATGACATCCCGACCTGTCAGGAACTGATCGACCGGATCATGGCCGAGGCCGAGGAGATCATCACCAAACGGCTTGCTGGTTTCCTTAAGGGCTGATCTGCGCCTGTTCCGTTCCGCGGCGCTGTTAACCACTTCCGAAAGGCCGCTTGGATTCCCCTGCCGAGCGGCGCCCGCTCGCCCGCCGGGTGTAGACAGCGCCGGTTCGTTCCGATTATGTTCTGGCGGCAGATTATGAAGGGCTCGCCCATGCCGCCAGTCATCACCATAGGCACCGCCGGGTTCGACCTGGTTCACGTCATCCTGCTGCTGATTGCGGCGGGGCTCGGCGTTTACCTCTGGCAAGGCCGTCAGCGCGCGGCGCTGGAGCGGCAGGAGCTGGAGCGGCTGCGCCAGCGCGAGCAGACGCTGGAGGCGGTTGCGCGCGACGCCCAGCTGAAACTTGCCGCCGCCGAGGCGCGCAGCGCTGAAGATGAGCAGAAATTCGCCCGTATGGCGCAGGATGTCCTGGCCCAGGCCAACCGGCTTTTCCTCGAGCGTGCCGACGAAACCTTCAAACGCCACAGGGAGGGGGCCCAGGGCGAACTCAAGGAGCTGATGAAGCCGATCGGCGAGAATTTCGATGCCTTCCGCCAGAAGGTCGAGGCGATCGAGAAAGTGCGCGCCGAGGACAAGTCCGCCATCCAGGAACAGGTCAAGGCGATCCATGAAAGCCTCAGGATCAACACCGCCGAGACGGGCAAGCTGGTCAATGCGCTGACGGCGCCGAAGGGCGGCGGGCGGTGGGGCGAGATGACACTTCGCAATGTCATGGAGCAGGCGGGCCTGTCGAAACATTGCGACTTTGCTGAACAGGTGAGCGAAGAGACGGAGGAGGGCCGCCAGCGTCCGGACGCCGTCATCCACCTTCCGGGCGGACGCCAGATCGTCGTCGATTCAAAGGTCTCACTCGATTCCTATATGGCGGCGGTGAACACGGATGATCCCGCGCAGAGGGCGGCGCATCTGAAATCCCACTCGCAGAGCGTTCACCGCCATGTGCAGACACTCGCCTCGAAGGACTATCAGTCCAATCTCGGCAGCCGGTTCGACTATATCGCCATGTTCATTCCGGGGGAGAACTTCTTTGCTGCCGCGCTGGAGCATACGCCGGACCTGATCGAGAAGGCGATGAATCGCGCGGTGATCGTGACCACTCCCACGACCCTTATCGCTCTTGCCAGGACAGTTGCGCATCTCTGGCGCCAGCATGAGATCAACGAAAATGCCCAGGCCGCTGGCGAACTTGGCGCCGAACTCTATACCCGTATGGGCAAGCTGCTGGAGCATATGGAAAGGCTCGGCAAGTCGCTCAATTCCTCGGTCGATCACTATAACAGCCTGATGGGCTCCATGGACCGGCGCGTCCTGCCCACCCTGCGCAAGTTCGAGGAAATGCAGATCGCTCCGCCCGGCAAGGCGCCGCCGGAGCCGAAGCTGATCGAGGCGCGGGCGACAGTTCCCGATACCGGCCAACTGCCGCTGGACCCGCCCAAGAAGCTGCCGGCAGAGTGATCCGGCGTTGACCTTGGCGGAAGGGGTGCATATCTGACGCTCATGGCTATCCGCGAAATCCTCACTGTTCCCGATCCGCGCCTGAAACAGGTGTCGAAGCCCGTCGAGGGCGGCGTCACCGATGACATCCGCGCGCTCATGGATGACATGCTGGAGACGATGTATGACGCCCCCGGCATCGGCCTGGCCGCGATCCAGAT
>CAYQRX010000091.1:0-10732 GCA_964419865.1 uncultured Hyphomonas sp. | reverse complement strand
GTAGAGATTGCCCTGGCTCTGGGGCGCATTCCAGCGCCTGACCAGCCGGTTGTACTGAAGGCCGGTGAAATGGGCGTCGATGTCCCAGTTGCGTTCGGTATAGAGACCGATCGAGTCGAAGGCCGTCGGCGAGTAGTGGAGATGCAGGGAGGAGTAGGGGCCGTTATTGTCCTGCATCGCCGTCCAGCCGCCCGCATAGGAAACGGGGCGTGCCTCGGCAGCGGCCGCAAAAGCAGCGAGGCCAAGCCCCACCGCCATCATTTTTGATTTCATCAGATTTTGTCCTGTCTGGCTATTGATCCGGTTGCGGATGAACAGTCAGGTCAGGCTTTCGGTGGCGGCGGCTCGGGAATGAGCGTCTGTGACGGCGCATCTGCCTCCAGCGGGAAGCCCGCAGGCAGACGGAAAAGGGTTGTTTCGCCGCTCGGAAGGGCTGGTGCGGCAAGTGCCGCCATAACCGCCGGACAGCAGCAGATGCCATCCGGCGCCGGAACTTCGGGAAGAGGTTCCGCCGGCGTGTCGGCCGGCGCTGCCGCCATCATGTCACAATGGGCATGTTCAGCAGCAGGCGGCTGAGCCTCCTTGGCCTGAAAATGGCAGGGCGCCGCATGGGCGGCGAGGCCACCCGCGATCATCAGCCAGACGCTGAGCGTAAGGAGAACAATGCGTTTCAGCATGCGCTCTTCTAAATGGCGCCGGCCGGCCCTGGCGTCAACAGCGGCTACTGCGCCGTCCAGCCGCCGTCGATCGACAGGTCGGCCCCATTGATCTGCGCGGCGGCGTCCGAGCACAGGAAGCTTGCAAAGGCGGCGACCTGTTCGGGGGTTACGAATTCCTTCGTCGGCTGGGCGGCGAGAAGGACGTCATTCTTGACCTGTTCCTCTGTCATGCCGCGCGCCCTGGCGGTATCGGCGATCTGGCCTTCCACCAGGGGCGTATGGACATAGCCCGGGCAGATCGTGTTGCAGCGGATGCCGAGGGTCGCCCCTTCGAGGGCGGCGACCTTGGTGAGCCCGGAAATGCCGTGCTTGGCGGCGACATAGGCCGCCTTGAAGGGTGAGGCGACCTTGGCGTGGGCCGAGCCCATATTGATGATCCGGCCCCATTTCTTTTTCTTCATGTAGGGCAGGGCGAGACGGGTGGTGTGGAAGGCGGCCGACAGGTTCAGGGCGATGATGAGGTCCCACTTTTCGACCGGGAACTCGTCAATACCCGCCACGAACTGCGTCCCTGCATTGTTCACCAGAATGTCGACGCCGCCAAAGGCTGCCGCGGCTTCGGCCATCATCGTCTCAATCGCCTCGGGTTTGGTCAGGTCGGCGCCCGAGAAGATCGCCTTTACTTTATGATCCTTTTCAATCCCCGCACGAAGTGCTTCGATCTCTTTCGCGTCGCCGAAACCGTTGAGGACGATGTTGGCGCCGTCCGCTGCAAGGCGCAGAGCTATGGCCTTTCCGATGCCGCTGGTCGATCCTGTGATAAGGGCGGCTTTGCCGGCGAGCATGATCCTGTCTCCTTGAGGCTGGGGAATGCACTGGATAGGGTCTGGCACGGGCCCCGGAGCGGGGGGTTAGACCCGCAAGCGAGGATTAACAAGGGTGATGCTGGGAGAACTGAGCGCTTTTGATGCGGCCTTCCCGCGCTTTCTGATGTCAACAGGCATGGCCGGCCTGCTGCTTCTGGTGGCGTCGACTGTCTATGTTCTGCTCACGCCGTGGAAAGAACTTGCGCTGGTGCGCGAGGGGAATGCCTCAGCGGGGGTTGCGCTGGCGGGTGCGATCGGCGGCCTGGCTATCCCCATCGCTTCGACGCTGGCCTCATCGGTCTCGCTGCCCGAGCTCGTACTGTGGGGCGCCATTGCACTGTTGATGCAACTCATTACCTACCGGGTAGTGGACCTCATCCTGAGGGGCATCCCGCGCCGGATCGCTGAGGATCAGATGGGCGCGGCGGTGGTCCTCGCAGCGGCCAAGCTCGGTACAGGGCTTATTTTCGCCGCCGGGCTCTGGGATCCGGTCTTGCAAAGGGTGTGACGCATGCGCGGATTTGACTGGGTGATCTATGCCGCCGCGCTCGGCTTCATTCTCCTGGTCGTGTTCTCGCTCGCCCCGGAGGCGCAGGCTCCAGAACCGCCCCCACCATCCGAGATTGCCGAGGAGATGGGGCCGCTGCTGCCCGACCCCTCGCCTTTCGACGAGATGGTTGTGGTGCAGGCCGGCCCGCCTCAGAACGGGGTCGGCACGGCGTTTGCCGTGAATTCGCGCGGCGACTGGATGACGGCGCGCCATGTTGTTGAGGGCTGCACGCGCGTGAGCTTGGAAGTGGCGCCGGGCAATTACGTGCCCGTTGCGCGCATCAGCCTTGATGACGCGCACGACCTGGCGCTGCTGTCGACGGGGCGCAGCCCGAACCCTGTTGTGCTGGATCTGGCCTCTCCGCTTTTCCTCGGCACCGAAGGCTACCATGTCGGCTATCCGCAAGGCGTGCCGGGCGAACTCGCCAGCCGGCTGGTCGGGCGCTCGCGCCTCGTGACCCGGGGCGAGCGCCAGAGCGATGCCCCGATCCTCGCCTGGGCCGAAGTCGGCCGCACGACGGGTCTCAGCGGCACCCTCGGCGGCATTTCAGGCGGCCCCGTTTTCGATCAGGCCGGGGCGGTGCGAGGCGTCATCGTGGCCGAAAGCCCGCGCCGTGGCCGGATCTATACGACCGCGCCGCAAGCGGTGGATGCTTTCCTGACAAGGCTTGGTGTGCCGGTGGAGGCCGGCGCGACCGACAGTTTCGGCCTGCGCACCTATGGTGCTGCCTCGGACACGGCCCGGCGGCGCTTGCAGGTGGTCAAGGTGATGTGCGAAGTGAGGTCATGACCGACTTCGCCAGCCGACTGACCAGTGCAACTGCCAAGTTTGGCCCGCTCTGTGTCGGGATTGACCCGCATCCCGGTGCCATCCCGGCGCTGTTCGGCGGGGATACGCCCGAAGGCGTCTGGAAATGGTCGCAGGCGATTGTCGAGGCGGCGGCTGGAAAGGTCGCCGCCGTTAAGCCGCAGGTCAGCCTGTTCGAGCGTCACGGGCCGGAAGGCATGGCGGCGCTGCAGGCAGCCGGCAGGGCGGCGCGCGCGGCCGGCCTGGTTGTGCTGATGGATGCCAAGCGCGGCGATATCGGCTCGACGGCGGAAGGCTATGCCGCCGCCTATCTCGCCGCCGGTGCCCCCTTCGAAGGCGACGCGGTCACCGTCAATCCCTATATGGGTCTCGACACGATCGAACCTTTTGCGCGCGTGGCGAAGGCTGAGGGCAAGGGCGTCATCGTCCTGGTACGCACGTCAAATCCGGGGGCAGGGGATTTCCAGTCGCGCATCATTTCCGGTGCGCCGCTCTACGCCCGCGTGGCTGAAGCCCTGGGGCCGATGACCGAGCGCCTGATGAGCCCGTGCGGCTGGTCCAACCTGATGATGGTCGTCGGGGCGACCGCGCCGGAAGAGGCCCGCGCGGTGCGCGCGCTTGCGCCCAAGGCACTGTTCCTTGTGCCGGGTTACGGCGCGCAGGGGGCAGGGGCTGCCGATTCCTGTGCCGGGCTGGTTGAGGGGCAGGGCGGGGTCGTCAGCGCCTCCCGCTCGGTGAATTTCCCCAAGGGGGCCGAAGGGGCCGCAGACATGGCCGCATGGCGCGCGGCCATCGAGGCAGCGATCCTGGAAGCGCGCGACGAGCTGCGGCTCGCTTCGGTGGCCTGACGCGCAAGGCGGCCTGCTTTCCCGGCGTCATGCCTCGACTTTGCACGGCCAGCGGCTAGTGTTTGCCTCAAATGACCTGCGCCGCCGATGTGCGGCCGGGCGTGGCCTGGGAGGAACATCGTGATCACAACCATACTGGCCCGTCGGGCCCCGCCCTTCATGGCCGCCGCCGCAGCGGCGCTGATGCTGGCCGCCTGCGGGCAGGACCAGGTGCAGAAGGCCGAACCGCGTGGCTTTGCCGGGGTCGATACCGCCCGCATCTCCACGGCGAGTGCCGCCGAAGAGTGGCTCTCCTATGGTGGCACCTATGATGAGCAGCGCCATTCGCGATTGACCGCGATCAATACCGGAAATGTCGGTGAGCTTGGCGTTGCCTGGACTTACGACCTGGCCACAAATCGCGGCGTGGAATCGACGCCCATCGTGGTCGATGGGGTGATGTACGTCACCTCGGCCTGGTCGGTTGTCTATGCGCTCGATGCCAAGACCGGCGCAGAGAAATGGGTCTATGACCCGGATGTCGACCGGGCGGTCGGGGTCAAGGCCTGCTGCGATGTGGTGAACCGCGGTGTCGCGGTTTATGACGGCAAGATCTATGTCGGCGTGATCGATGGCCGGCTTGAGGCGCTGGACGCCGAGACGGGCAAGGTGGTCTGGAGCAAGGTCACCGTGGACCAGTCGAAGCCCTATACCATCACCGGCGCGCCGCGGGTTGTGAACGGCAAGGTGCTGATCGGCAATGGCGGCGCGGAGCTCGGCGTGCGCGGCTACCTGTCTGCCTATGATGCCAACACCGGCGACCTGGTGTGGCGCTTCTACACCGTTCCGAACCCGCAGAAGCAGCCCGACGGCGCGGCGTCCGATGACGCGTTCGTTCAGGTCGGCAACGTCACCTGGGGCGACGAGGGGGCCTGGGTCACTGATGGCGGCGGCGGCACCGTCTGGGACTCGATCGTCTATGATGAGGTGAATGGCCAGATCATTTTCGGCGTCGGAAACGGCTCGCCCTGGAACCGGACTTTCCGGGACCCATCCGGCGGGGACAACCTGTTCCTTTCGTCCATTGTGGCGGTGGATGCGGAAACCGGCGCCTATAAGTGGCACTTCCAGACCACGCCCGGCGACAATTGGGACTATACGGCGACCCAGACCATCATCCTGGCGGACCTGCCGCTCGGCGAGGACGGCGCGCCGCGCCGTGTTGCGATGCAGGCACCCAAGAATGGCTTCTTCTATGTAATCGATGCGGCAACCGGCGAGTTTATCTCGGGCGATGCCTATGTGCCGGTGAACTGGGCCACTGGCCTCGATGCAACCGGCCGTCCGATCGAGGTGCCGGAAGCGCGCTACAGCAAGGAGCCCTTCGAGCAGACGCCGGGGCCGCTCGGCGGCCATAACTGGCATCCGATGGCGTTCAATCCGGACCTTGGCCTGGCCTATATCCCGGCCCAGGAAATCCCGCAGGCCTATGCCGAGGATCCGCGCTTTGCTGCGCGGCCGGTCGGCTGGAACACAGGCGTCGATTTCTCCGCCGGTGTGCCCCCAATTGCACCGCCGGAAGTGCTGCGCTTCCTGCGGTCGACACTGAAGGGCCGGCTGGTCGCCTGGGATCCGGTTGCGCGCGCGCCGCGCTGGACGGTCGAACACGCCAATGCCTGGAATGGCGGCGTCCTCTCGACGGCCGGCGGGCTGGTCTTCCAGGGCAAGCTTGGCGGCGAGTTTGCCGCCTATGATGCGGCAACCGGGGAGAAGCTCTGGAGCCATGATCTGAAGTCGGGCGGTGCCTCGGGACCCGGGACCTATCTGATCGACGGCGAGCAGTATGTGACCATCACCACCGGCTGGGGCTCGGCTTTCGCCCTGGCCGCCGGGTTTGCCTTTGACGAGGCAGTTGCCTCCACCGTCGGCAAGGTCGTCACCTTCAAGCTTGGCGGGACCGGCGAGATTCCCGAGCCCGGCCTGACGCCGATTGATGCCACGCCCAAAGCCGAATCCTTTGGCGATATGGCGATGATTTCTGATGGTATGGTCCATTATGCGCGCAACTGCGCCGTCTGCCACGGGCCGCTGGCCGCCTCTTCGGGCGTGCTGCCGGATCTGCGCTGGTCGGTGATCACCGCCAATGCAGAAGCCTGGAAAGGCGTTGTTCTCGATGGGAATCTCTCCGCCAATGGCATGGTTTCCTTCGCCGAGTTCATCACGCCCGACGAGTCGGAGGCCATTCGCGCCTATGTGCTGAGCCAGGCCCATTTGACAGCCGGCGGCGGGCAATAGGTCCCGCCTTACCGAAATCGTCATGGCGGAAACGACAGGGGCGGATTAGGATGAGGAGATGCATACGCTTTTCCTCATCCTCGCGATCCTGACCGCCATCGGTGTTTGGGCGTGGCGTCTGCGCATGGCGCGGCGCGGGCTGGAGGAAATTGCCGACCTTGCAAAGACCACCGCCAACGCGCCCCGGCGCCTTGGCTTCCGCTACCGTGCCGGCAAGGGCGGGATCGATTTGATCGAGGACCCGCGCGAGGCGGCGGCGATCATGATGATGGTGGTTGCCCTGGCGCGCGGCGGGCCCCTCAGTCCGCGTCAGAGTGACGTGATCGAAGCGGAAATTGCGGCGCATTTCAGTTTCGCGCCGCAGGAAGCCGAGGAACTGGCCGCCCATGCTGCATGGATTGCGAGCAGCCAGCTGCCCGGGCCGGCGGAGATGCGCCGCATGAGCCAGCTGGTCGTCAATGCGCCGCAACTGGGGCCGAAAGAGATCGTGGATCTCGATTCGATGCTTGTGGCGGTCTCCGAAGCTGAGGGCCTGCCAAGCCGGGGACAGCTCGCCCTGCTCCAAATTTACCGCGATATGGCCGGTCTTAAGACATAAGCGTCTGAATTTCAGAAGATTGCAGATGCGAACGTTGCCGATGCCCGATGGCAAGGCTAGTTCTCATTTTCATGAGTTTTGCGGTCCCATCAAAGTACATTTCAGTTGCACGGCTTGAGCTTTGGACCAATTTCTCGGTCCTCCAGCATGGGGCGTTCGACGGCTTTCTGGTGACGTCCAAGAATTCCGGGACGCATTGGATGATGTACATGCTGGCCGTTGCGCTGGCGGACACTTATGAAATTCCGCGCCCGGCCTATTATTCAGAAAATGCGCTGCGGCCCTATCTCGGCTTTCCCACGGATAAACCGGTCTTTCCGCAGCTGCCGCGCCTTGCACGCAGCCATACGATTCCGCACCATCTTGCCGGCTGGGGGTGGTCGCGCCGGCTTCTGAGGCTGCCGCCCTATGTGCTCGGCATCCGCCATCCGATGGACATTCTCGCCTCGCACTACAACAAATGGGCCTATGACATTCAGGTCAGCTGGCTGGAATATCTGAAGGGCGACCCGGCCGGGCGGCAGTATCGCTGCGATCTGTATTGGCTGGCGCGCTTCTGGAATCGCTGGGGTGACATCCATGCGGCTTATCCCGGCTCCATCCTGATCCAGCGATATGAGGACACTCAGCGCGATGCCCGCGCCGCGCTGCAGGCGATCGCGGCGCATTGGGGCATTGAGCTTTCGCCGGCGGCCATTGAGGCGGCGCTGATCGCCGGGACCAAGGAAGAAATGGCCAAGAAAAAGGATCCGGACGGCGAGCCGAATGTCCTTCAGATGCGCAAGCAGTCCGTAGAGGAAATGTTCACCGGCGAGGCGATGGAAATCTATGCTGACCGGGCCCGCGGACTGTTCCGTCACGATCTCGGCTATGATCTCATGACGGCGCCGGGTTCAGGTATCCGCTCGAGCGTCCGTCAGGCCCATACCTGATCCACCACGGCTCTGCCGCCGCCTCTTCTTCGAGCGCCTTGAACAGCGGGTCTTCGAGGATGGCTGCGGCATAGTCTGCCGCCGCGCCCGTGAGGGGGAGACCATAGGTGCGGAAGCGGGTGACGACGGGCGTGTAGAAAGCATCGGCGGCAGACCAGGCACCAAGCAGGAACGGGCCGGGCTCGTCTGAGTTGCGGCCATAGGTTTCGCGCAGATCCGACCACATTTTCTGGATACGGGCGATGTCGGCTTCCAGAGCGGGCGTGATCGGCGGGGCGGGGGCGCGGGCGCGAATATCCATCGGGCAATCCCGCCGCAGCGTCGGGAATCCGGCATGCATTTCGGACGCGGCCGCGCGCGCCACGGCGCGCCGGGCGGCATCTTTCGGCCAGATCCGGCCAGGCTCGGACAATTCGGCGACAAATTCGGTGATCGCCAGGCTTTCCCAGATCTCCAGCCCATCCCAGATCAGCAGCGGCACCTTGGCGGTCGGGCTCTCCCGTTTAAGGCGCGCTGTGGTTTCCGGAAAGTCGAGAGGGATCACCTCTTCCTCGATACCCAGATCAGCCTTGCGAACGGCCAGCAGCGGGCGGATCGACCAGCTGGAATAGTTGAGATTTCCCGAGAGAAACTTTCTCATGCCGGCCGCCCGTCGCCGATCGCCCAGCGGGTCTCATGGATGGTTACGCGGCCGAACACACCGGCTTTCGTGTACGGATCCTCGGCATTGATGGCGCGGGCCGCTTCGAGGTTGTCGGCGGAGATCAGGAAAACGGAGCCGACCATGCGGCCCTCCGCATCGATGAGCGGCCCCGCCATCCGCACGACCGATCCGAGATTGCCGGCCCATTCAAGGTGGGCCGGACGCGTCTCGGCGCGGCGGACGGCCCCGTCCTTTTCATTGTCGAGGCAGTGAAGGCAATAGAGCGGCATGGCGGCGCAGTTCCTTACAGGGTCCAAGCCTCGCTATGGCACAGCGGGCGCCGCCATGTCATGATCCTGACTTGGGGGCAGGCCGAAATCTTTGGTGATTGACAGAAAGTATACACTGAACGCTGTATTGAACATTCAGTCGTTTGCTGTACACTATAATGATGAGCCAGATGGACGATACGAAGAAGATGATTCTCCACGCCGCCGTGGAGCGCATCCTGCACTATGGTTACTCCAAGACGACGATGGCGGAGATCGCCCGGGACTGCAACATGTCCGCCGGGAACATCTACCGCTTCTTTGCGTCGAAGCTGGATATCGCCGAGGCGATGGCCCGCAAGTTCAACGAAGAGGCCTACGAAACCTTCGCCCGGATTGTTGAGCGCGAGGCGAGTGCCGCCGACCGGATGCGGGAAATATTTCACTATGAGCTTGCCCGCACCTATTCGGCCATCGAGGACGAAGCGAAAATCCTGGAAGTCGCCGAAGTGCTGGGTGAGGAACGCCCGCTCTACATGAATGACAAGCTGGCGACGGAGCGGACCTATCTCGTCAGGATCATCAATGATGGCGTCAAGTCCGGCGAGTTCCGCCAGATCGAGAACCCGGAAGAGACGGCCGAGATGTGGCAATCGGCGCTGATGAAGTTCCGCTTCCCGCAGCTTTTCTCCAAGCTGACCCTGCCGAAGCTGCAGCGCGAGCTGGATGGTGTGATGGACCTGCTGCTGGCGGGCATGTCGCCCGGATCAGCGGTGCCGCCGGCCTGGGAGGGGATCACGCCGGCCACTGACACACATTGCCCGGTGACGGGCGAATTGATTGTCAGAGATGCCCTGAAGGCTGACTAATGAACGATTTCAATTTTATTCATTGATTATCCCTCAAAGGGATGCTATCTGATGTTCATGGGCAGCGATGGTCGCGGCCCGAACCGTCAGAAAGCACCTCCCATGTCTCCCTCGACCCAGGAAAACCGTCAGGCCATCGTCGCTTTTCTCGCGGCGATCCCCGTTACTGCCATCGTAATGTGGGCCACGCTCGGGCTGGCGAACTTCATCGTCTGACCCGCTTCAATCCGCTGCGGGTGTTTCCCCTGCCGCCCGCAGCGCAAAACCGGCCAGATCGGGCCACCCCCGCCCCGTGCCGGTCAACGGGCGCCTTTCGAGGCGCCCGTTTTTAATTTCGGGCGCGGAAGCTCGACGGCCGCTTGACCGGGTGCGCATGTTTTGACACTATATGTGCCATTAGTTGTGCCAGAGGAGGTTGGGGTGGAGGTTGTGAATGAGCTGATGCCTGCCGATCCCGAGCGGTTGAAGGCGATGCTGGAGCCCGGCCCCGAAGGGTCGATCTTCATGGTGAACCTCCTGAAGTTCAAAGACCTGGCCGAGTATGAGGACGGGCGCGAGAGCGGGCTTTCGGGGCGGGATGCTTATGCGATCTATGGCCGGGCGGTGGCAGAGATCCTGCCGAAGTTTGGCGGGCGGGCGGTGTTCGCCGGCGATGTGACCTTCCTGACGCTCGGCCAGGTGGAGGAGCTGTGGGATGAAGTGGCGATTGCCATGTATCCCTCGCGCGGCGCGATGGTGCGCATGTCGATGTCGCCGGAGTGGCAGGCTGCGGCCGTACACCGGACAGCCGGGCTGAAAGGCCAGCTGAATATCGAGACGGTGCTGCAGGCCGATGTGCGGGCAGGTGGTCTGCTGGAGCGGCTGACGGGCTGAACGCGCGTCAGACTTTGGCGCCCCGGCGGCCGGCGCCGAAGACGGGGTTGGCCTCGGCGGCAGCTTCATCCAGCGGCCAGCGGGGTCTGGCGCCCGAGGCAAGACCTGCCGAGGCTTCCTCCAGACCCGCAGCAAGGCGTTCAGCGCCGGCGAGCGCGATCATCGCGGCATTATCCGTACAGTGGCGCAGCGGCGGGGCGATGAGGCGGGCGGCTTTTTCGGTGGCCGCGGCCTCCAGAGCGGCCCGGATCGCCTTGTTGGCAGCGACGCCGCCAGCAACGACGAAGCGTATATCCCCGTTGCCGGGCTGGAATGCGTCCAGCGCGCGGCCGGATTTCTCGGCCAGGACATCGCAGATCGCGGCCTGAAAGCTGGCGCAGATATCGGCCTTCTCGGCCTGCGTGCGCGCGGTCTCTGCAGCGCGGGCTACGGCGGTCTTGAGACCGGCGAAGCTCATTTCGAGGCCAGGGCGGTTTAGCAGGGGGCGAGGGTCGGCGTCTACAGCGGGGGGGGGTTCATGCTCCCCTCGGGCAACGTCGGAGAC
>CAYQRX010000090.1:0-10733 GCA_964419865.1 uncultured Hyphomonas sp. | reverse complement strand
GCTGCACAGCAGCGCCGCACCGGAAAGCGTGTCGAGCAGGCCGGTGCTGACCGGGGAGATGCGGGCATTGCCGGTTTCGAAGTGAATGGTCTGGCCCTGCTGCACGCCGCGGAATGCGGCCTCACAGGCGGGCGGGGTAATGACCTGGGCCGCCAGCGTGGCAACCGCCTCGCCGGGCGCGGGCGCTTCTCCCTCGACCGATGTGGCGTCAAGGATCAGGAGCCCGGCCATGCCGGCTTGCGGATGCCCTTCGATCGCCGCTTTGGCGGCGGTGAAACCATATTCCCTGTCCTCGGCGGACGGGGCGGTGCCGGTCACAACTGCGACCTGATCGCGGATCGTGACGCGCGGCCAGGCAAGCCCGGCGCCGGCAAGGCCGGATTCGATCTGCTGTTTCCAGATCGCCGGATTGTCACCAAAGGCGCCCTGTGGGGCAGAGACGGCCAGGAAACGGCCATCCCGGAATTCGTAAAGGCCTTCGGCAATCGGCACACATTCGTCATCGCCGGCAAGCGGGGCACGCGCGGACGGCGCGCCGGTCTCGGTGCGCTGCCCACAGGCAGCAAGCGTCAAGAGCGCGGTGGCAGCAAGCAGGCAGGGGCGGATCGCCATGTCAGTCCTCATTCAGGCACATCCCGCCGCAGCAGGATTTACCATAGATATTGCATAAGGCCCGGCGCCCCCGCCGTCAAAACGGGGGACAGGCACTCCGCACCCCTGCAAATTACTTGCCGGACTTGAAGACCTCACCGCCCTTCATCACGAAGCTGACGGTCTCCAGCGCCCGGATGTCGCCCAGCGGATCGGAGGAGACGGCGATGATGTCGGCATATTTGCCCGCCTCGATAGTGCCGATATCGCCGCTCATCTGGACATGATCTGCGGCGACGACCGTGGCCGCGCGGATCGCCTGTTCCGGCGTGAAGCCGGCCTCGACCATCAGGGCGAATTCCTTCGCATTCTCGCCATGCCGGGAAACGCCGGTATCGGTGCCGAAGGCGACATTGACCCCGCCCTGATGCGCCCGGCGCAGCATTTCCAGCATCAGTGGGCCGACTTCGGCCGCCTTGGCGCGCGACGGGGCGGGCAGCCAGGGCTCGTTCGTCCAGCCGGTCACGGTGGCGCCCGCAAGGACTGTCGGGACCAGGGTTGCGCCATTCTCGCGGAACAGCGCAATCGATTCGGCATCGAGATAGGTGCCGTGCTCGATCGAGTCGACGCCGGCGCGGAGCGCTGCATCGACGCCGCTCTTGCCGTGGGCATGGGCGGTCACCTTACGTCCCATTGCATGGGCCGCTTCGACAATGGCGCTGAGTTCCTCGTCCGAAAACTGCTGTTCCAGTCCGGCTGCGGTGTTGGACAGGACGCCGCCGGTCGCCGTGATCTTGATAAGGTCTGCGCCTTCCTTGATCTGCTGGCGCACCGCGCGGCGGCAGTCATCAGCGCCGTTGCAGATGCTGGCCCCGGTGAAGGCCGCCATGACGCGTGCCGAATAACCATTGATGTCGCCATGACCGCCGGTGACAGCCACCGAGCTGCCGGAAGCGCGCAGGCGCGGTCCCGGCACAGCGCCGCGCGCGATGGCGTCGCGCAGACCGAAAATCGCGTCATTCGGGGCGCCGACATCCTGCACGGTGGTGAAGCCCGCCTTCAGGGTCGCCGCCGCAAAGGCCGCCCCGTCAAAGGCGACATCCACATCCGAATTTTCGAATGACTTGATCCTCCGGTCGGGACCATTTTCATTGGTAATGTGCACATGGCTGTCGATCAGGCCTGGCAGCACATAAGCATCACGCAGGTTGATGACGGGATACTCCTTCGGCCTTGTATAACCCGGCGTGACCGAAACCACGCGGCCGGCTTCAACCAGGATCGTCTGGCGCGTGGCATAACCCTCTCCGGGCTTTGCGAGCAGGTGGCCGGCATGGATCACGGCGTCCTGCGCCGATGCCGCGGCGGAAAGGATGAATGCGCCGGCAATGGCGGCTACGAATTTTTTCATGGAGTGACTCCCTCCCGGATTGTGGAAGCACGCTAGCGCGCTCTGTGCAGGTTGCAATCGCCGCGCTGCGCCGGTCAGTGTTCAAATGGCGGCAGGCCGGCCTGGAGCTTCTTTGTGAGGCCGCTGCGGACGATGGAATAGGCCTGGCGGACCCGCTGGCGAAGTTCATCCGGCGGCATGTCGCCGGGAGCGATCTCTACCCATTTGGCGCGGGCCAGATAAGGCGCCGGGCTGGCGGCGCCGGCTTCGGTCAGAAGGTGAAAGGCTTCGTCGCTGCATTTGAAGGAAATCTTCGAGCAGGCCGCATCGGTTGCGGCGAACATCTTGCCACCGATCTTGTAGATCTGGTCGCCGCCCCACTGCACCATGCATTCCGCGCCCGGCAAATCCAGGCAGCATTTCCGGAACGCCGCCGGACTCATGCCAGCCGGTCCTTCGGATAGTGCGGATAGCTCGCCTTCATGACACCGTGGTTGAGCAGCATCTCGGCAACCTGGCGCTTGGCCGAAGCATCGTAGAAACGGGTGCGAATCCAGTAGTTCTCGACCCTGCGGGATTCTGACAGGGCGACCACTTCCCGGCGGAGCAGATATTCCTCACCAACGAAGAGAGGGCCATCGATCATCCGGATTTCGAGATCGGCAAAGAGCCCGATCGACGGATGCTTGACCGGGAACTTTGCCTGATGGCTGGAATAGTTACCCAGCACACTGACCATTTCCAGCGGGATTACCGGACGGCCCCAGGGCGATGCGGCCGCATCGGCATAGGCGGGATCATTCTCGGTGATGACCTTCAGTTTTTCGGCAAGAGAAAAGGGATAAAGGTCGCCCATATGCTGGTCCGGCCCCATGCGCACGCGCTCCTCGGTAGCGCCGGTCATGCCGACTTTCATATCCGAGAGGATCACGAGTTCACCCGCCGGGCGCAGCTTCTTCATCCGCGCTTCCAGCAGCGTCTCGCCATGATCGGGGCCGAGCGTGGCGCTTGCTTCGAGAACCTGGAGACCGTCCTCCTTGAAGGCGCGCGCCATCGTGCGGTCACTGCCTGGTTCGGGACGGTCGATCTCGGCACGGACCTTTTCACCCTCGAACACCATGTTCAGAAAATGGCAGGAAAAACAGCCGCGCTCGAACCAGGCCTTGCCCCAGACCTCAGCAAGAAGCGGCACGAACTGCGAAAAATGGGTTGGCCCCTCGATCGGGCCAGCCTTGATGCCGAGGCGCGCAGCTTCGCCGTCGTCATGCAGCGATTTGTGGCCGCCATATTTCTGCTCGGTGAGCATGTTCACAGGTGAGCGCAGCGGCCCCTTCAATGTGTCACTCAGCATTGCAGCCTCCTTCTGGCGATTGGCCGCGGCGAGGGTTCAGCCCGGCATGCCGGCCTTGCGCGCATACTCATAGGCAAACTTCGCCAGTGGCACGACGCGCGCCGCATTCGACTCGGCATTGGCGCTGTTGGCGGTGCCGTCGCGCACGCGCCCGATGATGCCCTGAAGAATGCCCGCCAGCCGGAAGCCGTTATAGGCGAAGTAGTAGTCAAGCTCCGGCAGGCCTTTGCGGCCGGTATGAGAGCAATACATCGCGACATACTCCTCCATGGTGGGGATACCCCAGGCCTTGAGATCGGGAATCGCCATGATTGAGCCGCGCGCGGAATCGCCGGGCGGCATAACCCAGTTCATCAGGTGGTAGGAAAAGTCCGCCAGCGGATCGCCGAGGGTACAGAGTTCCCAGTCGAGCACCGCGATCACCTTCGGTTCGGTCGGATGCAGGATCATGTTGTCGAGACGGTAATCGCCATGCACGATGGTTGTCATATCGCCGGGCGGAATGTTCTTTGGCAGCCATTCGATCAGCTTTTCCATCTCCGGAATGTGGATCGTTTCTGAGGCTTTATACTGCTTGGTCCAGCGATGGATCTGGCGGGCGACATAATCGCCTTCCTTGCCGAAGCCCTCGAGGCCGGCCTTGCGCCAGTCAACATTGTGAAGGTCGGCAAAGGTCTTGACCTTCGCCTCATAGATGGCGCGGCGTTCGGCCGGGGAGTAATCCGGCAGGGTGCCGTCCCAGAGGATGCGGCCTTCCACACAGTCCATGACATAAAACATCGTGCCGACGACGCTTTCATCCGTGCACAGCCCATAGGGCCGGGCCACCGGGAAGCCGAGCGGGTAGAGCGCGCTGATGACGCGAAATTCCCGGTCGACGGCATGGGCGCTCGGCAGCAGCTTGCCCGGCGGCTTGCGGCGCATGACATATTTCTTTTTCGGCGTGACGAGCTGATAGGTCGGGTTCGACTGGCCGCCCTTGAACTGGCGTACTTCGAGCGGGCCCTCATAGCCCTCGACATTGGCCTCGAGCCAGGCCGCCAGTTTCTTCTCATCGAAACGATGGGATTCGGCGACTTCCTTGGTGCCGGAAAACAGCTCCTGTGCGCTCTGGGCCTCTGCCATGTCATTCCCTCTCAATTTTGCCGGATTTTGTAGTATAGCATAACTGTCGCCACCAGCCCGCCAAGACCTGCCGCAGCGTCGGGGGGCGCCCACCAGACCGAGGAGATGGCCGGAATGAAGCCTCTGCCTGCCCTGATCTTGTTCCTGAGCACCCTGTTTGCCCTGCCCGGCCTGCCGGCCGCCGCCAAGAGCATTGATCCCGGCAATACGATCCGGGCCGACCTGCTGGACCGGGGCCTGAGCGCACTGGAGACGGTCGCACCCGAAGCAAAGGCGTCCGGCCGGCTGGTTGTCGTGGACTATTCGCGTCATTCGCGCGAGGAACGCCTGTTCATCGTCGATCTCGAGACAGGGGATGTCACCCCCTTCCGTGTGTCTCACGGCATGGGGTCTGACCGCAATCATGACGGCTATCTCGACGCTTTCTCCAGCGTGCCCGGCTCGCTGGCGAGCCCGGAAGGCATCTTTCGTGTTGCTGAGGAGTATTACGGCAAGCACGGCCGCTCGGTCCGCCTCGACGGGCTGGAAGAGACCAACCGCACGGCCCGGGAGCGGGCCATCGTCATCCATGCGGCCAGCTATGCCGAGCCCGACCATCTGGAGCGTTTCGGCAAGCTCGGCCGGTCGAATGGCTGTATCGTCTTCTCGCAGGCGGACCTGAAGCGTTTCCTGGCCGATGTGCCGGAAGGCACCCTGATTTTCGTGGGAAAATGAGGCCGGTGAACCCGCCCTCTTGATCAGGGCGGCCACGCAAGGCTACACCCCGGCGCATGACCGATACACCTCCCGACCGCCTCTCCATCTATCCCGACAGCCCGTATTACAATTACGACGTGC
Organism: uncultured Hyphomonas sp.; assembly: GCA_964419865.1. Lineage (GTDB taxonomy): Bacteria > Pseudomonadota > Alphaproteobacteria > Caulobacterales > Hyphomonadaceae > Hyphomonas. The sequence continues at coordinate 5,439 of CAYQRX010000090.1, read as the reverse complement.
TGGCCCGCGGCATCGGCATCCGCTTTCGCGGAGAGGAAAAGAGCAATGTCGAGGAATACTGTATCTCGGAAGGCTGGATAAAGGTCGCCGCCGGCAAGGCCGTTGACCGCAAGGGCCGGCCGCTTCTGATGACGCTGAAGGGCGAGGTCGAGGCCTGGTTCAAGGACAACGCGGCCGGCTGAACTCAGCCCCGCCCCAGCACCTCATCGCAATGCGCCCCATGCTGCGCGCGGATCTGCTGCAACGCGCGGTGGATCATCGTGCGCGTCTTGTCGAACATCAGCTCCAGAGTGATGCCGCGCAGCGTCAGGATCAGCACGCGCGCGTGCACAACACATGCATCGATATCGGACGCGCCGGCCGCAACCGCCATGGCGCGCGTGTCTTCATCGATCTCCGCCTCGATCCGTTCGGCGATGGGGCGCAGCGCCGCGGCCAATGCATCGTCCCAGCGAGCGGCAAGCAGCGCCTCCGTTACCGCGGCGCCTTCCGGAATGTTCTGCGTTTCCCAGAAGAGGTCGCAGACCGAGCGGTATCGGTCCACCGGGTCCGCCAGCGCGCGCATCCGCGCGCGGGTATCGGCCATCATCGCCTCCATTGCCGCTTCTACGGCGCCTGCAATGAGGTCAATCCGGGTGGGAAACTGGTGCAACACCGAGCCCCGGCTGACTCCGGCGCGCTCCATGACCGCCTCGATGGAGGTAGCGGCATATCCGCGCTCGCTGAGGCAATCGACCGCTGCACGGATCAACTGACGGCGCGTTTCCTCACCGCGCCGCGTCGTCCGGCGGCGGGCCGCCGCTTCCTGGCCAAGACTGGCATAACGGGCCGACATGATATGCGAGCAAGCCTCCCAAACCGGCGCGGGTCAACCCGCCCACAAAATAGTCAACATTGACTATTTATAGCTCTCTGTTAAAACTCTCCAAAATTGCCGGAACGTCAAGGCAAGGCCTGAAACGATAAACGTCCGGCTCGGGAGGAGACTTCAGCATGACACCCACCGCCGCCAGAGAACCGTCCGCGACTGCGGGCGCCGGATTCGAGATATTCCGCTTTGAAACCTCCCCGGCGCTCGATGAGACCGGCCATATGGAAGTCGTGGATCTCAACGATGAGATGCAAGCTGGCATCGGCGGCGCCCTCGAAGCCGGATTTGCCGAGGGCAATGTCGTCAAGACGCTGTTCTCCCGCCCCGGTTTCAGCCTCACCTATGCCTGGTTCAAGAGCGGCTTTCCGCTTCCTCTGCATACGCACAATGCGGATTGCCTCTACTATATTGTCGCCGGCAGCCTGCAACTGGGCACCGAGACACTGGGCGCAGGCGATGGCTTCTTTGTCGGCGCCAACAAGGCCTACCGCTACACGCCGGGGCCTCAGGGCGTTGAAGTTCTGGAATTCCGCCATGCGGAGAATTTCGACATCAAGTTCCTGGCAAAGACCCTGCCCGCCTGGGCGAAGATCACCGAGGTGATCAGGGATCGCCGGCCGGCCTGGAGCGCAGAACAACCGCCCAGCAGCCCCCGCTGAGCGAGGCCAGCATGTCTGCAAAGAGATTCGAGAACAAGGTTGCCCTTGTCACCGGTGCTGCCTCCGGCATCGGCGCAGCAACCGCCCGCCTGCTGGCCCGTGAAGGCGCCGCTGTCGTCCTGGCAGATATCAGTGATGAAGGCGGCAGGTCGCTGGCTGCCGATATCGGCCCGTCAGCGATGGCGGCCAAATGCGATGTCGCCAGCGCCGGCGAAGTCGAAGCGCTGATACAGGCGGCCATCACGCGCCATGGCCGCATCGACATCCTGTTCAACAACGCCGGCATTGGCAGCTTCGGAACCAGCGTCGAAGTTCAGCCTGCGGACTGGGAACGTATCATCGCGGTCGATCTTCACAGCGTCTACCATGCCTGCCATTTCGCTATCCCGCACATGCCCCGCGGCAGCGCGATCGTGAACACGGCGTCGATCTCCGGTATGGGCGGAGACTATCGCTTCGCCGCGTACAATGCTGCCAAGGGGGCCGTGATCAACTACACCCGCGCCCTTGCGATCGACCACGCCCGTGACGGCATCAGGGTCAACGCGCTCTGCCCCGGCCTTGTCGACACGCCGATCACCGCCGGCGTCCAGCAGCTTCCCGGCCTGCGGGAGGACTGGGAAAGCCGCATACCCTTGGGCCGGGCGGCACAGCCCGAAGAAATGGCAAATGTCGTCGCCTTCCTCGCCTCCGATGCGGCTTCCTATATGACCGGCTCGATCATCGTTGCCGATGGCGGGACCACGGCCCACACCGGCCAGCCGGAAGTCGCGCAATTCATGCTGCCACCAAACGGCTGACGCAGGAATCAGGATTCGAGACAATGCGCGCCGCCGTCCTGCAAGGAAAAAACCTCACCATCCGCACCCTGCCCGATCCTTCGCCGGCCGCCGGACAATTGCTCGTCCGGCCGCTCTTCACCGGTATCTGCGGGAGCGACCTGTCACTGCGCAAACAGCTCACCGCCCTGGCAGAAAACCTGCCGGCCGAGGCAATGGAACAGCTTCCGGAAATCATTCCGGGCCATGAATTTTCGGCGGTGATTGTTGGTATTGCCCCAGAAACCGAGACCCGTCTGAAGGCTGGCGATATCATAGCGGGGCTGCCTTTCACCCATGACCACAACGGTCCGCAGACCATCGGCATTTCTCCGGGACATGGCGGTGGGCTGGCGGAGCTGACGTGTATTGATGCGGTCCGCAGCTTCCGGATTCCCGAAAGCGTCCCGTCCGATCTCGCAGCCCTGACCGAGCCACTCGCCGTCGGCCTTCACGCCGCCAACCTCGCAAACCGCAACCGGGGGCCGAATGTCGTGATCGGCTGCGGCCCGGTCGGCCTGGCGGTCGTCCTCGCACTAAGCCTGCAGCGGCGCGGCCCGATCCTCGCCGCCGACTTCTCGGCAGAGCGCCGCAATGCTGCGGCGCTGCTCGGCGCGGACATCATTGTCGATCCGACGAACGGCTCCCCCTTTCAGCACTGGGACGATCTTGGCCTCACGCCCTATCCGATGTCGCCGCTGCTGGAGCGAGAGTTCCGCGGCCTGCCGCCGGGCGCAAACATTTTTGAATGCACGGGCGCGCCGGGTGTAATCGACAGTGTCGTCAAATCGGCTCCGCCCCACAGCCACATCATTGTCGCCGGCGTCTGTCCGCATGAAGAAAAACTTACACCGCTGGACGCGATTATCCGTGAGCTGACGCTGGAGTTCAGCTTCGCCTATCGGCCGGAAGAATTTGCTGCCGCCCTCGCCATGATCGGCGCCCATCCGGAAATGGTTGCCCGCCTCATTACCAGCCGCCAGCCCCTTGCGAACACCGAAGCCGCCTTTGATTCGCTCGCAAAAAGCCCCAGCGAAATCAAAATACTGATAGACCCGAACGTCTAACCCTTCAGCGCCCGCCAGCCGATGTCGCGCCGGCAGAAACCTTCCGGCCAGGTGATCGCATCAACCCCGGCATAGGCACGGTCGACGGCTTCGCGCAGGGTCGCACCACACGCAGTTACGTTCAGCACACGCCCGCCTTTGGCAAGCAGCTCTCCGCCCGCGCCCATATCCGTACCCGCATGGAATACGGTTACGCCGTCGATCTCCTGAGCGGCCTTGATGCCGCGGATGACGCTGCCTTTCTCATAGGTGCCGGGATAGCCCTTTGCGGCCATCACCACCGTGGCGGATGGCTGGAAGGCCTCAAGCTCGAGCAGCGCTTCAAATGCTTCTTCGCTGCCTTTCAGGCCGCCGGTGGCAGCCACCAGGATCGCCGGAACAATATCCCCCTTGAGGCCCTTCATCAGCACCTGACATTCCGGATCGCCAAACCGTGCATTGAACTCGACGACCTTGGGGCCCTCCGGCATCACCATGATGCCAATGTAAAGTACGCCCTGATACGGCATCCCGTCCCTTGCCATGCCGCGCAGCATTGGCTCGGCAATCTCCCGCTTGACGCGCGACATGATCTCTTCACTGACGACTGGCGCCGGCGCATAAGCGCCCATCCCGCCAGTGTTCGGTCCGGTGTCACCATCGCCGACGCGCTTGTGGTCCTGCGCGGCAGGCAGGTAGATCGCGCCCTCGCCATCGGTGATGGCGAACACGCTGGCCTCTTCACCATGCATGAACTCTTCGATCACCAGCGTAGCGGAGGCAACGCCGAATTTTCCCGACAGCATCTCGTCGATTTCCGCGTCCGCCTGTTCCAGCGTTTCAGCGATCACGACACCCTTGCCGGCGGCCAGGCCATCGGCTTTGAGCACATAGGGCGCGCTCATCTTCCGCAGGAAGGCTTTTGCCGGCGCCGCTTCGGTGAACTCGCCATAAGCCGCTGTCGGCACGCCGTATTTCACCATCCGCGCCTTGGAGAAAGCTTTCGAGGCTTCCAGCTGGGCTGCCTGTTTTGACGGGCCGAACACGTCAAAGCCGCGCGCACGCAGGATGTCCGACAGGCCTAGGGCGAGGGGCGCTTCCGGGCCGATCACAACCAGGTCAGGCTCGATCTGCAGGGCGAGTTTCACCAGCCCGTCGACATCATCAGCCGCCACGTCGAAACATGGGCCCACCTCATCCATTCCGGGATTGCCGGGCGCCGAATGCACCACATCAACCAGCGGCGACTGCGCCATTTTCCATGCCAGGGCATGTTCCCGGCCGCCCGATCCGATGAGAAGTATGTTCATGGGGGCGCTTGATGCGCTGAGGCGCACATGGGATCAAGTCCAAATGCCCGACTCGCCGACGACCAACCAGCCGGAACTGACCGTCTCCGAACTCGCCGCGAGCCTGAAGCGGACCATCGAGACCAATTACGACCATGTCGTCGTGCGCGGGGAGCTCGGCCGGGTCACCATTGCCCGCTCCGGCCACATGTATGCGGATCTGAAAGACGACAAGGCCGTACTCAATACGGTGATGTGGAAGGGCCAGGTGGACCGGCTGCCCTTTCGCCCTGAAGAGGGACTCGAAGTCATCGCTACGGGGCGGCTCTCGACCTATGAGGGCCGCTCGGCCTACCAGCTGATTGCCAGCTCGATGCGCCCTGCCGGTGCCGGCGCGCTGATGCAATTGCTTGAAGAACGTAAGAAAAAGCTCGCCGCCGAGGGCCTGTTCGATCCGAAGCACAGGAAGCCGATCCCCTACATGCCGCGGACAATCGGGGTCGTGACCTCACCAACGGGCGCGGTGATCCGGGACATCCTCCACCGTATCCGCGACCGGTTCCCGGTGCGTGTCATCGTCTGGCCGGCGCTGGTGCAGGGCGAGCAGGCCGCGGCGCAGGTCACCGCCGGCATCCGCGGTTTCAATGCGATGACGGGGACAGACCGGCCGGATGTGCTGATCGTCGCGCGCGGGGGCGGGTCGATCGAAGACCTCTGGCCGTTCCATGAAGAGAGCGGGGTCCGGGCGGCTTTTGA
>CAYQRX010000089.1:0-10756 GCA_964419865.1 uncultured Hyphomonas sp. | reverse complement strand
GGCATGCCGAGCGTGCGCGCGAATGGCCAGACGGGCGACCTCTATGTCGAGATGTTCGTCGAGACACCGCAGAACCTGACGGTGCGTCAGAAAGAATTACTGGGCCAGTTCTGCGACTGTTCGGGCGCCGACTGCCACCCGGAAAGCGAAGGTTTCCTCGGCCGCATCAAACGGTTCTGGGGCGGCGAGGGTGACGAGAAGCGCGTGAGCTGAACGCTTTTCGGCCAGCCGCCCGCCTGATTTCCCCCACGCCAGCCCCGGCCAACTGCCCCAGCGTCACGGCTTTTCGCGCCGCTGACGTGCGCGTAAGCCTTGGCCGGACGCGCTGCGCGCGCATGTCTGGTCACATTCAATCAGGGAGACCCATCATGGCTGATGCCTTTATCGTTGATGCCGTCCGTACGCCGCGCGGCGTCGGCAAGGTCGGCAAGGGCGCCCTCGCCCATATGCATCCGCAGCATCTTGCGGCCACCGTTCTCAGCCAGCTGCGCGACCGCAACAAGCTTGCCACCGAAACCGTTGATGACATCATCTGGGGCACCTCCAGCCAGCGCGGCGCGCAGGGCGGGGATATGGGCCGCATGGCCGCCCTTGATGCCGGTTATGACGTCAAGGCCTCCGGCGTCACGCTCGACCGGTTCTGCGGCTCCGGCATCACAACGGTGAGCCTCGCAGCGGCGCAGATCATGTCCGGTATGGAACAATGCGTCATCGCTGGCGGCTGTGAGATGATGAGCTACACCGCCTCGACCGCCGACCCAAAAACCCCGCCGATGATGGACGCCGGCAACCTGCGCCTGCGTGAGAAGCATCCGCAGTCCCAGCAGGGCTGCTGCGCCGATGCGATCGCCACGCTGGAAGGCATCGACCGCGCCGCTGTCGACCAGCTCGCCGTCGTCTCCCAGGAGCGCGCCGCCCGCGCGATCAAGGAAGGCCGTTTCAGCAAGTCGGTCGTGCCGGTCTACAATGTCGATGGCACGCTCGCCCTCGACCATGAAGAATTCCCGCGCCCCGGCACCACGATGGAAAGCCTCGCAGGCCTGAAAACCGTGTTCAACATGTTCTGGGACATCCCGGTCGACGACAAGGGCACGACCTATGGCAACATGATCGAGAAGAAGTATCCGCAGCTCAAGGGCAAGATCCAGCACGTCCACCATGCCGGCAACTCCTCGGGCGTCGTGGACGGCTCGGGCGGCGTGCTGCTCGCTTCGGACGCCTACATGAAGAAGCACGGCCTCAAGCCGCGCGCCCGCATCGTGGCCACGGCAAACATGGGCGATTGCCCGACGCTGATGCTCAACGCGCCCGTCCCGGCCGCCAGGAAAGTGCTCGAGAGAGCCGGCCTTTCGGTGGGCGACATTGATGTCTGGGAAATCAACGAGGCGTTCTCGGTCGTCGCCGAGAAATTCATCCGTGACCTGAAGCTCGACCGTGAGAAGGTGAACATCAATGGCGGCGCGATGGCCCTCGGCCACCCGATCGGTGCCACCGGCTCCATCCTGATCGGCACAGCCCTTGACGAGCTCGAGCGTTCGCAGAAGCGCTATGGCCTCGTGACGATGTGCGCCGCTGGCGGCATGGCGCCGGCGATCATCATCGAGCGCCTCGACGCCTGAAGCGCCGACGCCGAAATGCCAAAATGAGGACGCCCGGTCGATCAGACCGGGCGTTTCCTTTTCCGGCGATGCTGACCGCGGGTATCAGACGACTATTCGACTGCCAGAATTTCCAGATGGCGCTGATGGCCGTCATGAAAACGGCAGGTAATTCTGTCGCCGACCTTGAGTCCGATCAGCGCCGCACCGACAGGCGTGCCGACAGAAATCTTGTCGTGCATGATGTCCGCCTGGTGCGGAAATACAATCTGCACTGCGCGCTCTACACCGGTCCTTTCGTCGACGAACCGCACCTTCGAACCCATCCGGATCGTGCCGGAGGGCAGCTCCCCGACGACGTGCACATGGGCACGTCCCAACTCTTCCGTCAGCATATCCGACACAGCCGGCTGCGAATTGCGGAGCGCGTCGGCAAGCGCGCTGAGAGCATCGAACTCCAGCTCACTCAGATGAACGGGCGGGCGCTCGGGGATGGTGGCCTGAATCGAAGCAGACATTTCGAAGATCCTGATGTTTGAAGACACAAGCTGTGCAGACCTGCAGGTCAAACCTGCCGGACGTGCTGCATCTTGATGTTTGAAACTGTGACATCGTCGGGCATAATTCCAATAGAAATGCAACACCGATCCCATAATCTGAAGTTATAATGCGCCCAACCCTTCGTCAGCTTCAGTATCTGGTCGCCATAGCGGAGGCTGGCCGGTTCGGCGAAGCCGCGCGTCGGCTGAATGTCAGCCAGCCGGGCCTTTCGGCGCAGATCGCCGCAATGGAAGCGGACCTGGGCGTGATCCTCTTCGAGCGGACGAGCACGGGCGCGTTGCTGACCCCGAAAGGCGAGGAGCTGGTGCAGCGGGCCAAGGACATTCTAAGGGACGTCGACGATTTCAGGGCCGCCGCCCGGCTGGACGCCGGCGGTCTGACCGGCCTCATCCGGCTTGGTGTGCTGCCAACGATCGGCCCCTATCTGCTGCCCGCAGTTACGCGTCACCTGCATGCGCGTTTCCCGCAGCTCCGGTTCAGCGTCCGCGAAGAACGCACGCGCGATCTGGAGGCCCATCTGCGTGACGGCCATTTCGATACGATCATCTCGGTCGTCGACAATCCGGAAGATGTCGTGTCCTTTCCTCTGTTCCAGGAACACCTGTGGATCTGCGTTGCACCAGACGACCCGCTGGCCAGGTCGCCAGCGCCGGTTGCGCTCTCGGATCTGGAAGGGCGGCAGATGCTGAGCCTGGGGCACTGGCGTCACCTGGATCTGAAGGTTCAGATGATTGCCAGCGAAGCGGGCGCGCGCGTGAACACACAATATGCCGGCACAAGTCTCGACTCGCTGCGCCAGATGGCAGAAATGGGCGCCGGAATCGCGGTGCTGCCGGGTTTGTATGCGCTGTCGGAAATGCGGCGAGATCCTCACCTTATCATCCGCCGGATCGAACATTTCTTTGCAGCGCGCCAGGTCTCCCTGATCCGCCGGGCGACGTCTCCTATCGCCGCCGATCTCGACCGCCTGGTCGACATATTGCGCCCGATCGCTGCGGGTTTGCTGGACGAGAGCTGCCTGCCCGAGCGGTCCGCTCGCGCCTAAGGTCGCGCTGCCGGTTTCGAGCCGCGGGTTTGGCGGCCGGCAAATGGCAGGAAGCGGTGACCCGTTCGCCGCAATTCGCGCGCCTTTAACAACAAGCCCTCCTGTTCCGTGGGGGCCTGTTCACGGAGGACCCCGATGCCCCGCCTGATGAAACTTGCCGCCGCCGCTTGCCTCTTCCTGGCCACTGCCCTGAACGCCGCCGCCAGCCCGGCCGGGACCCTGCGGCTGAAACAGGTGTCGATCATGGACTCCAACGGATTCGAGCGCCCCCTGCCCGCGGCCAGTTCCGTGGTGCCGGCTGACTGGACAACGCGCGGCGGAGTCGTCTGGAAACAGCATGGCAGCTGCCTGCCCGGCCCGGCGATGGACTGGAGCGCGACCTCTGCAGACGGCAGGGCCATGATCCGGGTGCTGCCGGTCTCGGCCTGGAAAGCCGGCAACATGATGGGCATGATGATCGAACCGGACTGCCTGCGCGCGCCGTTCAACACGGCGGACGAATATGCCCGGTCATTCGTCGCCGGTTTCCGGGGTGGCCAGCTTGTCAATGTCGAGCGGGATGAGGGATTATCTCAGCTCCTCGCCCAGCCACCCTTCTTTATGGAGCTGTATGGCGACCCCTACATGCGTTCCTGGGCCGATGCAGCCGCGATCCACTTCACCTATAATGAACAGGGTACGGAGTATACCGGCGGCCTGATGCTGTTCACCCAGCATTCCTATGTTGCCATGAGCGGCATGTTCGGCATGCAGCAGGAGATGGTGTCCGGCGGGGCGGCTGTGCAGATCCTGTTTTCAGCCCCGACGGCAAACCTCGCCGACTATGAGGACACATTCCTCACCTTCATGCAGAATTTTCAGCCCGGGCCGGAATGGACTGACCGGCTAAACCGCATGCAGGCACAGATGAGCCAGGAGCGTATCGAAACCTCCCGCCGCATCTCCCAGATCATTGCCGACACGTCCGCCGACATCTCGGCCATGAACATGGCGAGCTGGCGCGCCCGCAATGAGTCCCAGGACCGGGGAAGCCGCCAGTTCAGCGAGGCGATCCGCGGCGTGCAGAGCTACAATGCCGATATTCCCGGCGGACAGGTCGAGCTGCCTTCAGGCTATGACCGCGCATTCCAGCTGAATGACGGAACCTTCGTCGTCACAAACGATCCCTTCTACGACCCCTATCGCACCTCCGGCATCGACGGCCGGGAGCTGGCCCCGATGCGCTGACGGGGGCCGTGAACCGCGCGAGAGCGCTTTCCATCGCTGCCGGGCGAGGCTATCGCTGCGGCCATGATGGATTCTGCAGTCTTCGACACCCTTCTCCTGGCCCTTGAAACGGGCGCCGTCCCTGTGCCGGAGGATGGGCCGATCCTCGTTCTGAATGCCGAGCCGGGGGCGTGGCTGTCGCGTCTGCCAAAGGACCGCCTCGTGCTGCGATCGAGCTTCAAACCCTCGCATGATGCGCTGACGGCGGCGGGCTATACTGTGCTGGCGCCGGACAGTGTCGACATCCCCGAGGCGAAGCTGACGATCGTTGTGCCGCCGCGCCAGCGCGATTATGCCCGCGCGCTCTATGCCCGCGCCCTGATGGCGGCGCCGGAGGGCGGCTATCTCCTGGCCAGTCTGCCCAACACGCTCGGCGGCAAGACGGCCGAGAAGACGCTGGCAGAGATCGCCGGGGATGCAGCGAGCCTGTCCAAGCACAAATGCCGCGCCTTCTGGACGGTGAAGCACGCCGCGCTGATTGATGCGGCGCTGGCGGAAGACTGGATTGCACAGGATGCCCCGCGCGAGATCGAGCCGGAGCTGTGGAGCCGGCCGGGCCTGTTCAGTTGGGACCGGGTGGACCCCGGCAGCGAACTACTGGCCGACAGCGTGCCGGAATATGTGAAGGGCATCGGGGCCGATCTCGGCGCCGGCAACGGCTTTTTGTCACGAGAAATCCTGGCCAACTGCCCCGGCGTCGAGCGGATGGATCTCTATGAGGCCGAATACCGGGCGCTCGGCTGCATCCATGGCACGCTGAGTGCCTTCGAGGCGCGTTACACCGCTCAGTGGGCGGATGTGCTGGCAGACCTTCCGCGGGCGACCTATGATTTTGCCGTGATGAACCCGCCCTTCCATACAGGCCGGGTGGATAATGCCGACCTTGGCCGCCGCTTCATCCGCGCTGCCGCCGCCACGCTGAAACCCTCCGGCACGCTCTGGCTGGTCGCCAACCGGCATCTTCCGTATGAGGCGGAACTTGCCGCCTGCTTCCGCGGACATGAGATGCTGGAGGATGAAGCCGGCTACAAGATCATCCGAGCCGAGAAGCCGAAACGCCAGAAATGAACGACACAAGGAAGCTCGCAAAATACCTGGCGGGCCTCGGCTATGGCTCACGCAGGGAGATGGAAGCGGCTATCCGCCAGGGCCGGGTGACCGGATGGGGCGACAATATCCGCTTCGATGGCGAACCAATCGATCCCGCCCCCGGCATGGTCATCGCGATGAACAAGCCTGCGGGCTTTACCTGTTCGCATTCCGATCAGGGCCGGCTGGTCTATGAGCTCCTGCCCCCGCGTTTCCTCAAACGTGACCCGAAACTCTCCTCAATCGGGCGGCTGGATGCGGAGACAACTGGACTAATTCTGTTTACGGATGATGGCGCGCTGCTTCACCGGCTGATCTCGCCCAAATCCAGCATCGAGAAAGTCTATGAGGCAAGGCTCGCGCGGCCGTTGGAAGGACATGAGACGGCCCTGTTTGCCTCCGGCGAGCTGGTGCTGCGCGGCGAGGACAAGCCCTGCCTGCCTGCCCAACTCGAAGTGACCGGCGAACGTACCGCCCGCCTGACCCTTACGGAAGGGCGTTACCACCAGGTCCGCCGCATGTTCGCCGCCGCCGGCAATCATGTCGAAGCCCTGCGCCGCATCCGCTTCGGCCCGCTGGACCTCGGCGGGCTGGCTGAGGGCGAATGGCGGCTGCTTACGGATGCGGAGCGGACTCTTCTGTAAGTTGGTCTGATCCGGGAGCGCCGCTGATCCGTAAACGGGTCAGCCGATCAGGAGAACCCCATGCGCGCTGCCATCCTCACCGCAAGCTTTGCTGCCTTGTCCCTGCCTGCCATGGCTCAAGGAGGCGTGCCCGGCGAGGGATGGCGGCTGACCGTCGGCACCGGCGCGCTGTATTCTCCGAGCTATGAGGGCGATGACGATTATGACGTCATGGTCCTGCCGAACATCCAGATTCGATATGAGGACCGTTTCTTCGCCTCGGTGCAGGAGGGCGTCGGCTATAATCTGGTCCGGGCCGGCAACTTCACCGCAGGGCCGATTGGCCGGATCAAGTTCTCCCGCCAGGAAGACGGTGACCAGACCTTCACAATCTCCGGCTCGAAGACCGATGATTTGCTCGGCCTTGGCGATGTGGACACCAGTTTTGAAATCGGCGGCTTCCTGAAATACCGCTACGGCCCCCTCTCAGCGGGGGCCGAACTTCGCCAGGCCATTTCCGGTCATGACGGGCTGGCCATGAATCTCGATGCAAATATCAGTGGACGCATCACAGGCTTTGGCCCGCCGGTCATCTGGTCGGCCGGGCCGCGGGCCAAGTTTGTGGACGACACCTATAACAGCGCCTATTTCGGCGTCACCCCGGCACAGGCAGCCGCCTCCGGCCTGCCGGTCTATCAGGCGGGCGGCGGCCTTTATTCGTATGGCGCCGGCGGGTTTGCATTTGTCCCGCTCGACCGGGACGGGCGCTGGTCGCTTGTCGCGTTTGCCGGATATGACCGCCTGACAGGCGATGCGGGCAGCGCGCCGCTTGTTCGCCTGCGCGGCGACGCCGACCAGTTCAGCGCCGGCCTTTTCCTGAGCTACACATTCGACTAGCCGGGCAGCGCCCGCCCCCTAGCGCCTGCCGTCCCCAGCCGCTATCTCCCCGGGGATGGCTCAACCTCCTCTGATCACATTGACCGATGTCCGCCTGTCCTTTGGCGGGGCGCCCCTGTTCGAAGGGGTGACGCTGGCGCTGTCGAAGGGCGAGCGCGCCGCACTGGTGGGCCGCAATGGCGCCGGCAAATCGACGCTGATGAAGATTATCTCCGAACAGATCGAGCCCGATTCCGGCGAGGTCTGGCGCCAGCCCGGCATCACTTATGCCAGCGTCGCGCAGGAGCCGGACCTGGCGGGTTATGCCAGCGTTCTGGACTATGCCGCCGACGGGCTGGACGCGGCCTACATGGCCGAGGCCGAACTGATGGAATTCGGCGTCGACCCGGCCGCCGATCCCAAGACGCTGTCCGGCGGCCAGCTGCGCCGCGCGGCGCTGGCGAAGGCCTTCGCGCAGGAACCCACGATCCTCCTGCTGGACGAGCCGACCAACCATCTAGATGTGCCGATGATCGAATATCTCGAGGCCCGGCTGAAAGCGTTCAACGGTGTCGTGCTGGTCGTCAGCCACGACCGGCGCTTCCTCGAGACGATCTCGACCAACACGCTATGGCTGCGCCAGGGCAAGGTGCTGAAAAGCCCGGAAGGCTATGTCAAATTCGATTCCTGGGCGGAGCAGATCGAGGAGGAGGAAGAACGCCAGCTGCGCCGGATGACGACGCATCTCAAGGATGAGCAGCACTGGCTCGCCCGGGGCGTTACCGCGCGGCGCAAGCGCAATCAGGGCCGCCTCGCCCGTCTCCACCAGTTGAAGGCTGAACACGCCCAGGCGCGCAGCGCGCTGAACGACCGCAAGATCGGCGCCACGATCATCGCCGATGCCGGCGAAGCGATGAGCAAGAAGGTGATCGAGGCGAAGGGCCTCTCCAAGACTTTTCAGACCCCGGATGGTCCGCTGGTGATCGCCAAAGACCTCTCCCTGCGCATTCTACGCGGCGACCGGATCGGCATTATCGGGCCGAATGGCGCGGGCAAGACGACGCTGGTGCGCCTGCTGCTGGGCGAGATCGAACCGGACGCCGGAAGCGTGCAGCATTCCAAGACATTGCAGGTGACCTATCAGGACCAGACGCGCGACACGCTCGATCCGAAGGACACGATCTGGGAAGCCCTCGCCCCGGAAGGCGGAGACTCGATCATGGTGCAGGGCCGCCAGCGCCACGTGGCGGCCTATGCGAAGGACTTCCTGTTCAAGCCCGAACAGCTTCGCCAGCCTGTCGGCGCGCTGTCCGGCGGCGAGCGCAACCGCCTTGCCCTCGCCATCGGCCTCGCCCGCGCGGCAAACCTCCTCGTCATGGACGAGCCGACCAATGATCTCGACATGCAGACGCTGGACCTGCTCGAGGACATGCTCCTCAATTATGAGGGTACACTGATCCTTGTCAGCCATGACCGCGCCTTTCTCGATGCGACGGTGACGAGCTGTCTCTCGCCCATCGGCGGCGGCGAATGGGTGCAGACCGCAGGCGGATGGTCGGACGCGCAGGAACAGCTGAAAGGCGTGCGCCGTAAGGATGCCCCGAAGCCCGAAGCTGCAAAGGCCTCTGCCCCGGCGCCAGCAAAGCCCAAGGCACAAACCAAGCTCTCCTTCAAGGATGAGCACCGGCAGAAGGAAATCGACGCGGCCATTCCGAAACTGCAGGCGGAGATCGCCGCGCTCGAATCCGCCCTCGCCGATCCCGGACTCTACGCCCGCGATGCGGCCGCGTTCAACGCCAAATCCGTCCGGATCGGCGCGGCGCGCGAGGAACTCGGCCGTATCGAGATGGAATGGCTTGAGATCGAGGAAAAGCGCGCCAGCCTCGAAAGCTGAGGGCAAACACTTCGTTAACGCCGCCCCGCTAGGCTACGCCGCGAAGATAGCCGGGAGACGACCGATGCGCCTTGCCATGCTGATTGCCGCCGCCTGCCTCGGGCTCACCGCCACGCTCGCCCATGCAGACGGGAAAGAGGGCAAGACCTATAATCCGCAGGTCAAGCCGCTCGAAGCTACGGGCATTGACGCCTCCTACGGCCCGGCGCCGGCGAGTCATGAGACCGGCTATTACCGCTTCGGCGCGACCTTCACATCGCTGGAATCCGACACGCCGCTCGCCTGCGAAGCGGCCTGCAACGGCAATGATGTCTGCCAGGCCTGGTCCTTCGTGCACAGCTATGGCGCCGCGCCTGCGCGCTGCGAACTGAAACGCGCGGCCGGGCGGAAGGAAGAAAATCCGCTCGCCATTTCTGGCATCGCCGAGAGCCTGAAAAGCGCCATGCTCGGCGAGACTGCGCCGATGCCCGCGGACGAGCCCACCGCTCCGGGCCAGCTGAAAGGCGGCCTCACCGGGACAGAGGATAATCAGACAGCGGACATGGCCGCGCTGAACTAGGCGAGCGCGCGCTCCTTTGTTGCCGTGAAGCGGATGCCGGGGTTTTTCTCCTGGGCATAGCCGACATCCCAGGCATTCTTGGCCAGATAGACCGGCGCGCCGTCAAGGTCGGTGCCTGAGGCGGACTTGTTCTTCTCCATGAACTCCTCGATCTTCTTCGGATCGTCCGATGACAGCCAGCGGGCGACATTGTAGGGCGCCGCCTCGAACATCACTTCGAGATTGTATTCCGCCGTCATCCGCTCGATCATCACCTCAAACTGCAACTGGCCGACCGCGCCGACGATCATGTCGGAGCCGATCTGCGGACTGAACAGCTGTGTGACGCCCTCTTCCGCGAGGCTTTCGAGCGCCTTGCGAAGGTGTTTTGCCTTCATCGGGTCTTTCACGCGGGCCCGGCGCAGAAGCTCCGGCGCAAAGTTGGGGATCCCACCGAACTGAATATCTCCGTTTTCGGACAATGAATCGCCAACCCGCAGCTGGCCATGGTTCGGCACGCCGATCACATCGCCGGCATAGGCGGTCTCTGCGATCTCGCGGTCCTGCGCCATGAACATCAGCGGATTATGGATACCCAGCTGTTTTCCATTCGCTGTCTTGAGGCGCATGCCGCGCCGGAACTCACCGGAGCAGAGCCGCACGAAGGCCACCCGGTCGCGGTGGTTCGGGTCCATGTTCGCCTGGATCTTGAAGACAAATCCGCTGACGGACGGGTCATCGCGCGAGATCATCACCTCGGCGCCCTTCCGGGTGGCTTTCTGCGGTCGCGGCGCCGGCGCGTAGGCATGCAGCGTGCGCAGGAGCTCGGCCACGCCGAAATGGCGCAGCGCCGAGCCGAAGACCACCGGCGTCATATGCCCGCCAAGGAAGGCCTCGCGGTCAAACTCCGGCAGCAGGCTGCGCGCCATCTCAGCGCCTTCGCAAAGCTCCGCATACACGCTTTCATCCAGCGCCGCTTTCAGCGAGGCATCATCGGCCGCCATCGTCTCGGCCGCGCCGATGCGCGCAGGCTCGCCGGGGCGGCGCTCGAATTTCAGGAAGCGGTTGGTGGCAAAGTCCAGCATCCCCGCAAAGCGCTGGCCGCTGGCCGCCGGCCAGTAGAGCGGGGCTGTGTCGAGCTGCAGCTTGTCCTGCACCTCGTCCAGCAGCGCGATCGGCTCCAGCGCCTCGCGGTCCATCTTGTTGATGAAGGTGACGATGGGAATGTCGCGCAGCCGGCAGACCTCGAACAGTTTCAGCGTCTGC
>CAYQRX010000088.1:7007-10767 GCA_964419865.1 uncultured Hyphomonas sp. | reverse complement strand
GCCTCGGCGAGCGCGCCGGCAATGCCGCGCTGGAAGAGATCGTGATGGCGATGAAGGTGCGCGGCGACACACTGCCGTATGAGACGAATATCGACTCGACTTACCTCGCCCGCGCCTCGGCCATGGTCAGCCGGATCACTGGCTTTCCGGTCCAGTATAACAAGGCGATCGTCGGCAAGAATGCCTTCGCGCATGAGAGCGGCATCCACCAGGATGGCATGCTGAAGAATTCCGAAACCTATGAGATCATGAAGCCGGAAGATGTCGGGGTCGCCAAGACATCGCTCGTCATGGGCAAGCTGTCAGGGCGCAATGCGTTCCGCGACAAGCTCGAATCCATGGGCTACACGCTGGAGCAGGAAGCGCTGAACGACGCCTTCAAACGCTTCAAGGACCTCGCCGACCGCAAGAAGCATGTCTTCGATGACGACATCATCGCCCTCGTCGATGAGCAGCTGGCCGCCGAAGGCGAGCGGATCGGCTTCAAGCGCCTGCGCGTCGTAGCCGGCACGGAAGGTCCTCAGACGGCAGAAATCGACCTGATTGTGGACGGTGTCGAACAGTTCTCGCTGGCGCGCGGCAATGGTCCGGTCGATGCCGTGTTCAACGCCATTCGCCAGCTGGTGCCCCATCAGGCGGTGCTGGAGCTTTATCAGGTGCATGCCGTCACCGGCGGCACCGATGCGCAGGCAACCGTCTCTGTACGGCTGAATGGCGATGGCATCATGGCGACGGGCCGGTCATCCGACCCCGACACGCTGGTGGCCAGCGCGAAAGCCTATCTCCACGCCCTCAACAAGTTTGAAGTGAGAAAAGCCAAGCGCAAGGCGGCCTGATCAGCCGCCGTCGCGTTCCCCGAAGCCATCGGCGACCAGCGCGGCGATGGCTTCAACCGCTTCGCTTGCCTGAGGGCCGCTGCCGGCCAGTTCGATCTCGCAGCCCGTATGGGCGACCAGCATCAAAAGGTCCATGATCGAGCGGGCATCAGCCGCCTCGCCTTCATGGCGCACGATGACCTTGGCGTCGTATTCGGAGGCGAGCTTGGCGACCTTTGCCGAGGCGCGCGCATGCAGCCCCTTGCGGTTCACAATCGTTACGCGAGCGGTCGCATCCGGCGGCGAGGTCGTCATCAGGGCAGCCTGGCGAGCAGCTCGGACGCGATGGTCACATATTTCCGCCCGCCCTCTGCGGCGGCCTGGGCGGCTTCCTCGAGGCTCAGCACTTCGCGCACCTCAGCGAGCTTGATGAGCATGGGCAGGTTCGCGCCGGAGACGACTTCCATCGCCACACTGCCGCGAATGGAAAGGGCAAGATTGGACGGCGTGCCACCGAACATGTCCGTCAGCACCACAACGCCGCGGCCGGCATCGCAGGCTTTCACCGCATCCAGGATCTGCTCGCGTTTCAGATCCAGATCATCGTCGGCATCGATGGAAACCGCGCGCGCACGCCAAAGCCGGCCCACGACATGCTCCGCTGCTGCGACGAGCTCGTGCGCCAGTCTTCCATGGCTGACAACTACTATGCCGATCATTCCGCTGCGGGGCCGTGAACGTTACACTGTCGTCACGTTGTCACGATGCTGCGCCGCGTCAAGGCGGTTTCGGCTCAGGTCACCGCGCTTTGATCAGCCGGTGTGGCCGAGACCCAACACATCATTCATGTTGTAGAGACCCGGTGGCCGGGCCGCCGCCCATTGGGCGGCATGCAGCGCGCCTTCGGCAAAAACCGACCGGTCGAGCGCTGTGTGGGAGAGGCGAATCACCTCCTTCTCCGCGCCGAATGTCACCTCATGCTCGCCGATGACACCGCCGGCGCGGCGGACCGAGAAGCCAATCTCGCCGGTTACCCGGCGAGCCTCCGGGCCGTCATATGGCGCCGCGCGCAAGTCGGCCAGCGGCGCGCCGCGTCCGGCTGCGGCCGCATCGCCCAGCATCAGGGCGGTGCCGGAGGGGGCATCCGCCTTCATCCGGTGATGGGTCTCCAGGATCTCGATGTCCCAGTCGGGCCCCAGCCGGCTCGCGGCGAGCCGGGTCAGCGCTTCGAGCAGGTTGACGCCGATGGAGAAGTTGCCGGCCTTGACGATGGCGATGCGCCGGGCGGCGGCGGCAATGTCCGCTTCCTCGGCGGCGGAAAAGCCGGTCGTGCCGATCACGGCGGCGCGAATGGATGTGCCGGCAAGGGCATCGAGGGCGGCCAGCGTCGCCGCCGGCCGGGTAAAGTCGATCCAGACAGCCGCATGGCCGGCCGCCTGCGCGGGGTTGGCAACCGGTTTCAATCCGATGGCCCGGCGCCCGGCCAGCAGGCCGATATCCTCGCCATAGGCATTGGCTTCGGCCACTTCGGTGCCGCCCGCAATGCGCACACCCCGGTCGATGGCCACGGCGGCCAGCTGGCGGCCCATGCGGCCCGCCACACCGGCGATGGCGATGCTGAAGGCGGTGTCGTTCATTCCATTGTCTCCTGGGCGGCGTCCGCCCTCGTCTGTTCCAGTTCCTGCCGCAGCCCGGCAAGCTCACGCTCGCGCAGTTCATCCGAGAAGGCGCTGGCGAAGACGCCTGCCGGCAGCGCCACGACGCCGATCCCTGCGATCGCAATGATGCTGGCGCAGAACCGGCCCAGCGGCGTAATCGGATAGACATCGCCATAGCCGACTGTGGTCAGCGTGGCCACCGACCACCAGATGGCGCGCGGAATGGAGGCAAAGGCTTCCTGCTGGTCGCCGCCGACACCTTCGACATGATAGAGAAGCACTGCGGCGACATAGACGAGCGTGATCGCAAGGGCGAGCGAGGTGAGGAGCAGCGAACTTGCCCGCCGCAAGGCCGCCCCGAGCGCGTCGAAGGCCGGAATGAACCGCGCGATCTTCACGAGGCGCGCGAGACGCAGGACGCGCAGGACCAGAAGCGAGACGCCCGCGCCAGTCACCATCACGATGAGCTCCGGCAGGAAGGCGAGCAGGTCGGCAATCGAATAGAACTGGCGCATATAGCGCAGCCGCCCGCTCAGTCCGCTGAACTGCGGATCGACACCGGCGCACCAGACCCGCGCCACGTATTCAATCGCAAAGACGGCAATCACGAGCAGGTTGAGAATCTCGAACGCGGCGCGCCAGCCGGGCTCGCGCGTCAGGGTCGGCTCCGTCTCCAGCGCCAGCAGGATGAAGCTGAAGATCACAAGGCCGACGATGAACGTATTCGTCATCGACAGGCCGGTGCGGCGCGCCTCCGGCGCCAGCGCGTCATAGAGCTGCTGTTTCAGTCCCATTCCGCCCCCTTCCCTTCGGCCGGCTATCCCCTTAGCACGCCGCCAGTGCCCTTGGCGACCGAGGCAACAATCCGTTCCATGACGGCCTGGATCTGCTCATCCTTGAGGGCTTCCTTCGGCTGCAGCGTGACTTCGATCGCAACGGACTTCGAGCCCTCGGCCACGCCCGGCCCCTGATACACGTCGAACACATCCACCGCCGAGATCAGCTGCTTTTCCGCCGACTGGGCGTGACGGACAATCTCGCCGGCCGCAATGCCGGCGCCGACCACAAAGGCCAGGTCGCGGCGGATCGGCGTGAGTTCGGCGCGTTCGAGCACCGGCTTGGTTTTTGTCGCGCGCGCCTTCATCACCGGCAGGGCGTTGAGATTGAGCTCGAACGCATAAGCCGGGCCGTCCACATCCAGCGCCTTCAGGACGCCGGGATGCAGGGCGCCGAAATTGGCGACCGTCATCTTCGGGCCGAGCTTGAGGCTTGCCGCCTGGCCGGGAT
>CAYQRX010000088.1:0-6997 GCA_964419865.1 uncultured Hyphomonas sp. | reverse complement strand
GATGCCAGTGCGGCTGGGTTGGCGGGCCGACCTGGAAACGCTCGCCCGGCTGGCCGAGCGCGGCGAGCAGGGCGAAGATATCCGCCTTGGCCGAAAACGCGTCATATGGCGCCGCGCGCCCCTGCCAGTGGCGCTCAGCCGTCGGCAGGACAAGGCCAGCGATGACCGTGCGCTGATCTTTCGGCCCATCGCCGAGATAGATCGGGCCGGCCTCGAAGAGGCGCACCGTGCGTTCGCCCCGATTGCGCGCGCGCTGGGCGGCCTGCGCCAGATTTCCGAGTACGGATGGGCGCATATAGTTGAGCTCGCTGGCAACCGGATT
This sequence comes from uncultured Hyphomonas sp., assembly GCA_964419865.1. Classification (GTDB taxonomy): domain Bacteria; phylum Pseudomonadota; class Alphaproteobacteria; order Caulobacterales; family Hyphomonadaceae; genus Hyphomonas. Next base: position 6,675 of record CAYQRX010000088.1, on the reverse strand, counting down.
GGCGACCCCCAGCGCATCCTCGGTCTTGCCGAAGAGTTCGGCATGTTCCCGCGCCATGAAACTCCAGGTCACGGCCTCAAGGAAGCCGCGCGCCGCCATGACACGCCGGCCCGTGGCGACCCGCGCCTGGCGCGGCGTGGTGATGACGCGGCGCCCGCCTTCCGGCAGCGGCAGCGAGGTGGTCGGCAGCTGGTCGAAGCCGATCAGGCGCGCGATTTCTTCAACGATATCTGCCGACTGCTCCATATCGAACCGGTGCGATGGCGGCATCAGATACCAGGCGTCGCCCGCATCCTCGATATCGAATTCGAGATCCTTGAGGATGCGCTTCATCTCTGCCGGCTTGACGATGAGCCCCGTCAGGCGCTCCACATCCGACCGGTAGAAGGTGACCTTTTTCGTCCGCGCCGGGATTGATCCGGCAATGTTGGCCTTCGACACTTGCCCGCCGCCGTACTCCAGGATCAGGCCGATGGCGAGATTCAGTCCGTCAACGCAGCTTTGCGGATCGACGCCGCGCTCGAACCGGTGGCGGGCATCGGAATGGATACCGGTGGCCCGGCCCGTGCGCGCCGTGCGCAGCGGATCGAACCAGGCCGATTCGATGAAGACATCCACCGTCTCGGCCGAAACTGCCGTCGAGACGCCGCCCATGACGCCGCCAAGCCCGATAGCGCCGGAACTGTCGGCGATCACACACATGTCTTCCGTGATCTGATAGGTCTTGCCGTCGAGCGCCTCGAGCTTCTCGCCCTTGCGGCCAAGACGGGCCACAACGGCGCCGGACAGTTTCGCCGCATCATAAACGTGCAGCGGGCGTGCCCGGTCGAGCGAGACATAGTTGGTGACATCGACGAGGAGCGACTTGGGCTGAATCCCGGCGGCCTTGAGGCGCGCCTGCATCCAGTCCGGAGACGGGCCATTGCTGACCCCGCGGATCAGCGCCCCGGCGAACATCGAACAGGCGTCGGGCGCCTCAAGGCGGATCTCCACCGGACAATCAAAACTGCCGGTGATCCTCTTCGGATCATTGCGCAGGAAACGCCCGGCGCCGGCCGCGGCCAGGTCCCGGGCAATGCCCTGCACGCCAAGCCAGTCCGGCCGGTTGGGCGTCACTTCGAAATCGATGACCGGATCGGTCTGCCCAAGCGCATCGGCCGCCGGCGTTCCGACCGACAGCGCGTCATCAAGGTCGAGGATGCCGTCATGGTCATCGCCGACTTCAAGCTCGCGCGACGAACACATCATGCCATGGCTCTCGACGCCGCGGATTGCCCGCGGCTTCTTGTCGAGCGCAAAGTCGAGGCCCGGAATGAAGGTGCCGAGCGGGGCGTAGATCGCGGTCATGCCTGTGCGCGCATTCGGCGCGCCGCAGACGATCTGCTTGACGCCGTCCACGGTCTCGACCGCGCAGACGCGCAGCTTGTCCGCATCCGGATGCGGCTTTGCCTCGATCACCTTGCAGACGGTGAAGGGGGCGAGCTTCTCGCGCGGATCAATGACCTCCTCAACCTCAAGGCCGGCCTTCAGCATCAGGTCAAGGATTTCCTGAAGCGACGCCTTGGTGACAAGGTGGTCGTTCAGCCAGGAGAGTGTGAAACGCATCAGGAAAGCCCTCCGCTGACGGATGGGGTGAGCCAGGGCGAGAAGCCGTAATGGCGCGTCCATTGCGGATCGGCCTCGAAATAGGGGCGCAGGTCCGGCATGCCGTATTTCAGCATGGCGAGCCGGTCCACCCCCATGCCGAAGGCAAAGCCCTGATGCACGGCCGGATCGATGCCGCAATTGCGCAGTACATTCGGATGCACCATGCCGCAGCCGAGAATTTCCATCCAGCGGTCGCCCGCACCGATCTCGATGGCGTCACCCTTGCGGGAATATTTCACGTCCATCTCGGCCGAAGGCTCCGTGAACGGAAAGAAGTGCGGCCGGAAACGCGCCTCAACATTATCGACCTCGAAGAAGGCCTTTACGAAATCGATGAGGCAACCTTTCAGATGGCCCATATGGATGCCCTTCTCGATGACCAGGCCCTCGACCTGATGGAACATCGGCGTATGCGTCGCGTCCCAGTCATTGCGGAACACCCGCCCCGGAACCAGAATCCGGATCGGCGGCTTTTCCTCCATCATCGTGCGCACCTGGACCGGGCTCGTATGGGTACGGAGCACCTTCGGCGTGTCGCCTTCCAGCGCCTTCATGAAGAAGGTGTCATGCGTTTCCCGCGCCGGGTGGCCTTCGGGGAAGTTCAGCGCGGTGAAATTGTGCCAGTCGTCCTCGATGTCCGGACCTTCAGCCACGGCGAAGCCCATATCCCCGAAGATGGCGGAAATCTCCTCGAACACCTGCATCACCGGATGCAGCGCGCCCTCCGGCGCAGACGGCGCCGGCGGCAGCGTCAGGTCGATCCGTTCGGTGGCGAGGCGCGCCTCAAGCTCCGCCGCTTCCAGCGCGGCCTTGCGGGCCCGGATGGCATCATCGACGCGGGTCTTCAGCGCGTTCAGCTTCGGCCCTTCGGTCTTGCGCGCTTCCGGGTCCATCTTGCCGAGCGCGCCCATCAGGCCGGAGACCCGCCCCTTCTTGCCAAGCTCGGCGACGCGCACGGCGTCCAGCGCGGCGAGGTCGCCGGCAGCGGCGACGGCAGCGAGCGCTTCTTCTTCGATCCGGGTAATATCGGACACTTGGAAATTCCCTTTCAGGTCAAGCCCAGCGGCTTTCTAGTCGCCGGAGCAAGGGCATTGCAATCAGCAAAACGCCCGCAGGCCTTGGGCCCACGGGCGTCTCAGGAAACGAGGCGAGGCCGGGGCGCCGGATCAGGCGCGCGCAGCCTTCTTGCGGGCGAGGCGCGCGCGCTTGGTGTTGCCAAACACGCGGACTTTCGCCCGCTTTGCGAGATTGCCGGTCCATTTTGCGTTACGGCGCTTGACCCGCGGCTTCTTGCCGGCGTGAAGCACGCTGCTGGGGGATTTCGACATGCTGGAAGTCTCTCCGGTTCGGATTAAGCGAGCGCGGCCTTGGCCTGGGCGACGAGGGCGCCGAAGGCTTCCGGCTCCTTGACGGCGAGGTCGGCCATGACCTTGCGGTCGACCTCGATGCCGGCCTTGGTCAGGCCGTTGATGAAGGTCGAATAGTTGAGATTGTCGTCATGGATGCGGACAGCGGCGTTGATACGCTGGATCCAGAGCGACCGGAACGAGCGCTTCTTCACCTTGCGGCCGACATAGGCATACTCGCCGGCTTTCCAGACGGCGGCATGAGCGTTGGTGAAGGTGTTCTTGCGGCGGCCGCGGAAGCCCTTGGCCTGCTTGATGATCTTCTTGTGGCGGGCGTGGGCGGGAACTTTGGCGCGTGAGCGGGGCATGGTGAGGCCTCCTGAATGAGTTCAAAATCGGCGGGTTGACGGGATTGCCAGGCCTCAGAGGCCGTAGGGCAGATACTTCTTCACGCGGGCTTCATCGGCTTTCGCGCCCACTTTCGTGCCGCGGTTCTGGCGGATGTATTTCGCGTTATGGCTGATCAGGCGGTGGCGCTTGCCGGCGACGCCATGCTTCAGCTTTCCCGTTGCGGTGATTTTGAAGCGCTTTGCAGCGGCCTTCTTGGTCTTCATCTTCGGCATGTTTTTCTCCTCAAACTGTAGAGCTCACACCAGATCTGGCGGCCCTGGATACACGGACAGGGGGCAATGCCGTCGCCCCGGAGTCCGGCAAGTGGCGGCTTATGGCGGATCAGGCGGACGGAATCAAGAGGGCCGCCTGCAGCCTGCGGGATCAGGACGCCCCGCCTTCCGAAAAGGACTTCACGATTGCATCTGCCATGCGGCGGGCCTGCCTTTCGCCGCCATGGCTGTCGAACAGCCAGACCGCGACCCTGAGACCGCCCTGATGCTCGACCGCGAAGAAGCGGCCCGGCTTGTCATAGACATCGAAGAAGCCGACGATATGGACCGAAAGCGGACCAGAGAGTTCCGGCCCGGCCGGCCCTGTGCGGCGCTCGACCGGCAGGCGGGTGTTTTCCTTGCCATACCAGCGCCCTTCGGTCTCATCGCCGAAGGCCCAGCGTGTCGTCAGCGCCGCGCGGGCGGCATTGACGAACTCGTCCAGGTCCTCATGGGCGTCCAAGCGGGCAACCGCGATCATGCCGTCGCATTCCCGCGTTCCGGACGCCATCGAGCGATGGTTGCGGTAGGCAATCACGCCGCCCGTGCTGCGCCAGCGGAAATCGCCCTCAAGAACCGGGGCATACTTCGCCGGGAAAGTGATGCTGCCCCCGCCGGGAAGCGGCGCGCGGCGCGATGTGTCGGCAAAGGCCGTGAACGGCAGGACCGCCACAAGGATCAGCCCGGTGAGCAATAACAGCCTTGCCATTGCCCCCCTGCCCCTGCCCGCCTCAGCGCGGCGCCAGCACCATGGTCATCTGCCGGCCTTCGAGCTTCGGCTCGAGTTCGACCTTGGCGGTCTCCTCGAAATCCTTCTTCACCTTCTCCAGCAGTTCCATGCCGAGATGCTGGTGGGCCATCTCACGGCCGCGGAAGCGCAGCGTGATCTTCACCTTATCGCCATCCTCGAAGAAGCGGGCCATGGCGCGCGCCTTCACATCATAATCGTGCTTGTCGATGTTCGGGCGGATCTTGATCTCTTTCAGCTCGGAAGACTTCTGCTTCTTCTTCGCGGCGGCCTTCTTCTTGCGCTCTTCAAAGCGCAGCTTGCCATAATCCAGAATCTTGACGACCGGCGTTTCCTGACCCGCCGAGACCTCCACCAGGTCCATCGCAGCTTCCCGTGCCGCGTCCAGCGCGGCGGCCAGGGGCATAACGCCCTGTTTCTCGCCATTCTCGTCGATCAGCAGCACCTTGGCGGCGCGGATTTCTTCATTGATGCGTGGGCCAGCCTGTTTCTTCGGCGGCGCATCGGCTTCAGGTCTGCGAGCTATGGGGGATCTCCTTCAGTTGCTCTTAAAAGTCGCGGGAATATGCCTGTATTCCCCGCTGGCGGCAAGCGTGGCGCCCTAATCGCGCCCGCCGGCGCGGTCAAGGGGGACACAGCCGCCGCCCGGCGCCGGAATAAGAGGGGTGGCAAGCCGGTGAACGTCCGATAGTAGTCGAAGGCAGGACGGGGAGGAACAGGTGCGGCTGAGCTGGAACGAAATCCGGGCGCGGGCGGCGGGCTTTGCGGCCGAGTTCGCCGATGCGACCTATGAGAAGGGCGAAACGCACACCTTCTACAACGCCTTCTTCCAGATCTTCGGAGTCAAGCGCCGCTCCGTCGCCGTGTATGAGCGCCGGGTCGAGAAACTTTCCGGCAATACCGGCTTCATCGACCTGTTCTGGCCGCAGGTGCTGCTGATCGAGCAGAAAAGCGCGGGCCGCAGCCTCTCGGCCGCCCGCGTACAGGCCGAAGATTATTTCCTGTCCCTCAAGGAAAATGAGCGCCCCCGTTACATCCTCGCCTGCGACTTCCAGACCTTCGACCTGTATGACCTCTCCGAACGCACTCAGGTGAGCTTCACGCTCGCCGAGCTGCCAGATCATGTCGAACGCTTCGGCTTCATCATGGGCGTTCAGAAGGTCGCCTTCCGCGATCAGGACCCGGTGAACATCCAGGCCGCCGAACTGGTCGGTCAGCTTCATGACAAGCTGGAGGAAGCCGGCTTTACCGGCACCGACCTTGAACGCTTCCTTGTGCGGATCGTGTTCTGCCTGTTTGCGGATGACACCGGCGTGTTCCAGCCGCGCAACCTCTTCCTCGACTGGCTGGATCAGCGCACCGCCGAGGATGGCCATGACCTCGGCTCCAAACTCGCCGAACTGTTCCAGACGCTGGACACGCCGGAGGACCGGCGCGGCGCCCTGCTGGACGAGGATCTGGCCGCCTTCCCCTACATCAATGGCGACCTCTTCCGGGGCGCAACGCGCATCCCGGCCTTCAATTCGGAAATGCGCGAGGCGCTTCTGACGGCGAGCCGGTTCGACTGGTCGCCGATCAGCCCGGCGATCTTCGGCAGCCTGTTCCAGTCAGTGATGAACAGGGAGGAGCGCCGCAAGGCGGGCGCGCACTACACGACCGAGAAGAACATCCTGAAGGTCATCAATCCCCTCTTCATGGACGGGCTGAGGGCGGAATTTGCACGGGCGAAATCGCTGACGCGCGGGCGGCGCGACGCGCTGGAGGCGCTGCATACGAAACTCGGCACACTGAACTTCCTCGACCCGGCCTGCGGCTGCGGCAATTTTCTGATCATCGCCTATCGGGAGCTGCGGCGACTGGAGATCGAGCTGTTGCAGGAACTGATTCAAGGGCGGCAGCTGGAGCTGGATGCGGCGGTCCTGTCAAATGTCGATGTGGACCAGTTCCACGGCATCGAGATCGGCGAATTCCCGGCTGAGATCGCACGAGCCGCCATGTGGATGATGGACCACATCCTCAATAACGAACTCTCCCGCGCCTTCGGCCAGAACTATGCCCGCATCCCGCTGAAGAAATCCGCCAACATCGTGCATGGCGACGCGCTGGAGATCGACTGGGCCGATGTGATTGCGCCGGAGCGGTGCGACTATGTGATGGGCAATCCGCCTTTTGTCGGCGCCAAATTCCAGTCCCCTCATCAGCGCCAGCAGGTGCGCGACATCGCCCGGCTCGGCGGCAGCGGCGGCACGCTGGACTATGTGGCGGCGTGGTT
>CAYQRX010000087.1:0-10778 GCA_964419865.1 uncultured Hyphomonas sp. | reverse complement strand
GGCGTTTACGCGCGCCAAAGGCATCGGCAAGAAGCTCGGTGAGCGGATCGTGACGGAGCTCGCCGGCAAGGCGCCGCCGCTCGGTCGGTTCGGCAAGTTTGAAGTCGCGGCGGTGGCGGGGATCGCCTCGGCGCCGGCCTCGGGCGGCACGGGGCCGCGCGCTGAGGCGATCAGTGCGCTGACGAATTTGGGCTATACGCCATCCGAAGCATCACGGGCCGTTGCGGCGGCGGCGAAGGATGGGGCGGATGAGGTTGGCGCGCTGGTGAAGGGTGCGCTGAGGGAGCTGGCACGGTGAGCCGCGACGGCGCTCTCTCTGACCCCAACGCCCAGGGCGGGGACGCGCTCGACCGGGCGCTCCGCCCACAGACGTTTGAGGATTATGTCGGCCAACGCAAGGCGAAGGCGAATCTGAAAGTCTATGTCGAGGCGGCTCGGGGGCGGAAGGAAGCGCTCGACCATGTGCTGCTGTTCGGGCCGCCCGGCCTTGGCAAGACGACGCTGGCGCAGATTCTGGCACGGGAGATGGGCGTGGGGTTCCGGGCGACGTCCGGGCCGGTGATTGCGAAGGCGGGCGACCTGGCGGCGATCCTGACAAATCTCGAGCCCAATGATGTGCTGTTCATCGACGAGATTCACCGCTTGCCGGCGGTGGTGGAGGAGGTCCTCTACCCGGCGATGGAGGATTATGCCCTCGATCTCGTGATCGGGGAGGGACCAGCGGCGCGCTCGGTGCGGCTCGACCTTGCGCCCTTCACGCTGGTGGGGGCGACGACGCGGGCGGGGTTGCTCGCAACGCCGCTGCGTGACCGGTTCGGGATTCCGGTGCGGCTGGAATTTTATGAGGCCGAGGAACTCGCGCGGATCGTGATGGCGGCGGCCCGCAAACTTGCCGCTCCGATCACGGAGGAGGGGGCGGTGGAGATTGCGGGCCGGGCGCGGGGCACGCCGCGGATTGCGCTGCGCCTCCTGCGCAGGGTCCGGGATTTTGCCGAAGCTGAGGGCGCGAAGATTGACCGGGCGTCTGCCGCGCGGGCGCTGAAGCGGCTGGAGATTGATGAGGACGGGCTCGACGCGCTCGACCGGCGTTACCTGCAGGCGCTGGTGAAGACCTATGCAGGCGGGCCAGTCGGGGCCGATACGCTGGCGGTCGCGCTGTCGGAGGCGCGGGATGCGGTGGAAGATGTGATCGAACCATACCTGATGCAGAAGGGCTATGTCGCGCGCACGCCGCGCGGACGGGTGGCGGCGCCGCTGGCCTATGAACGTCTCGGGATTCGGCCGCCGCAGGGCCAGCAATCGCCTCTTTTCGGCGAGGACGAGACCTGATCAGCCCAGTTGGTCCTCATCGCCGCCATCCTGCGGGCCCATGGACCAGAGCAGACCGATGACGGCGCCTTTGATCCGTGGCAGGATGATCAGAACCGCGCTCGCGGCAAACAGGCTCAGCGCCGGCAGTGTAGCCCATAAGGGCCAGTGTTCATGCCGCGCGGCGATAAATGTCAGCCCGGCGAGGAATGGCCCGAGGATCAGAACGGTGAGCCAGGGCGGGCCATCCTCGGCGCGGATGCGCCCCAGCGGCGCGCCGCAGATGGCGCAAGCCGGAACCTGCTTCAGATAGCTCTGATATAGCCTGCCGCGTCCGCACGCCGGGCACCGGTGGCGCAACCCGCGCAAAACGGTGATCCAGCCGGGGGAGAGAGGCGCCTCTTGCATGGCCCGGGGATACACCCGCGCGGGCGTTCCAAGCGATGAGGGATGACGCCGCAGCAGCTCGCTGCTAGCGTTGGGTTCATGAGCATGGGGTGGGAGGAGATCGAACGGGCTGGCGGTTTTGCCGGGCTCAAGGCACATGCCGACGCGCATGTGCTGCCCATACTGTCGGACAGCAATCTCAGGCCTGCCGGGACTGGAGCGCTGCAGCAGCGCCTGGCGGGCGCGGTCACGGCCGGTTTTGTCGGCTTCGTTGTCTGCTTTATGATCCTTCAGGCAGTCAGCCCGGACAACTTCTGGGGCGTGTTGGTGACTTTCGTATCCTTCCCGCTCCTGTTCTTCGGTTGCGTGATCGGATCCTTGTTTTTTGTCCGTCGTGCGCTGCTGGGTGTTCTGCTCGAAACGAAGCGGACTTTCCTGATCCGCGGCAGGGCACTGTCGGCGCTCGTCGCGCCCCTGGGCCTGTCCTATGTCGCCGCGCCGGGCGGCGTGCCCGCGGCAGTGAAATGGCTGATGCAGCAATCCTGGGCTCCGGCAGAGATCAAGGCGTTCGCCGGACCGCTCGATGAGGCCGGCGGCATGGAGGAGGCGGTTGCGGCCGCGCGCGATGCTGGCCTGATGATCGAGGCGAATGTCTATGTCATCGGCTCGGCCGAGCAGAAGGCCAAGTATCAGGAGATGGCCGCGTCCCATGCCCAGGTGGAGGATGGATTCCATGGCCGCCGCTCGGGCATTGACTTCGAAATGTTCGAATGGATCGAGCGGGTGGAGAAGGCGCCGGATATCCATCATCTGGTCATCGTGCTTCAGGCGCCGATGGAACTGCACGGGGTAACCCAGCTGCGCGCCCGCCGGACAGGCTGGCCACAGGAGGCTGCTGACATCCGGTTCCTGGATATCGATCTCGGGCCGAGAGCCTTCGGCGAACGCTACAGGCTGCGATCCTCCGATCAGGTTGAGGCGCGGATGATCTTCAACCCGGCCGTGATCGAACGGGTCATTGAGCTTGCGCATGATGGAAAATTCCGCGCGGTGGCCAAAGGCAGGCGGCTGGTCTTCGACTTCCCCGGCCCAAACCGGTTCAATCTGATCGACCTGCTGAGCGGCGAGTGGAGTGAGGAAAGCCTGCGCCAGACCGCTGCCGACCTCGCCGAGGCGCTGGCTCTGGTGGAAACGCTCGCGCATGCCTTCATGCTGGCAGCGAAGTCTGATACGGGCGGGGCATGACGCTTCCGACCCTTGATTCCCGCAATTTCGACGCCGCGCGCCAGCACTGGATCGCGGTCAGGGTCTATTACGAAGACACAGACTTCACCGGCATGGTCTACCATGCGAATTATCTGCGCTTCTTCGAGCGGGGGCGTTCGGATCATCTGCGTGATGCCGGCATCTCCCACCAGTCACTCCTGGCGCGCGAGGACCCGGCGGCGTTCACGCTCACCAATGTGAATGTCACTTACCGAAGGCCCGGCAAGGTCGATGACCTTTTGCTTGTTCGCACCCGCTATCTTGGCATGGACGGGCCGCGTATCCGCTTTTCCCAGGCCTGTCTGAGGGATGGAGAGATCATCGCCGAGGCCGAGATCACCGCGGTAATGATCCATGCCGACGGGCGCCTGCGCCGGCCGATCAAGGAGATTGCGGATCATCTGGAGTCCTATCGCTGGACAGGTGAGGGCTAATCTCGGCTGCTCCGTTTCCGGGCAACCGGATGCCTAACATATCCGTAATGCCGGCATGCTATTGAAAGCGGCCGGTCGGTGAACTGCGCAAAGCCCGGGATACGCCGTGTTTCTGCCGGATTTGGGATAGATTACAGAGCGGAAATTACCAGTGGTGGCAGTTGAACCGCCCCGCAATTCTGATACCGCAATGGCCGTCCGGGCGCCCTGATTTGTCCCGGCTCGCCAAGGAGATGACGAGACCTATGGAAACGGAAGCGATCGGCGCGGTTGCCAGTCATACGGACTTTTCCCTGTTCAGCCTGCTGATGGCCGCCGATCCGGTGGTCAAGCTTGTGCTTGTGATCCTGCTTCTGGCCTCGATCTGGTCCTGGGTCGTGATCGGCGAGAAGTATTTCAGGCTGGGGGCGCTTAAGAAGTCATCACGCGAATTTGAAGAAGCCTTCTGGAGCGGCCGGGCCGGCGAGGTTGATCTTCGCCCCGGCCAGGGCGGCAAGGACCCGGCGAGCCGCGTGTTCATCTCGGCGGCCCGCGAATGGTCCGATGCAGGGCGTGGTCAGACCTCGCCCGCTGAGGCCTCGGCGCTGGTTGCCCGCGCAGAGCGCTCGATGCGTGCGGCAGTCGACCGTGAAGTCGGCCGCGCCGGCAATGGTCTGTCGATCCTGGCCAGCATCGGGTCGGCCTCGCCCTTCATTGGCCTCTTCGGGACAGTCTGGGGTATCATGAATGCCTTTCTGAACATCGCCGAGCGCCAGGACACCAGCCTCGGCACGGTTGCCGGCCCGATTGCCGAAGCGCTCTTCGCGACCGGCCTTGGCCTTGTCGCCGCGATCCCGGCGGTCATTTTCTACAACAAATTCACCAGCGATGTGACGAAGCTGGCCGACCAGCTCGATACGTTTTCTCAGGATGTTCTCGTGCGCCTGTCCCGGCGCGCCTCGGACGCTTCGCGGGATTGATGCAGCATGGGTCTCATTCTTGGTTCAGGCGGTAAAGGCGGGCGGCGCGGGCGCCGTGCGCTGAATGCGGAGATCAACGTGACACCGTTCGTCGATGTCATGCTGGTGCTGCTGATCGTCTTCATGGTGACCGCGCCCATGCTGATCCGCGGTGAAGAGCTGAACCTGCCGCGCACGAGCTCCGGCCCATTGCGGGCTGACCCGAATGATGCGCCGCTGACACTCTGGGTGCGCGCTGACGGGACCGTGCTGGTGCAGCAGACGCCCATCGAGATTCCCAATCTCGGACCACAGCTCGCCGCAATCGTGGGGGAGGGGTACGATAAGGATGTATTCCTCTATGCCGATGAAAGCGTGCCCTATGGTATCGTGATGGATGTGACGGCCGAGGTGCGCGCTGCGGGATTTTTACGCATGTCGTTCATCACTGAACAGAAAACCGATCAGGGTCGCTAGACGGGAAGGGACCTGCCTCTAATATGATCCGTGGCCTGACAGTATCCGCTCTTGTGCATGCCAGCGTTCTGGCCATGGCGGTCGTCTCGTGGCCTCAGCCAAGATCGGAGTGCGACCGGGAAATCGATCGCCTGCGGCGTGAGAATCCGGGGATCAGCTCGGTCGAGATTGTCATGCGCCTGCCGCAATGCGCCGCCTCGGCTGACTTACCGATTGATTTCCTCGAAATCGGCCGGATTTCTGATGTCGCGGAGATGCGCCGCGCTGAGGAGCCGACGCCGGAGCCCGAAGCTGCCCCAGCGCCGGAGCCCGAACCGGTCGTCCAGTCTCCGCCGCCACCACCGCCGCCGCCCCCTCCGGAGCCGGAGATCGAGGTGCCGGATCCGCGCAAGACCGAGCCGGAGAAGAAGCCGGAGCCTAAAAAGGAAGAGCCGAAGAAAGAGGAGCCGAAGCCTCCGGCGAAGGTTCAGCCCCAGCCCCGCCAGGAGCCGAAGAAAGACGATCTGTCCTTCCTCGACGACTTCGAGGACACGCTGCGTTCGCGGCGCACCGCCGAGCAGCGCCCGCAAACCCAGCAGACGGACAGACCCGTGCTTAACAATGCTGACCGCGACCAGCAGGGCGCCGGAAACCGGCGCGGGAATACGGCCTCGCTGCAGGCAGCGATGCGGTCCCAGATCGAACCCTGCTGGGTGCCAATCACGGACCTTCCGCCCGAACATCAGATTCTCGTGACGATCCGTGTGGATCTCAATCGCGACGGCACCATCAACGGCTCGCCGGTGCTTGTGAGCCCGTCTTCGCGCCCCGTCGGCCGCTCGGGTATCGCGGTTGACCGCGCGCTGCGGGCTGTGCGCAAATGTGAAGCCTACCGCCTGCCGGCCGATGACTACGACCTGTGGAAACAAATCGACGTGACGATCGGCCCGAGGCAGGGATGATCCGGACATGTCCAGCCCCTTCGATGAGGAGTTCGAATTGATGCTGAAACGCCTGATGCCGTTCATTGCCGCGCTGATGCTGGCAGTCGGTCTTGCCATACCGGCAAATGCCCAGCTGCAGGTCCGCGTGGACCAGGGCCAGTTCCAGCCGACACCGATTGCCATTCCGGATTTCCAGATCACGGGAACGAACACGCAGCTGGCCCGCCAGATTGCGGATGTGGTGCGCGCTGACCTCGCCTCGACCGGCCTGTTCGACATGCAAAATCCGGCCTCCTTCATCCAGCGCGACCTGACGATCAATGCCGAACCGCGTTTCGCCGACTGGAAGATCATCCGGACCGATGCGCTTGTCGTCGGGGCGTTTGAGGAGCTGGCCGATGGCAAGATCGCCGTGTCGTTTAGGTTGTGGGATGTGAATGGCGGTGAGCTGATGCGGATTAATGGCGAGCCCGGCCGCCGGCTGACGACCACGCCGGATAACTGGCGCCGTATTGCGCACAAGATCGCCGACTCGATCTACACGCGCCTGACCGGTGAGGACCCGTATTTCGACACACGCATCGTCTATATCGCCGAAACCGGCCCCAAGACCGAGCGGGTCAAGCGCCTGGCGATCATGGACAGCGACGGCGCCAACCAGCAATATCTCACCTCCGGCCGTTCGACTGTTCTGACGCCCCGCTTCAGCCCGTCAGCGCAGGAAATCACTTACATGTCGTATGAGGGGGGGCGGCCCCGGGTCTACCTCTTCAATATCGAAACCGGCCGCCAGGAATTGCTTGGGAATTTCCCCGGCATGACCTTCGCCCCGCGCTTTGCAACCGATGGCCAGAGCGTGCTGCTCTCCCAGGCCCAGCGCGGCAATACCGACATTTACATCATGAACCTTCGCACCCGCGAAAGCCGCCGGCTGACCGACCATCCGGCAATTGATACCTCGCCGTCGATGTCGCCGGATGGCCGCTCGATCGTGTTCAATTCCGACCGGGGCGGCACACCGCAGCTCTACATCATGAACACCGATGGCAGCCCGCGCGCCTGTCCGTCGGGCGGGCGCGATACGGCCTGCCGCATCACCTTCGGCCGCGGGCGCTATTCCACGCCGGTCTGGTCACCGCGCGGTGACCTCATCGCCTTCACCAAGCAGGAGGGGGGCAGGTTCTACATCGGCGTCATCGGCATCGACGGGCAGGGCGAACGCCTGCTGACCGAAGCCTATCTCGACGAAGGCCCGGATTGGTCCCCGAACGGGCGGGTCATCGTGTATTTCCGTGAGAGCCGGCCCGGTGCTGGCCCGCAATTGTGGTCGGTTGACCTGACAGGCCGGAATGAGCGGCGTCTGGTGACCCAGACGGATGCGTCCGACCCTGCCTGGTCGCCCCTGTTGCAGTAGATACACAAGGGAGAGGACATGAAGTGACGCCCCGCCGGTTCAAAATGTGGCCGATTTGTGGCAAAAACAGCACTTCAGATGCAAAATCAGCGCGAAACCAGATTGTCGCGCCAATTCAGTCAGAATAAGGAAATAAAGGCCTGCTACAGGGCCGCGTCACAAAAAGAAGCCGCAAAGCGGTCCGTATAGTGCCAACCGAACTAACTTGGAGCCCCGACACATGCATATTCTCCTGAAAGCTTCTGCCGCTGCCGCTCTGCTGGCCGCGACCGCTGCTTGCGCCTCCCGGCCCCCGCCGGTGGACGACACGCCCGTCACGCCTCCCCCTGTGACGCAAACCGAGACTGACACGACGCCGGTCGTGACCGAGCCGGTTCAGCAATCCACCATCACGCCGGGCTCGCTGGAAGACTTCCGCCAGAATGTTGGCGAGCGCGTCTATTTCGACCTCGACCAGTACCGCCTCGACTCTGACGATCAGGAAATCCTGCGCCGTCAGGCGGCTTGGCTGAACGCCTATCCGAACGTGCGTGTCCTGATCGCCGGCAATGCCGACGAGCGCGGCACCCGTGAGTACAACCTCGCCCTCGGCGAGCGCCGGGCAAATGCCGCCAAAGACTATCTGGTGAGCCTCGGCGTCAGCGCCTCGCGTATCGACACTGTGTCGTACGGCAAGGAGCGTCCGATCGCTGCAGGTTCGAATGAAGAGTCCTGGGCTCTGAACCGGAACGCCTGGACCCAGATCGTTTCCGGCGCCACCAGCTAAGGCGCACTGCGGAAACCTGCTGAAAAGGACAGCCGGGTGCCATATTTTGGCCCCGGCTGTTTCTTTTACTGCCGTAGATCAGAAATCCGCCCCCGCCGCAGGAGACCCCGACATGCTGAAAGCTTCCCTGACCAGCCTTGCCGCGTTCGGCCTTCTGATAACGCCCGCGCTTGCACAGGGGCAGACCCAGCCCCGAGGTGCGCCGATCGTTCGGGGGGTGACAACCGGCGCCCTGTCCGAGCAGGTCGATCAGACCCGCCAGCAGACGGCCGACCTGATGGTAGAGATCAATCGCAATTCCGACCGGATCAATCAGCTGAACGGGCGGATCGAGACCCTCGAGTTTGAACTCAGCCGCGTGCGTGCGGCCGGCGAGCAGCAGACGCTCGACAATGAGGAGCTGGCGCGCGAGAACGCCGCGCTGCGCCAGCTGGTCGAGACCCAGGGCAGGGCGCTCGCCGAAATCCAGATGACATTGGGGCTTGAAGTCACATCGCCGCCGGCAGCGACCAGCGCCGGTGCTGGCTTTCAGACCGGTCAGTCGGGGCCGCCGCCGCAGGATTTTGCCGGCAGCGGTACCGATGCCGGCGTTCCGCGCGGCGCGCCGGGACAGACCTTTGGCCAGGCGGTCACCTCCGGCACGTCTCCGCAGCGGTCGCTCGGTGGCCCCTCCGTGCTGACGCCGGTGACGCCGGCCCAACCAGCCGCTAGCCAGCAGGGCGCGCTGCCCACCGAGTCCGGGCCGCTTTTCGCTCTCGCCCGCCAGCGCCTGCTTGCCCTTGATTATGCCGGCGCGGAGGAAGCGTTTCAGGCCTTTGTCGATCAGTTCAGCGACGATCCGCAGGCCGGCGAGGCCTATTTCTGGCTCGGCGAAGCGCTGCACCAGCAGCAGGCCTATGCTGAAAGCGGAGCGGCTTACACCACCATGATCCGGTCTTTCCCGGACGATGAGCGCGCGCCGGATGCGCTTGCCCGGCTCGCCCGGTCGATGCGGCTGATCGGTGAAACCGAGCGGGCCTGCCAGGCCCTGCGTACATTGCCGCAGAGATATCCCAATGCTTCCAGGGTTGTGCGGGATCTTGCGGCGGTTGAGCGGACACGGTCCGGGTGCACGGGCTGACGCCAGAAGCCAGTATTGCCACGGCGCTCGCCGCGCTGCCCCCAGGTCTGTTGAAAGCCCCGGTCGGGATTGCCGTCTCGGGCGGCAGCGATTCAGTGGCGCTGCTGAAACTGGTGCAGGATTGGGCGCGCCCGAAAGACATCCCGCTGCTGGCCATGACGGTTGATCACGGTCTGCGACCTGAAGCGGCGGCAGAGGCTGAACAGGTCGCTGCGCTGTGCCGCGCCACGGGGACGCAGCACGTCACCTTGTGCCTGTCGGGCACTGCGCCGCGCCAGAGCCGGCTCCGGCGGGGGCGCCATGCGGTCATGGCGCGGACACTTCGGGACAGATCGGGACACTTGCTGCTCACCGGGCACACCGCCGATGACCAGGCCGAGACATTCCTGATGCGGGTCCGGCAGGGGTCGGGCTGGTATGGCCTTTCCGGCATGCGGCCATTGTCGCTCAGCCCCGTCTGGCCGGAAGGGGCCGGAGTGTTCATCGCGCGTCCCTTGCTCCATCTCAGGCGCGAGGCTTTGCGGGCCTGGTTAACGGCGCGCGGCGACCGCTGGACGGATGATCCGTCGAACGAGAACCCGGCCTTTGAGCGCGTGCGGGCGCGACGGCTTCTGCAGCACAACCCCGCACTGGCGCGGCGTATTCTGGGTCTTGTGGACGGCTTCGCTGCATTAAGGATCGTTGAGGACCGGGCGATATCGGCTTGGATGCGGGGCGCCGTGTCGGCGATGTCGGATGGACTGGCCGTCACGGGGCTGGCTGAACTCCCGCCGGAGCGGGCGGCGAGGTGTCTTGCGCTGTTGATTCAGGTTGCGGCGGGCCGAGAGACGCCGCCGCGCGGCGAAAGCCTCACGCGCCTCGTGAAACGCATTGTATCAGAAAGAGATTTCCGGGGGGCAACCCTTGGCGGCGCCCGGCTATCCCCGCAGCCTGGTCACCTCCGGCTGCGGCCGGAAGGTGGCGAGCCGTTCGTGGGCAGCCAGGACGTGCGCGCCTGGCGGCTTGAGGCCATGTGCGCGGTTTTGTCCGGCGCTGCATCCGAAATTGACGCAGTCGCAGGAAAGGAGTCGTTTTTAGGGGATTTGATGCCTATCTTCTAAACACAATCGATTATGATTGGTTGGGTAGTTTCTTACGGAACCTTGCTATGAATGTCCGCAATTTGGCGATCTGGGGCGCGCTGGCCCTTCTCGTGATCGGTATGGCCGTGATGATGGGCGGCAACCCTGAAGTTGCCCGGGCCCAACCTACGAAGCTTTCGGAAATCTACGCGCTGGCCGAACAGGGCCGCCTGACCGAGGCAACGCTGGGCGACACGACGATCATCGCCAAGACGACCGATGGTCAGACACTGAAGAGCGAGTTGCGCTCGCTCGACATGAAGACCGAAGAGGTTCTTTCGGCGAACAATGTCCCCTTCGCTGTGAAGCCGGATACGGGGCGCAACAATGTCGCTTCGGTTCTGCTTTCGATTTTGCCGATCCTGCTGATCGTCGGCTTTGTCTTCTTCATGATGCGCCAGATGCAGGGCGGGGGCACCCGCGGCGCGATGAGCTTCGGCAAGTCCCGCGCCCGTCTCCTCACGGAGAAGCAGGGCCGCGTTACCTTTGATGACGTTGCCGGTGTTGATGAAGCCAAGGAAGAACTGCAGGAAATCGTCGAATTCCTGCAGGACCCGTCCAAGTTCCAGCGTCTCGGCGGCAAGATTCCGAAAGGCGCGTTGCTGGTCGGCCCGCCGGGCACCG
>CAYQRX010000086.1:0-10871 GCA_964419865.1 uncultured Hyphomonas sp. | reverse complement strand
TCATAATACCATGGCTGGAGAGGTGTCGGATTGATCTGCCGCACTTTCCTGCGATCTGGCGTGACTGCCGGGGGCGGGCGGAAAAATGTGGGGGATAGGCGCCCTTCCGCGGCCGTCATCGCGGAAATTGCACAGCAATCATCCGGGACACAGAATCTGCGCGGTCCCTACCTGCCTCGCTCGTTTCCGGTCTTCGCCTGCGGCGAAACCGGGAGGACGATCAATGCAGCGCCAGGGGACCTTCAGGTCCGAACCGTGCCGCGGACCGTGCGGCCGTTGCGTTCGAGTTCGATGTCCCACTCGCGGACATTCTGTTTGAGAACATCCTGAATCTCGCGGACCGTGCGGGTCTGTTTTCCGTTGACGGAACGGATGATGTCGCCGGGGCGGAAATAGTTGCGCGAGATGGTGCCGCGGGTGACGGAGTGGACATAGATACCGGAGCCGCGCGTGAACGGGTCAAGCCCGTTCTCTTCGGCGAGGCGCGGGGAGAGCTCGATCACGCGCGCACCATTGAAGACCGACTGGCCGGTGAGCAGGACAACATCTGCCTCGGTCGCGCCGGGCGGCGGTTCGACCTGGACGCCCATCGTCTGGACGCGGCCGCCGCGCAGCACCGTCAGCTCCGCCCGCTCGCCGGGATTGCGGATGGCGGCGAGGAATTTGAGGCCCTTTTCGTCGAACACTTCGCGCCCGTCGATGGCGGTGACGAGATCGCCGCGGCGCAGGCCCGCGCGTTCGGCCGGCCCGCCTGGATAGACTTCGGTGACCATGACGCCGACCGGACGGTCGAGGCCCTGCGCGCGGGCGATGTCGAAGCTCACCGACTGGCCGGCAAGGCCGAGCCAGGGGCGCACGAAGGTGCCGCCATTGATCGCGGCATCGACGACGCGCTTGACCATTTCGGCGGGGATCGCAAAGCCGATGCCGACCGAGCCGCCGGTGCGCGAATAGATGGCGGTGTTGACGCCGACGAGTTCGCCGCGGGTGTTGATCAGCGCGCCGCCGGAATTGCCGGGGTTCACCGCCGCATCAGTCTGGATGAAGAAGGAGTAGTCATTGATGCCGACATCGGTGCGCGCGGTGGCGGAGATGATGCCGTTGGTGACGGTCTGGCCGACGCCGAAGGGATTGCCGATAGCCAGCACGAGGTCGCCGACCTGGGCATCGCGGGTATCGGCAAAGGGCAGAACCGGCAGGCGCTCGCCGCCGGTATTGATGCGCAGAACGGCCAGATCGGTGCGCTCGTCGCCGAGGATCAGCTCGGCCTCGTATTCGCGCCGGTCATTGAGGACGACACGGAAGGTGTCGGCCCCCTGGATGACGTGATTATTGGTGACGACGATGCCTTCAGCCGCGACGATGACGCCCGAGCCGAGGGAATTCTGCACCCGGCTCTGCTGCGGCAGGCCGAACATCATCTGCTCCAGCGTCATGCCGCGCTGGGCGACATTCTTCTGGGTGTAGACATTGACCACCGCTGGCGAGGCCTGGCGCACCAGCGGGGCAAAGGTAAGGTTGATCTCGCCCGGCGATGCGGGCACGCGCTCGAGCGCTGTGCCCTGCGCAAAGACAGGCATGATCGCCATGGTGAGGGCCATCAGCGCGGCCAGCAGGGCCGCTGCAAACAGTTTGGAAACGTGCCGGGTCATGGCGCTGAGATGGGTCATGATCATGGCTCTATTGCGGAGCGAAATATGGCGCAATCCGCGCCAGCATGACATTTCAGATAGGTCACGCTACCCGCAGGCACAACCGGCCGGTTATGGCGTGTCCTGTAGTGCCTGCCGCGCTCTCAGCTTTTCGAGATTGTCCGCATGGCTTTCGCGGCTGATGCGGTAGAAGCTGACGCAAATCAGCATCAGCGTCCAGGCGACAAGCAGGGAAAGGGCATATCCCCAGCCGAGCGCGCGGACCGATTCTTCCGTCGCCGCCTCGACCCCGCCGCCGCGCGAGAGGCCCGCCACCGCGAGCACCATCGAGGCGGTGATGACGCCGACGCCTTGCGAGAGTTTGCGGATGAAGCTGATGCCGGCAAAGAAGATGCCTTCGGAGCGCCGGCCGGTCTGGAGCTCGGAATCCTCGACAATGTCGGCAACCATCGAGGCCATCAGCATCTGCGTGGCGATGATGAGGGCGAGGTCGAAGACGGTGATCGAGATGATGATGAGGAAAAGCTCATCCGACCCGTTGGGCGGCAGCAGCCCGAACTGGCGCATGAGGACCGGCATCGGCGCAATCGAGAAGGCCAGCGCACCGATGGTGATGGCGCCGCGCTTCTTGCCGACCGTCTTGCCGATGATCGGCGCGATGATGAGGGCCAGGATAGCGGAGACATAGACCGCCATCGTCAGGTTCGCGATCTGGCGGTTGTCGAACTCCCAGAAGATCGTGTTGATATACTGGTTGAGCGTCGCCGAGATGCCAGTGGCGATCAGGCCGCAGAGCGTCGCCAGGAACAGGGCCCGGAAGGACGGGTTGGAGACCGTCTCGAAGATTTCGGAGAAGATGCGCCCAATCGTCAGCGTGCGAGCGGGCGGCGGCGCCTTCAGGTGCGGGATATGGCGGTGGGTGCCGGCGGCGCAGATCAGGACGCAGGCGAAGATGCAGACGGCGGCAATCGTGCCGTAGGTGTTCCAGCCTTCGATATTGAAGACACCGATCGGGGTTTCCTCCGTCGGCACGAGCAGGAAGCGGAACAGGAGAATCTGGATCGTCAGCCCGCCGAACCAGCCGAAGAAATAGCGAAGCGACATCAGTGAGGTGCGCTCGTCATAGTCCTGGGTCAGCTCGGCGGCGAGCGCAGAGCTTGGCACATCATAGAAGGTGAAGGCGATGCGCACGCCAATCGTCATGGCGACCAGCCAGGGGAACAGCTCATTGCCGGTGAGCCCTGCCGGGGGGTTCCAGGTGAGGAAATAGACGAAGGCGGTCGGGATCAGCGCGGCATAGATGAAGGGATGGCGCCGGCCGAAGCGGGTGCGCGCATTGTCCGACCAGTAGCCGACGACCGGGTCCGAGACCGCATCGACAATCAGGGCAATCAGGAGCGCGACGCCGACCAGGCCGGCATCGACGCCCATGATATTGCTGTAGAAGAACAGGAGAACGTAGTCGAAGCCGTTGTTCTTGATACCGTCCGCGGCCCCGCCGATCCCGAAGGACAGGCGCGTGAAAATCCCCGGCTTAACCGCCTCAGTTGCCGCCATTCCTGTCCTCCCGGTCGCGGCGCCCCGGCGTCAGAGGCCGAGCACCATCTTTGCGATAATGTTGCGCTGGATCTCGTTGGACCCGGCATAGATGGATGTCTTGCGATAGTTGAAATAGCTCGGCGCCGCCGTGAGCAAATGTTCCGGCGTCGGCGAGGCGATGTTCCGGCCCGGTCCGGCGAGGGCGAGCGTATCGGCCATAAAGGGCAGCGCGTAATAGCCGGCCGCCTCCAGCGCGAGTTCGGTAATCTCCTGCTGCGCCTCGGAGCCCTGATATTTCAGCATCGAGCTTTCGGGGCCGACATTCTGACCGGCCGACAGAGCGGACAGCACCCGCTGTTCGGTCGCGTCGATCGCCTCGATCCGCAGTTCCGTGCGCGCGAGCTTGCGCGCGAAGTCCGGGTCGCGGATGACAGGCTCATCACCGGCAACTTCCTTCGACGCGATCTTCTTCACCTTGCGCAGCATGTTGCGCAGGCCGGACGCATAGGCATTGCCCCGCTCGAATTCGAGCAGGTATTTGGCATAGGTCCAGCCCTTGTTCTCCTCGCCGATCAGGGCATCCTTTATCTTTACCCGGACGTTCTCGAAGAAGACCTGGTTGATCTCCTGGGCGCCTTCGGGCGGCCCGTCGAGCGTCGGCAGCGGGCGGATGGTGATGCCGGGCAGGTTCATCGGGAAGACGATGAAGCTGATGCCTTCCTGCGGCTTGCCCTCTTTCGAGGTGCGCACGAGGCAGAAGATCATGTCGGCCCATTGAGCCAGCGTCGTCCAGATCTTCGAGCCGTTGAGGACATACTCGTCGCCGTCGCGTACGGCGCTCATCTGCAGGCCGGCAAGGTCGGAGCCGGCGCCGGGCTCGGAATAGCCCTGGCACCACCAGACTTCGGAGGAGAGGATTTTCGGCAGATGCTCTTTCTTCTGCGCCTCATTGCCGAAGGCCATGATGACGGGCGCCACCATCGAGACGCCGAAAGGCGCCACATTAGGCGTGCCCGCGCCGGAGAGTTCGGCATGCAGGATGTGGCGCTCCGTGGCGGTGAGGCCGGGGCCGCCATATTCCTTCGGCCAGTTCGGCGCGATCCAGCCTTTTGCCGCCAGCTTCTTCTGCCAGGCCACCTGGCTCGGCTTGTCGATATAGCCGTTCTTGGTGAGCGCCATCTTGGCGCGCAGCTCGTCGTCGAAGTTCTCCGCGATCCAGTCGCGCACTTCCTTCTGGAATTTGAGATCGGCGGGCGAAAGCGAGAGATCCATGTCCGCCGCGCCCCTTATTCGACGATGTCGTAATACTGGATGTCCGGCGCGCCGGCGAGGACGGCGCCGAGCTTCGGGCCGGCGGCCTTGAAATACTCTGTCTGGCCATGGGCCTTGAGCGCGTCGGCGGAGGCATACTGCTCCATGAAGATGTATTCGGTTCCGGAGCCTTTGGTCTTGTAGAGCTGGTAGGTGAGACAGCCCGGCTCATTCGCCTTGACCTTGGCCATGAGGTCTTTTGCGACCTCTTCGAATTCGGCCTGTTTGCCGTCCTGGATTTTCAGCTTGGCGACAACACCGATCATGTCCTGCTCCTCCGGTTATCGTTTTTCGGCACAGTATGGACTCCGCGCGCTGCCGCAAGCCTCACGCCGGGGCAGGGGTGCATCCGGCACGGGCGGGCTGTCATCGCCGGCGGGCATGGTTAATAATGATTGCCCCGGAATGGAACGAAACTTGCTCTCCTCATACGCGAGTCTCTTTGCACCCCGCCTGGAACCTGAATGCTGAGCGTGACACATCCTGCCCCCCGGGCCCATGGCCCCATGACGACCAGGCCGACCGACATTCTCGCCGTGATCCCGGCGCTGAATGAGGAACGCCATATCGAGGCCTGCATCCGCTCGCTGATGCAGGGCAGCCCGCTCTTGCGCCTTGTGCCGCTGACCGTGGCCGATGGCGGATCAAGCGACCGGACCTTCGATATTGTGACCGATCTGATGCGGGAATTCCCCAATCTGCGCCTGGTTCACAATCCGAAGAAGCTGCAGGCGGCCGCGATCAACCTGGCCGCCGCTGAGCATGCCGGCGATGAGACGCGCTGGCTGGTCAGGTGCGATGCGCATTCGATCTATCCGGAGAATTTCATCCTCAAGGTCGCCGACGCGCTGCAGCGGACAGGCGCCGCTTCGGTCGTCATCCCGATGGACGCGGAAGGCCAGACCTGTTTCGAAAAGGGCAATGCCTGGGTGGTGGACACCCTACTCGGCTCCGGCGGCTCGGCCCATCGCGGCGGGCGGCGATCACATTATGTTGATCATGGCCACCATGCCGGCTTCGACATGGAATGGTTCCGCAAGATCGGCGGCTATGACGAAAGCTTCTCGCATAATGAAGACGCCGAATATGATGTCCGCCTCGGCAAGGCGGGCGGGAAGGTCTGGCTGGATGCGGATATCCGCATCCGCTATGTGCCGCGCGGATCGGTGAGCAAGCTCGCCCGCCAGTATTTCAGCTATGGCAAGGGCCGCGCGCGGAACCTGAAAAAGCACGGCTCGCGGCTGAAACTGCGCCAGGCGGTGCCGATTGCCGCTTTCGCGGGCAGTCTTGGCGGGCTGGCGCTCGGCACCATGTTCTGGCCGGCGCTGATCCTGCCATTTGGCTATGTCAGCCTGCTGGCCGGCGCCTCCATCGCGGTGATGCTGAAGCACCGCTCGCTCTGCGGGCTTTATGCGGGTCTCGCCGCCAGCACGATGCATATGAGTTGGGCGGCGGGCTATCTGTGGCAGGGCATTTCGCGAAAAGGTCAGGCCTGACAGTGGTTTTGTTGGTTTTCGAGGGGTTATCAGCTAGTTTGGCGCTGTGGGGAAAGGTAGAATGGCTCTGAAGCGAGGAAAGCTAACCGATGCGCTCCGGCAGCGCTTCAGCCAGCTGACACGCTCGGCCAGCGCAGCGCGCGAGCGATTGCTGCCGGGCTCGCGGGACACAGCCGACGCGCGCCCGGCCTCTGCCCCGCGCCCGCGGGGCGCACGCGTCACCCAGGCGCCGGAGGGCGTCTGCCTTTATGCGGTCGGCGACATTCATGGGCGGATGGACCTGCTGGCGCGCCTGATCGAGTTGATCGATGCGGATGCCGCGGGCCTGCCCGAGGGCGTCAAGGCGCAGATCGTCTTCCTCGGCGACTATATCGACCGGGGCCTGCAGTCGCGCGATGTGATCGAGTATTTCGTCAGCGGCGCGATCGACCGGTTCGATCCGGTGTATCTGCTCGGCAATCATGAAGAGGCGCTGTTGCGGTTCCTCGAGGAAATGAGCTTCGGCAGCCAATGGACCCGCTATGGCGGCGCCGAGACGCTTTACTCCTATGGCCTCGCCCCGCCGAACAGCCGGGCCAGCCTCAACTCGCATGAGCAGATGCAGAAAGCGCGCGATGCCTGGAGCCGGGTGTGGAACGAATTCCGCAGCCGCCTGCCCGCCGGCCATCTGAATTTCTTTCAGGGACTGAAGCCTTACCATATCGCGGGCGATTATCTGTTCGTGCATGCGGGCCTGCGCCCCGGCCTGCGCCTGGAGGAACAGAGCCAGCGGGACATGTTGTGGATCCGGGAGGAATTCCTCGATGCGCCGGAGCCATTCGACTATCTGATTGTCCACGGCCACACGCCGGAAGACGCGATTTACCATGACGGGCGCCGGATCGGCCTCGATACCGGTGCCTTTCTTACCGGCCGGCTATCAGCCGCCCGGCTTTTCGGCACAGAGGTTGCTTTCCTGCACACCTGAGACATACAGATTTTCACTTACGGGAATGATCCTCCCGCCCATGATACGGAGATATGCCGCATGCCGACGCTTCGCTGCCTGCTTGCCATGATGGCCCTCGCCCTTGGCCTCCTGCTTTCCGCCTGCGGTACCGGACCGACAGCTGGCGCGCGAGATGCCGGCACGGCGGCCGAAGCGGTGGCGACCCGGTCGGTTGCCGCCTATACGCTCGGCTCCAGCGACCGGCTGCGAATCGCTGTGTTCGGCCACCCGGACCTGTCGGGCGAATTCGAGGTCGATGGTACCGGCGCGGTTTCCCTGCCGCTGATCGGCCAGGTGGCCGCAGAGGGGCTGACAACGATCCAGCTCGAACAGACGATCGCCAACAAGCTGTCGGATGGCTATATCCTCAACCCGCGCGTCAGTGCCGAAGTCATCAACTATCGCCCCTATTATATCCTCGGCGAAGTTGGCCGGCCCGGAGAATATCCGTTCACGAGCGGTCTGACAGTTCCCAATGCGGTGGCCGCAGCCGGCGGATTCACCTATCGCGCGAACAAGCGCGTCATCTTTATCAGGAGCGTGGATTCCGATCGGGAGATTGCCTACGACCTGACCCCGACCACGGTCGTGAAACCGGGCGATACGCTGCGCGTCGGCGAGCGTATCTTCTGATCCTCAGCAGACCATATGACCTGAAAGACGCCGCAGGAATGCGGCGTTTTTTTTGAGCCCCTGGCCGGCTTTCAGCCCTCTCCTTGCCCCCTGTTCAGGGTTAACGGCTGATAAGCGGGCAGGGCTGCTCAAATCGTTTTCGGTTTTTACCTATATTTGGCGAATACTTCACGTGGGAGGAGAAAGTTAAAAAAAGGCCTTATTTCGCAAAAGCGAAAGTGGTATAGAGATTGCAAACGCCAATACACGAACTCCACGGCCCCGTCTGCGGACCAAGGCTAAGACGGCTGGGGTGTGGTTAATCAGTTCGGTGACACGGCGTTGAGTACAAAGGGGACGTTAATGGAATTCCGGATCACCGACGATGCAGGCGGTGTTGACGAGGCTGCATTCGCGCCGAGTGAGACTTATCACCCGGTGCCGCGCGGCGCCTTCACGGCGAAGCGCGCTTTCGACATCATTGTTGCTTGCCTGATTTTGATTCTCGTGGCGCCCCTGTTGCTCGTGATCGGAGTGGTGATCCGTCTCCAGGACGGGCACCCTGCGGTCTATTCCCAGAAGCGCTACGGCCTGAACGGGCGCATATTCAACTGCCTCAAGCTGCGCTCGATGGTGCCGGATGCCGCCGACCGGCTGCAGGAAGTGCTGGACTCCAACCCGGCCGCGAAGGCGGAGTGGGACGCAACCCAGAAGCTGACCCGCGACCCGCGCATCACACCGATCGGCCAGTTCATCCGCGCGACGTCGATTGATGAGCTGCCGCAGCTGATCAATGTCATTCGCGGCGACATGTCGCTGGTCGGCCCGCGGCCGATCACGCTGTCGGAGCGTCCGCGCTATGGCGAGAATTTCGCCGACTATTGCAGCGTGCTGCCGGGCATCACGGGCCTCTGGCAGATCAGCGGGCGCAGCAATGTCTGCTATGCCGAGCGCGTCAAGCTGGACGTGACTTATGCCAATACCCGCAGTTTCTGGGGCGATGTGACGATCATCGTGAAAACGGTCCCGGCCGTCGCCTTCTCAGTCGGCGCGCGATAGAGCGGCGCGGTCCCCCGTTGCCGCTGAGCGGCGCCGGATCACGCGCATGACTGAACAGTGACCCTTCAGTATGCGCCATTGCGTCTGTAAGCCTGCCCTTGGGCGATCACAGCGACAGCAGGCGAGCGCACAGTGACAGTTTACCACTTCATTCCGGTTCTGGCGGGCATCCTCGCGGGCGCGGTCATTCATGCCGGCGCGAGCAGCTTTGTCAGGCGCCGCGCCGGGCCAGCAGATGCGGCACAGGACCAGACGGCGGCGCGTGAAAGCCTCATCCCGCTTGCCGGATGGATTGTGCTGCTGCGGCATGGCATGCGCGTGCCCGGCCGCGCCGCCGGGCCTCTGTGCGAACTGGGGGGCGCGCTGGTCGGCCTTGCGGCCGCATTTGCTGCGCCGGCGGATCCGCTGGCGGCCTGCCTGACCGCTCTGTTCGGCTGGTTGTTACTGGCGCTGGCGGTAATCGACCTGCGCACTTTTCTGCTGCCTGACATCCTGAATCTCGCCGTGCTGTGCCTCGGGGCCGTGTGGCTTCTTGCCTATCGTCCCGCCGACTGGCCGTTCCATGTTGCCGGAGCGGCTGCGGGCTATGTCCTGCTCCGCGTGCTCGAGATGTTCTACCGCCGGGTTCGCGGCAAGGACGGACTTGGCCGCGGTGACGCCAAGCTGCTCGGAGCCATTGGCCTCTGGGCCGGTGTCACGGCGCTGCCCGGCGTCCTGCTGATCGCTTCCGCGGGCGGCCTTGCCGGCGCCCTTCTTCAGTCGTTGATCCAGCGCCGGACGCTGACGGGCAGCACGGCTATCGCTTTCGGCCCATGGATTGCGCTGGGCGGCTTTCTGGTCTGGCTGGCGCAGCTGGCCTTGTGACCGCGTGCTGCGATTCACGGGCGCGGCTGAATACACATCGGATATTCTCAGCGCAGCAAGCGGGAAGCTGGAGCGCGTCTGCCGGATCAGTACGGTGAAGGCCTGATACACTGTATCAGTTTGCGCTGACGGTGCGCAGCGTTTGAACCCTCGCGGGTACTTGCCCTGCAATCTTGCATGGGCGCGCTGAAACCAAGCCCAGACGCAGCATTGATCAGAGGTGGGTTTGGTCGCCGACGCGGACGTGGCCCCTCGCCAAGATGGGCGCCGGCCTAAGGCCCCGAGACACTTACATGCGGCGTTCGGGGCCGCGAACACGCTTGAACAAATCCGCCATCAGCCCGCCCGGGGCGCCATTGCGCGCCGGGCGATCGGTCATGGACATCCGGAGGCGGAACAATTTACGCTATGCCGCTGAACCTGCGGCCAGGTCCCAAGCAGACGAGCAGATCACTTCCTATCTCGCGATCTCGATCATCACTTCATTGCGCCTGAAGAAGGCCGGCACCCAGGGCGGGTCGTAGCGGGCATAGACGGGCGCGCCCAGGGGCTCATATCCCTCGCGTTCCAGGAAGGCGGCCAATTCGCCTGCCTTGCGCGCAAACCTCTTCTCTTCCGGGCCGCCGGAAAAGCTGATGACCGCGATCCTGCGCGCCGGTACCTGGCGCAGGGCGATGCGCGGATCGCCGGGGCGCGGCAGGGTGTCCATCGACCATTCCTCAGGCATGATGAATGCCACCCGCCAGCCATCGGCCTCTCCTGGCTGCTGTGTCACAGGCGCTGTCATGGCGATCTTTTCCGGACGCGCCTGGATGACGGGGGAAGTCATGTCGATCCGGGCGCCCTCGGCGCCTTGCGGGCTTTGATTGTCGCCGAAGATGTAGCGGGCCAATAGCCGGAATCCCCGGTTTCCGGCCGAGGCCATGTCACCGGATACATCCACTTCAGCAAGTATCATCGGCTCATAGTCCCGGATTTCAATCGCGCCGGCTTTATGAGCCACCGTGTGCGGGGGCTCTTCTGCCGCATTGGCGGCAAGGCCCGTAAGGCCCGCCAGGAACACGGCTATAGCGCCAACTGCCCGAAGGCCAACTGCTCGAAGGAATGACATTTGCGTCCCCTGACCCTGCTCCAAGGATATAGGGCGCCTGCCGGAACAATCCATCGCGGGTCCGCCATGGGCCGGGGGGCGCCCGATGGCGACAGAAGGCGGCGAGCGCGGGCAATAGTCGGGCCGGCGGCCATTGCGCGGGAAAGAGCGCGCTTGAAGGCCGGGCGCGGCAGAAGCACCTCGTGAGGCTTGTGAAGAAAGCGGCCGGTATTGTCTGGCCTCCGGCAGCGGCCGGCCTA
>CAYQRX010000085.1:0-10897 GCA_964419865.1 uncultured Hyphomonas sp. | reverse complement strand
GTCGGTGAAGCGGGAAAACCGATCCAGCCGGGACTTGTGGCCGGTCCAGTGGCAATTATGCCGAGGTCGGCATAACACGCATAATGCCGAGGTTCGGATTATGCCGCGCCGATCTGCCGGACCTGTTGGGTTGCGGTTAGACCGGCGCGGCGTGTCGGCATAAAAACGTTGGCGACAAACAGCAGCCGTTCGAACTCAACGCGGCGAAAGGTGTTGAGAGCCCTTTGCGGTCATTCGGGTCCTAGCGTTGGAACCGTAACCAAATACACTAGGGCCTTCGGACGAGATAGGGATCAATCCGAACAGTTCTCACTTGATTATTCGTGGACGAACTTTGATCAACCTGCAAAATGGTTCGCCCTTTGGGACTGCATGTCGCGAGCGAGGTTTAGGAATGCCTCGACTGGGCGAAGGCTCTGGTTAGATCGAAGGCAAAAGGCATATTCGGGAAAGAAATCGGTGATCTCGCGTATCTTTACGCGGCACACGCGATCGGCACGCGTCGAGGCGGCGTCGAACATAAAGCCAATGCCGATGCCTTGCGCGCAAGCTTCGTAAATCGCTTCGCGCGATTCCAGCCAGAGGAGGGGCTGCGGCCGGAGGCCCGATTTAGTTAGAACGCCGTTCAGGCGCTTCTGGGTCTGAGATTGCCCGCTGCGGAACAGAAGCGGGTGATCCATCAATTCGCTCAGGCTCACCTCCTGCCGGCGGGACAGGGGATGGCCCTCGGGGATCAGGGCCACCAGCGACTGCTCGAACAGCGCCTCGCGAAAGATGTCGTCCGCCTGCGGCGCTTCGGTCAGTATGCCAAGATCGCATTTCCTGTCCCTGACCGCATTCACGACATGCTGCCAGTTGCCGAAATGCATCGCCAGTCGGACACCGGGATAATGCGCGCGAAAGGCCGCGATCAGCGACATGGCTGGCCCCGGTGCGCCAGCTGCGATGACTAGCTCGCCAATGGTCAGCGTGCGGGCGGAGTGGAGAATCACCGCCGCTTCCTTTTCCGTGTCACGCATCTGACGGGTGTGGCGGTAAAGCCTTTCCCCGATCGCCGTCAGTTCCGCGCCCGTGCCTACCCGGTCGAACAGGCGCACGTCATGCGCCTCCTCCATTGCGCGAACCTGCGCGGTGATCGCGGGTTGCGACACCGCCAACGCCTTAGCCGCGCGGGAAAAGCTGCCTGTCGCGGCAACCTCGTTGAATGCGCGTATCTGGCTGGCGGTGGGGCGTTTCATGGCGGCTCCAAGCGATGTCGAAGCATAACCTAAATTTATATCATGTCATAAACGTTACAACTGCATCGCCTATGCCCGCCACGACAGCGAAAGGACTTCATCGTGGCGACGGTAACACTCAGGGGTATTCAGAAATCCTTCAAGGACGCCGAAATCCTGCGCGGCATCGATCTGGACATTGCCGAGGGCGAGTTCGTCTCGCTTGTCGGGCCATCGGGATGCGGCAAGTCCACGCTGCTGCGGATCATCGCCGGGCTGGAGGGTGCAACGGCGGGCGAGGTGCTGCTGGACGGCGTGTCCGTATCGGGCATGCGGGCGGCGGACCGCAACCTGTCGATGGTGTTCCAGTCCTATGCCCTCTACCCGCATCTGACCGTGGCCGAGAATATCGCCGTGCCGCTGCGGATGCGCCGTCTGAACCGCTGGCAGCGTCTGCCGCTGGTCGGGGGCTTCATGGGCGGTGCGGCGGCGCGGTCCATTGCCGCCGATGTGCAGCGCGCCGCCGAGATGCTGGAGATCGGCCCGCTGCTGGATCGCCGCCCGGGCGAGATGTCCGGCGGGCAGCGCCAGCGCGTGGCTCTGGCCCGTGCGCTGGTGCGCGATCCGGCGGCTTTCCTGCTGGACGAGCCGTTGTCGAACCTCGACGCCAAGCTGCGCGCCCACACCCGGACCGAGATCACCGAGCTTCATCGCAAGCTGGGCGCGACGTTCATCTACGTCACCCACGATCAGGTCGAGGCGATGACCATGTCCGACCGCATCGCCGTGATGATGGGGGGCGAGATCCTGCAATGCGACACGCCCGCCCAAATCTATGCCGATCCCTGTGATCTGCGGGTGGCGGAGTTTGTGGGCTCGCCGCGTATCAACGTCATTCCCGCCGAGGCGGATAAGGATGGCCGCATCTCCATCCCCGGCTGCCCCTTGCCACTGCGCCATACGGGCCGCGCCACCTTGCGGTTGGCTCTGCGCCCCGAGGCGCTGTTTCTGACCGAAAGCAGTGCCAAGCTGCGCGGCAAGGTCGCGCATGTGGAGAATATGGGCCATGAATTCGTGGTCCAGATCGCGGTGCCCGAGCTTCCCGACTGCCTTGTGCTGCGAACGTCCGCCCAAGCTGTCGTCGGGGATGCGGTGGGCATCGGTTTCGATCCCGGCCGCGCGCTGATTTTCGACGCGATGGGCGGACGCTGCCGGAACGTGACCGCGCAAGTTTTCGCATGACCCAAGGGCGTATCGCTTTCCTATTGGGTGCGCCCGCGCTGGCGCTGATGCTGGTGATCCTGATCCTGCCGATCCTTGCGGCGGTGGTTCTCAGCTTCACCGACTATTCGCTGGGCGCGGCAGGGCTGACATGGGTGGGGCTGGAAAATTACGCCCGCATCTTCGGGAGTTCCACCTATGAGAAGATGCTGGTCGCCACGGCGACATACGTTGCGGTGGTGGTGCCAGCATCGATCGGTCTGGGCCTTGGCGCCGCGCTGCTAATCCAGTCCTTGTCACGCGGGGCGGCGTTCTACAAATCGGTCTATTTCCTGCCGGTCATGGCAACGCTTCTGGCAATGACGATCGTGTGGCAGATGATGCTGCACCCGACCATCGGCGTGGTGAACCGCAGCCTCCTGGCGGTCTGCGGCGTGCTGCCCGAAGGGGTCTGCCCCGATCAGATGCCGCTTTGGCTGGGCGACCGAAACTATGCGATCTGGGTCACCTGTTTCATCGGCGTCTGGCAGGGCTTCGGGTTCAACATGGTGCTGTATCTGGCGGGCCTGTCCGGCGTCTCGCGCGAGCTTTACGGCGCGGCGGAGATGGACGGCGCAAGATCGGGGTGGGAGCGGTTCCGGCTGGTCACATGGCCTGCGCTGCGCCCCACCACGACCTTTGTGCTGATCACCACCTTCATCCGCGCCTTCCAGACCTTCGACACGGTAGAGGTGCTGTTTTCGCCCGGCGGGGGGCCGTCAAAGTCGGTCTATCTGATGATGTTCGCCATCTATGAAAAGGGGATCGTGCAGAACCTTGTCGGCATCGGCGCGGCGATCACCGTGTTGTTCCTGATCTCTGTCATGGCGCTGACGCTGCTGCAACGCCGCCTCACGGAACGGAGGGCCTGATTCATGACCCAAATCCTGAAACATCTGGTGCTGCTGATCGGCGGCTTTGTCGTGCTGGCACCCTTTGCCGTCATGCTCAGCTATTCGCTGAAATCCCCGTCCGAAATCGAGACCGGCACCGGCGGGCTGTTCGGCGCGCAGGCCCCGATGCTGGACACGATGTGCATGGCCCGCAGCCAGCCCGACCGCGCCGCGATGGATGCTGCCCGCGCCGCTAGTCCCGGCCAAACCGATGACGCGATCATGGCGCAGTTGGAGCAGGGCCGCGAGGCTGCATGCACCACCCGCCCCGCCGTTTTCAACTACACCAAGGCCTTCACCGAGGCGCCCTTGCTGAGATACCTGCTGAACGGGCTGATCGTGACCGTGTCGATCTTTGTGATACAGGTCATCGTGGCACTGCCCGCCGCCTATGCGCTGACAAAATTGCGGTTCTGGGGCCGGGATGCGGCATTTGCACTGGTGCTGTTCTGCCTGCTGATCCCGGTGAACGCGGTGGCGCTGCCGCTCTATCTGGGGCTGGCGAAGCTGGGGCTGACCAACAGCTATGCCGCGCTGGTGATCCCGTGGACCATTTCGGCCTTCGGCATCTTCCTCATGCGCCAGTTCTTCCAAAGCGTGCCCGACGATCTGGTCGATGCCGCGCGGATGGATGGAATGGGCGAATTCGCCATCGTCTGGCGCGTGATGCTGCCAACCGCGATCCCCGCGCTGATCGCCTTTGCCATCTTTTCCATCACTGCGCATTGGAACGATTATTTCTGGCCGCGCATCGTCATCACGGGCGATCGTGATCTGTTCACCCCGCCGCTGGGCCTGCGCGAGTTTCAGGCCGGCGCCGACGGCAGCCTTTATGGCCCGATGATGGCCACCGCGACCATCATCGTCATCCCCCTCATCGCCGCGTTCCTTTTGGCGCAGCGCCGCTTCATCGAAGGCATCGCGCTTTCGGGAATGAAATGACCCCCCACCCGGAGACTAAAATGAAACGCCTTTTCCTTCTTGCCGGGCTGATGCTCTCGGCCACCACGGTCCATGCGCAGGACAAGGTGACAATCGAATTCGTCTACCCTTACTCCGCGATCTTCGACGTCACCTATGAGGCGATCCTGCCCCGCTTCCAAGAGGCGCATCCGAACATCGAGGTGAAGTTCCGCGCCTCCTATGAGGAATACGAGGATGCGTCGAACACCATCCTACGCGAGGCCGTGTCGGGCAACCTGCCGGACGTGACGATGCAGGGTCTGAACCGCCAGCAGATCCTAGTAGAAAATGACATCGCCCAGCCGCTGGACCCGTTCATCGCCAAGGAGGCCGATTTCGAGGTCGAAGGCTATCACCCTGCGATGCTGCAACTTTCGACCTTCGACGATCAGGTGTATGGCCTGCCCTTCTCGGTCTCGCTTCCCGTCGGGTTCTACAACACTGCGATGATGCAGGATGCCGGGATCGACGGCTTTCCCGCTACATGGGACGAAGTGATCGCCGCTTGCGGAACATTGCGCGAGGCGGGCTACGAGAATCCGATCTTTTGGGATTGGCAGATCACCGGCAACTGGCTGTTCCAGGCGCTGATGTGGTCGCAGGACAAGCCCATCGTCGAAGGCAACGCAATGACGCTGGACAGCCCCGAGGCACTGGTTGCCTTGCAGACGATCCAGAAGATCGTAAACGAATGCGGCATGAAGAACCTGTCGGTCGAGGAAGCGATCACCTCCTTCACCTCCGGAGAGATTCCGATGCTCTTCTCCTCGACCTCCTATGTCGGGCGTATCTCGCGTGGGAACGCGGATCTGGCATTCACGACGGCATCCTTCCCCGGCATCGACGGCGCCCCTCTGGGCCTGCCCGCGGGCGGGAATGCGGCGATGATGACCTCGACCTCGGACGATCCGGCGGTGCGGGCGGCGGCATGGGAATGGATCAAGTTTCTGACCTCGGGCGAAGGGGCAGCCGATGTGGCGCGCACCACGGGCTACATGCCGCCCAACCGCGCCGCGAACGAGCTGATCCTTGCCGATTTCTATGACCGCTACCCCGAGAAGGCATCGGCGGTGGAGCAGCTGCCGCTGATGCGCGAATGGCAAGCCTATCCGGGCGCGAACGGCCTTGCGATCACGCAGGTCATCTATGACGGGCTGGAGCGCCTGGTGACGGGCGAGCAGCCCGACATGGAAGAACTGCAGCAGGAACTGGTGGATGAGGTTGCGGAGCTTCTGCCGCACTGATCCCGAACCCGCGGGTCGCGCGCCTGCGTGACCGGCATCCCGGAGAGACATGATGAAATTCATCCACCTGACCGACACCCACGTGATCGGCGGCGGTCGCCGCCTGTTCGGGGCCGACCCGTCCCGCCGCCTCGCGCTTGCGGTCGAGAGCATAAACCGCGATCACGCCGATGCCGACTTCACCGTCGTTACGGGTGATCTGACCCATTGGGGCGACGCCGACGCCTACGCCGCCTTTACCCGCGCCATCGCAGGGCTGAAGACGCCGCTCGTGCTGATGGTCGGCAACCATGACGACACACCGTCCTTTGCCGCCGTCTTTCCGGCCATACCGCGCGACGAAAACGGCTTCGTCCAGTCCGCGCGGCAGACCGAGGCCGGGCTGTGCCTGTTTCTCGATACCCGGGTGGACGGCACCCATGCAGGCGGCTATTGCCCTGCGCGGCTGGACTGGCTGCAACGGCAGCTTGCGGGCAGCGAGGGTCCGGTCCTTCTGTTCATGCACCACCCTCCCTTCGACGTGGGCATCCGCGCGATGGACGACATCCGCATGCAGGACGCCGAGGCGTTCCACGCCGTCATCGCACCGCACACCCACCGCATCCGGCACCTGTTCTTCGGCCACGTCCACCGGGCGATCTTCGGCAACTGGCGCGGGCTTTCATTCTCGTGCATGCGCGGGCTGAACCATCAGGTTGCATTGGACCTGTCCAGCGACGTGATACAGGGCGATCTGGCCCAGCCTGCCTATGGCGTTGTGCTGGCCGATGCCGACCGCGTCGTGGTCCATATGCACGAATTCGCTTCGCGCGCGCCGACATTTCCGCTGATGGCCCCCGAGGGCGACCTGTCCGAGGATTACTCCACGGCAATGCGGCACGAAGGATTCATCGACCTGTGACGAATGCCGATGATCACCGTGCTCTGGTCGCAGGTGCGCGGCGCATCCTGTGCGACATCGACGGCTGCCTGATCCGAGGGGGGCAGACGATCGACGGGGCCGCCGCGTTCGTTGATGCGGTGCGCGACAGGTTGGCGCTTGTCTCCAACAACTCGACCGATACGGCAACGGGCCTGTCGGACCGCTTGGCCCGGATCGGCATCGAGGTGCCGGCGACGCAGATTTTCCTGGCCGGAGAACAAACCCTGCTTCATGTGCAAACGGTTTATCCCGACGCCCGCATCCGGCTGATCGCCACGGATGCGATGCGCGACCGGGCCGAGACGCTGGGTCTGCACCTTACGTCGGAGCGGCCGGATCTGATCGTGCTGTGCCGTGCACCCGACACGACGCTGGCGGAACTGGAATCCGTGCTAGTCCAGATCACACAAGGTGTTCCGATAGTCGCAGCCAACCCCGATCTGACGCATCCCGGCGCTGCGGGTCCGGCCATCGAAACGGGTGCAGTCGCTGGGCTGCTCCGGGCCTGCCGCCCCGGCCTCGCGATCCCCTTCATCGGTAAGCCAGCCGCGCCGCTTTTCCTTCGCGGTCTGCGGAATGCGTCGCCCGACGAGGCGATCATGGTCGGCGATAATCCTGAAACTGACATCAACGGCGCCGAGCAATTAGGAATCCCCACGCTTCTAATCCATCCCGACAAGAGTATGGGTCCGACGATCAGAAGCCTGATCTAGCGAGATTGCCGATACCTCGAGTTGCCAGCCCCTTGGGGCCGAGAATCAAAGTCGCGAACGATCATGACCAAACGAAGTCGATATCTTGCAGCCCTTGGCGCCCATCTCGCAGTCGATTCTTGAGACATCAGAGATGCTGCCTCGATCGCTGCCATTTTCGCGATCTCGGCGGCGTTCTTCTCTGCGTTTTGGCCAGAATGATTACCGTGGCGCGGGGCAGATCGCTACGAAACCGCATAAGGGTGCGAAGTCGGGTATCACTGGGAATGTCCGGATTGTCCCAATAGTGTCGATCTATCCTTGTCCCGTGAGCGTCCGCTTTGGTGATCTGGCATAAGTACAACCTTCAACCAACTGAAGGACAAGTTTATGAAAACGAAAACTTCTCGCGCGAACCGATCTCGCCCAAATCCGATCAACCACGTTGCCCACTTCGCCGAACGCATCGAATCTGAAGGGTACGGCAAGGGATCAATTGCGAAATACAGGTCGAATGCACAAGCTCTCAGAGAGGCATTGGTATCTGCAAAAGTCACCCCAGCTGACTTAACTGATGAGCTTATGGACCAGCTTGCGCGTGCAATCGTCGATGCCGCGTCGGCTAAAGACAAGAGCCATTGCTTATACCGACTTAATCGGTTCAGGGATTACCTGATCGAGAATGCGGCCGCTCCAGCGCGCGCCATACCGCCGCTCGACATGTCACCAAGGGCAGTGCTTAAAAGGGAGTACGAAGCGTACTTGCGGGTTCAGCGCGGCCTTTCCGAGGACACAATCTACCACTGCCTGCGGTTCTA
Source organism: uncultured Hyphomonas sp. (assembly GCA_964419865.1). GTDB lineage: Bacteria > Pseudomonadota > Alphaproteobacteria > Caulobacterales > Hyphomonadaceae > Hyphomonas. The sequence goes on along the minus strand of CAYQRX010000085.1, from coordinate 2,888 downwards.
TGACCGGTTCCTAAACGCGAAGTTCGGCACCGGTTTGGGAGATCTCAACAGCGTCAAGCCTGACGACATCACCGGGTTCATCCTTCGAATGCGAGAGGCGCAATATGCGCCACGTGACAAAACCGGCCCGTCCCATCTGCGCAACCTGTTTCAGTTCCTGTTTTGGAGTGGAAAGACGGAGCGAAACCTAAGCAACGCCGTGCCTAAGTCTCGGCAGCCGAAGCCGACAGGCATTCCGAGGTATCTGGAGCCGGGACAGGTCAACCGGCTCATCGAGGTGGTGCGCGGCCAGAAGAAAACGGGCCGACGCAATTATGCAATGCTGATGCTGGTCGCTCGGCTGGGCCTTCGCCCTCCGGAGGTAACGGCGATAGAATTAGACGATATCGACTGGCGTGGTGGTAAAATCCTAATCCGTGGCAAGTGGCAATTGCATGATCAAATGCCGATGTCAGCGGAGATTGGTGAGGCGATTGTCGATTACATCAAGAATGAGCGCCGGGGGCCGGATCGCGCGCTGTTCGTGTCAGTAAAGCCGCCGTTCAAGAGGTTCAAGGACGCACAAATTCTGCGCTGGATTTTGCGGGATGCCTATGATGCGACCGGCATCAGTCCGCCGCAAGCCTATATTGGCACGCACATTCTGCGGCACAGCTTGGCCACCGACATGCTGCGAAAAGGCGCGTCGCTTGCCGAGATCGGGGATGTGCTGCGACACCGGTCTGCGAAGAACACGACAATATATGCGCAACATGATGTCGATGCCTTGCGCTCGATTTCACGTCCTTGGCCAACGGCGGAGGAAGTGAAATGAAGAAGCTGTCTCAACGACTTGATCAATATCTCGCCCTTCGGCGTTCGATGGGATTTGATTTGTCCTTTGAGGAACGGGTCCTCCGCAAGTTCGTCAGCTTTGCCAATGACAACGGGTTCCAGATCATCTCGACGCAGTTGTTCCTTGATTGGAAGGCAAGCTACGGCAGTGCGGACAACAACACATGGTCTCATCGCCTCGGCATGGTGCGCCAGTTTGCCTTTTGGCTTGCAGAGCACGACGATCGGACCGAAGTCCCGTCCAGCCAACTCGTCATCGGCCGATACCGAAGGCGCGTCCCCTACATCTATGCGCCCAGTCAAATCGTAGCCATTGTCGACGAAGCCGGGCGACTGCCTTCGCCCTACGGCCTTCGGGCCGCTTTGTGGCAGACCCTGTTCGGTTTGATAGCTGTAACGGGCATGCGGGTGAATGAAGCTCTGTCTCTGAGCCGGCAGGACGTGGATCTTGACCATGCCGTCCTGACGCTCAGAAACACGAAGAATGGTAAGGATCGGCAGTTGCCCGTCAACGGTGATACCGCCCATCGGCTCGCCCATTATGCCAAGCTGCGGGATCGGCTGGTAGCGCACCAGTCGTCGGCGTTCTTCATCAAAGAAGATGGCGAACCGGCGGGAGATTGCGGGGCACGCTACAACTTTGCGCAAGTCAGCAGAAACATAGGCCTTCGTTCGCCGCAAGCCTTCAACCGACACGGCGATGGACCGCGCATCCATGACTTGCGGCACACATTTGCCGTCTACACCATCTTGGATTGGTTCCGCGATGGTCGGGACATTGAGGCCGAAATGTACAAACTCAGCACCTATCTCGGCCATTCCGAGCCAAAGAACACGTTCTGGTATATCGAAGCCGTGCCCGAGCTGATGCAGTTGGCGGCGGCGCGGGCCGAAAAACGTGTACTGGAGGGCGCGTCATGATTGCAACCTATCCATTGCCCATCTACGTGCAGCGGTTCTTCACCGAGCGGCTGTTGACCCAGATGCAGGCCAGCCCAAACACGATCGCCAGCTATCGCGACACTTTCCGGCTTCTGCTGAAATACGCAACAGCAGAGACCAGGTTGCCACCGACTGAACTGCATGTGGCCCACATCGATGCCGAGATCATCGGACGGTTCTTGACGTTCTGCGAGGATGACCGCGGCAACAGCGCGCGAAGCCGGAACACTCGCCTAGCAGCGATCCGTTCGTTCTTCAAATATGTCGCGGGCTGTGAACCCCAGTTGCTGCATCATTGCCAGAAGGTGCTGGCGATGCCGTCCAAACGTCACACAAAACGCGTCGTGGACTTCCTGAGCCGTGACGAGATGGAGGTCTTACTGAAGGCACCTGACCAGACGACTTGGTTTGGGCGGCGCGATCGGGTGTTGCTCCTCACTATGCTACAGACGGGCTTGCGCGTATCAGAGGTAATCGACCTATGCGTCGGCGACGTCGATCTCGGCACCGGAGCGCATCTCAGATGCATGGGCAAGGGCCGAAAAGAACGCGCCACGCCCCTCCGGGCGGATAGTCGGGATGCTTTAAGAGCTTGGGTTTCCCAAATTAACGCCGCCCCGAGCAACCCCCTGTTCGCAACAATTCGGGGCGCACGGTTGAGCCGAGACGCGGTTGAACGGATAGTTCGGAAGCACTCAGGTACCGCCGCTTTGACTAGTTCGACGTTCAGATCGAAACGCGTTACGCCGCACGTCTTGCGCCATACCGCAGCAATGCAGCTTCTACAGAGTGGCGTGGACCGAACAATTATTGCTCTCTGGCTGGGCCATGAATCAGTCGAGACGACGCAGGTCTACATCCATGCTGATATCGAACTGAAGGAAAAAGCGATGGCATTGACGAAACCGGTCGACAGCACGGGCGGACGATATCGACCGAGTGACGAACTCTTGGCATTCCTCGAAGGACTCTGAATTATGCCGACACGCCGCGCCGGCCTAACCGCAATCCAATAAGTCTAGCAGATCGGCGCGGCATAATCCGAACCTCGGCATTATGGCAAGCCTCATGGGCGAGGGTGGCATAGAAGCGGCCGGCGTCGTGAAAGGTGG
>CAYQRX010000084.1:0-10944 GCA_964419865.1 uncultured Hyphomonas sp. | reverse complement strand
GCGCACCAGCACCGGATGACGCGCTGACCGTTCCGTACCGGAACGGCACGTCCCGGTCACTGCAAAGGCAATCTCCGCGTCCAGCGCCGGCGCATGGAAGGCGCCGGAATAGAGCCCATAGGCCTCGCCGTGATGCCCGGCGAGCGCAACCCCCGGAACAGGCGAAACATCCGCGGCATGGAACTGGATGCCGAGCCCGAAGCTCTGGAAATATCCCGCCTCATTGTCACCATTGGGAACGGTCGGGTCATAGGTCCAGAGCGGCTCCGGCATCGCCTGCGCCGCCGCTCTGGCGAGCACCGCCAAATCCTCCAGACTGGCGCGCAGGCCGCCCTGCGGGCTGAACAGCGTTCCATTCGTTCCCGGAACATAATCTGACAGCTGGAAACCGCCGGCTTTGAGGACCGCGGGTTCTCGCCCTTCAAGATTGTCCGGCCCGTCCACCGTCACCTGCCAGCCGCCGTCGTCCTCGCGGCTGTAGAGTGTGGCACCGCGGAGACGCTTCGCCCGCGACACGCCTGACCAGTTGAACCCAGCATCCAGCCCCAGAGGCACCAGCACTTCGCGCGCCGCCAGAAGGTCGAACCGCTCTCCGGTCATCTTCTCAAGCACGGCGCCGGCCAGGCCGTAGCCGAAATTCGAATAGCGGAAACCCCGCCCGGGCACGGCCCAGGTCTCTCGGCTCCACATATCTTCCGTGAACAGCGCTTCGGTGCGCCCCGGCGCCGCCATCCAGTAGACATTGGGATCGTGCAACCCGGCCCGGTGGCTCAGAAGGTGGCTGAGCGTGATGGACAGCGCCGGATGATCCGGATGGACGAGCGGCGGATCGAACAGGCCGCGCACATCCCCATCAAGATCAACCGGGCCTTGTTCCGCCAGCCGGCAGGCCGCGAGCGCCGCCGCCATCTTCGACACCGAAGCCACGCGCATCGGCGCATCCGTCCGGAAGGGGAGCGGGTCTGCCTCGCCGGCAGCGCCCTGCGCCCGGCCCTCGGCATGTGCGAAGATCACCTCGCCGCCGCGCCGCACGACGAGCCCCGCCGCCGGCACCATCGCCGACAGGACCAGATCCTCGATCCGGCGCCGCGCCGAGGTGGCGGGTATGCGCAGAGGGTCAGCGCGGCTTGCGCAGGCGGCAAGGGCAAGGCCCGAAAGGCCGCTCAGCGCGGCGCGTCGCGTGAGCCCCGGCCCACTCATCCCCGCCGGCCGAACAGGCGTTCGATGTCGGCGAGCTTCAGCTCGACATAGGTAGGCCGGCCATGATTGCATTGGCCGGAATGGGGCGTTGCCTCCATCTGGCGCAGCAGCGCGTTCATTTCGTCCGCCGTCAGACGGCGCCCGGCACGGATGGAAGAGCGGCAGGCCATATTGCCCATCACTTCCTCGAAGCGTTCAGACAGGGTGAGGCCCGCCTCATATTCTGCGAAATCATCGGCAAGATCGCGGATCAGGCCGGCCGCATCCATCTCTCCGAACAGGGCAGGCGTTGCGCGCACGCAGATCGCGCCGGGTCCGAACGGCTCGATCTCGAGCCCGAGCAGGGCGAGTTCGTCGGCGCGGGCGGTCACGCGTGCCGCCTCATCTTCGGTCAGCTCCACCACATCCGGAATCAGCAGTGCCTGCCGCCGCACGCCGCCTTCGGCCATCTGGCGTTTCATGGATTCATAGACGAGCCGTTCATGCGCAGCGTGCTGGTCTACAATGACGATACCGTCCGCCGTCTGAGCGATTATATAGGTCTCGTGCACCTGCGCGCGGGCCGCGCCGAGCGGGTAGTCCGCCAGCGCGCCGGGCGCGGGCACCGGGCCAGCCTCGACCCGCGCCGCCGGGGCCGTATCCGGCGCGCCCGCTTCCGGCACGAAACCGCGCGGAGCGAAAGCGGCCGGCGCCTCGCGCATCCCAGGCGGCATGGCCGGCCGCTCGGCATAGCCGCCCGTCTGCGGCGCCTGCCAGAGAAGGCCAGGCTGCGCCTCCGGCTCGGCCCGAGCCCGGCCGAGCGCATAGCCTGCCACCGTCGTCGAAGCGCGGTGACCTGCCGCCGCCAGCGCATGGCGCAGCGCCGACACCATCAGCCCGCGCACGCCGCCGGCATCCCGAAAACGCACTTCGGTTTTCGCCGGATGCACGTTTACATCCACGCCTTCCGGATCAAGCCCCACGAACAGGGCCACCATCGGATGGCGGTCGCGCGCCAGGAAATCCTGATACGCCGCGCGCACCACACCCGTCAGCATGCGGTCTTTGACAGGCCGGCCATTGACGAACAGGAACTGCATCTGCGCATTGCCCCGGTTCAGCGTCGGCAAGCCCGCAAAGCCGGAGAGCCGCACGCCCTCGCGCGCGGCATCGATGGCGACGGCATTGTCTGAAAACTCCCGCCCCATGATCGCGCCGAGCCGCTTCAGCCGGCCCTCATCGCCGGCCTCCTCGGCGCCATAGCGAAACAGGCTGCGGCCATTGCTTTCGAGGCTGAAGGCGACTTCGGCATTGGCCATCGCGAGGCGCTTGACCGTATCGCTCACCGCCATCGTCTCGGCCCGCTCGCCGCGCATGAATTTGAGCCGCGCCGGCGTCGCATGAAACAGATCGTTCACATCGATGCGCGTGCCGGTCTCGCCCCGCCCCGTGAAGGCGGCCGGACGCGGCCCCTCGATCCGCCCCGCGTCGGAGGCGATCTCGGCGGCCTCTTCGCCGGCGGCGCGCGAGACAATCCGCATACGGCTGACCGAGGCAATCGAGGGAAGGGCCTCGCCGCGAAACCCCATGGTGAATATGTTGAGCAGGTCCACGCGCCCGTCGCCATCCGGCACCAGCTTCGAGGTCGCATGCCGCTCCAGCGCGATGACAAGATCGTCTGCCGACAGCCCGCAGCCATCATCCTCGATCGTGATTCGCTTCAGCCCGCCCGCCTCAATCGAGATCGCGATCTGGCGCGCCCCAGCGTCCAGCGCATTCTCGACCAGCTCCTTCACCGCCGCAGCCGGCCGCTCGACCACCTCGCCGGCGGCGATGCGGTTGACGACATCGGCGGGCAGCTTGCGGATCGTGGGGCGGGGGCGGACAGAATCGGGCATCGCAGAGGCAGACTAGCCGATTGCCGCCAGCCTGTCCTCCGAGCGGATCAGAGGCGCTCACAGCTTTGTTTCGGATAGCATTTCATCATATTGCCGCAGCAGCCGTTCCACCGGTTGAGTTTGGCAGCGCACGGCGCGAAGATGCACGCGGACAGATCCTGCCTCAGACAAGGTATTGAAACCCATGCGCTTTTGCTCCGCCGCCCCGCTTGCCCTGATTGCCGCCCTCGCTCTGGCCGCCTGCGGCGGGTCCGAGCCCACCCCGAAAGCGCCCGCCAGCGCCCCGGCGCCGGCTGCCACCCCGGCTGCCGCGCCAGCGGCTCCCGGCGAGCCCAGCCTCGAATTCGCCCACCTGCCGGAGCCCTACAACACCGCCAGCTATGCCGCCGGCAACCGCACCTGGAAGCTCTGCCAGTCCTGCCACACGACGGCCGAAAACGGCCCGCACCTTGTCGGCCCGAACCTGCACGGCATATTCGGGCGCCAGGTCGCCACGGCCGAGGGTTTCGCCTATTCGCCGGCCCTGCAGGCCGAGACCTTTGTCTGGACACCGGACCTGCTCGACGACTGGCTGCAGAATCCGCGCACCTTTGTGCCGGGCAACCGGATGAGCTTCTCCGGCGTGCGCCGCGACACTGACCGCCTCGGCGTCATCGCCTGGCTGATGGCTGAAACCGGCTATGAGGCCGCCCCGGAGACGGAATAGGGGCTAGCGGCGCGCCACCAGCGCAACCAGCACCGCGCTCTCCTCGAACACGCCGCCGATTTCCTGGCGGTAGCCGAGCGACAGGTCGACCGGCCCGAAATGCACGCCCAGCTGCGTCTCGGTCTTTATCGAGCGCGCGCTCTGATTGCCTTCCTCATACCAGAGCTGCTGGCCGATGAAGATCCGCTCGGTCAGGTCCTGGCCATATCCGGTCTCGATCCGCGTGCGCCGGCAGCCATCCTCCTGGACGATCTGCGCGGCATCGGCGAAGCCATACAGCGCCCGGCCCGACATCATGCCGGACCATCCCGCCCCGGCGCGCGCCTCATAGCCGAAGCCGTTGCAGCCGAAAACGCTGGTCACGGTGCTGCCATACACGGCGCCCGCCTCGGCGCCGGCCGTCCAGCCGCCGCGGCTCGCCAGCTCGCGCCGGAAGGTGAGCCGCCAGAAATCCTAGTCGAACTCGGCCGCACCGGGATACATCACGGCCTCATTCTTCGCCGTCACGGTCACTTTCGGCGTCAGGCCATATTCGCCATAGAAATCCGCGCGCCAGCCGACGGCCCCATCTAGCCTGTCCTGCGTGCCAAGCGCGCGGGCATACCAGCCGCCTTCCTCGCGCACCCAGGGCGCCGCCTCGGCGACACCTGCGCCGCCAACCGCCGCCGTCAGGATAGCAATAGTCCCCCGCATGCCTACCACCTTAAGGCGTAAAATTCCTGTGGAAAAGATGCGGGTAGGGAGAAATTTGATGCCCGCGGACTTCCAGCCAGCCGGCCGGGGCGGGGCGGCCTATCCCCCACCTTTCCGCCCGGCCGGGAGTAAAATTCCCAGTTCTTTCAAGCGCCTGCGAGTTTCTGCCGGAAAACTTATCCGACACCCCCGAGGGCCGGTGTAAACTCATCGCCATGTCCCCCCTTGACCGCCTTCGCCATGATCCTGCCTTCGCCGGTTTCTTTGCCGACGTGCACTGGATCTTCTGGCCGGTCCTCCTCTGGCAGCTGACGCGCGCCGTGCGGTGGATGGAAGCGTGGGGCTGCTGGGACGCGATGGTGCACGTCCGCTGGTGGGGCGGGGTGGAGATCGTCTATCTCGGCGACCGCGACCCCGCGCCCGGCACCTATGTGCCGCTCGCGCCCGTGCGCCCGCACTGGAGCGATCCTGTCTGGGCCAGCGATGTCCCGGCGGCGATTGAGGCCGCAGCGCCGCCGCTCAGCCGTCCCGTGTCCCCTGGCGCCGGCGCCGCGCCGCAGCGCGCCGCGACCCGCGCCATCTTCTGCGACACATCCTGACGCGCCCCCAAACCGCATCGCCATCCCGCCCGCCGGCCAGCCCAGCTGCGTCCGGCCGCTGGTGCTGCGCGCAGCGCGCGCGGGTTCGGAAAATAGAAGAAAGCCAAGGCAGGCAGGGGCGAGTGCCTTGTGATAAATGGTCGGAGCGGCGGGATTCGAACCCACGACCCCTAGTCCCCCAGACTAGTGCGCTAACCGGGCTGCGCCACGCTCCGACCGGAAGGCGGTGTATAGGCAAAGCCCGCCGGGCCCGCAACCTGCTTATTGCTGCGCCCCGGGGCGCCGCTTTTGCCCTCTCAGAGCCTGATATAGTCCGACACGATCCGGCTCGGCGCCGCGCCGGTGGCGGGCTTTTCGAGGCGCACATGCCAGCCTTGCCCGTCCAGCAGGCGCGAGACCTCGATGACATCATCGACGGTGACGAAATTGTCCTTGTGCCGGCCGGTCCAGTCCGGCGACAGCGCCCGCGCGCGCGTCCACACCTCCGCCTTGTCCATGCCGGCGAGGAAGAGATAGTTGTGCTGCTCGCCGAAAAGCTCCGGCGTATAGCCGCCGAGATTGACGAACCACAGCCCCCGCGCCGGCGTTTCCGGCGCCCGGCCGGGAACAAGCTCGACCTGCCAGCCATCGACCTCCGTCAGCTCGGCATAGCCATCGATGTGCAGCGATGCCGGGTCGCCCCACCAGGCGTCGCGCAATTGCGGAATGGCGGCTTCCAATGTCTCCGCAGCCACGAAGCGCATGTCATGCAGCTCGATATTGGCACGCGGATGCTCCCCGCCGACAAACACCGCAAAGAGCTTCATCGCGCACCACCTCCGCACCGCTTCGCCGCCAAGGGTAATGGCAGCGGCCGGCGGCACAAGGGCTGCGTTCTGTCTTCCCCGCTTCGCAGGAAGGACAAGCGGTTCCGCCGGATGCAACTTCATCCTCCCCCGTTGACGAGGGAGGTGCCCCGAAGGGGCGGAAGGCCGCCCCCCAGGCAAAACGGTCAAAGCCGGCACGCCCAGCACCCCCTCCCCTTCCCCCGGGCATCCATTCTAGCTTTGCTTTTCACAGTTCTCTGTTGCCGTGTGCCTCTGCTTTGAAATACAAAGCATGTGTCAGCCAGAGGAGACCTGACCCATGACCCGACTCAAAGCCCCAGCCCTGCTCGCCGCGGGCCTGATGATCGCCGGCGCCGCGGCCACCGAGCCCCTCACCGTGACCGTCACCGGCGTCGAAGCGCGCGGCGGTCAGCTCTATGTCGGTGTGCAGACGGAAGCGCAGTACATGTCCGAGGACGGCGTTGCCGGCCAGATCGTCGACGCGCCCGAGGCCGGCACCTTCAGCGCCACCTTCCACCTGCCGGAAGGGCGCTATGCCGTCGCTGTCTGGCATGACACCAATGCAAACGGCGTGTTCGATATCGATGAACAGGCCAGGCCCGCAGATGGCTGGTCGTCCCCGCGTGCCGAAAGCCTCCGGGCCGCGCCGACATTCGACGAGGCCGCGGTGGATGTCTCCGGCGGCGGCACGACCGTTTCCATGCAGATGATCTATCCGTAACGGTCCGGTCGCCGGAAATGGAAAACCCCCGGACGCCCATCCCGTCCGGGGGTTCCCCCATCTTCCCTGTAGCCACTCCCTGGCCTCAGAGACGATACCGGATCTGATCCGACCAGAAGCGCTCAAGGCGCGAGATGGTCTTGTTCAGTTGTGACAGGTCATCGGCGCGAACGCTGGCTGTCGGCTCAAGTGCGGAGGCCTGCTTCTCGAACAGTTTTTCCACACGTGCACGGACTTTCTTGCCCCGATCGGTCAGGCGCAGGGTCACCGTGCGCTTGTCGTCTTCCGAACGGGTCTGGACGAGATAGCCGCCTTCCTGGAGTTTCTTGACGTTATAGGAAAGGCTGGTGCCGGCAAAGGCGCCGCGGGCCCGCAGCACCGAAGCCGGTGCTTCACCCTCGCCGATCTCATACAGCAGGAGCGCCTGAACGCCCGTCAGCGAACGCTCACCGCCCCGCTCGAGATCGTCCTTCACGACATCGTGCAGACGGCGATGTGCCTGTTCCAGAAGCGACAGCGACTTCAGGAAAGATTCGCCAATTGATCCGTTTGCAGTCTCCTGCATGTCCATCATCATCATTTTCACCACCACTCAACTTTTGTTGTAGTTTGAACAGATTTACAGGACGCCACCTAATAAATTGATAAGCACAACAGCGTTTTGAGCCCGCTTGGTAAACAAAACAGAGAATACATTAACCGTTACTGCCCCGTAACGGCTTTTGGCCGCCGATTCCGTTCCATTCCGGAACACCGCGCGAAAAAAAAGCCGCCGGAAAAGTATCCAGGCGGCTCTGTATTGAAGTTCAGAAAGAGAAAGTGGTGAATTACTTTTACTTCAGAATGTCAGCTCGTTTTCGCCCAGCGGCTCGAAATAACGCGCAACGTCCGCCTCGCTGACATCTTCCAGCCGCGCCGGCGACCAGGCCGGCGCATTGTCTTTATCTATAATGACGGCGCGCACGCCTTCCTGGAAATCATGGCTCTGCACCTTGCGCCAGCCGATGCGGTACTCCATCCGCATATTATCCTCGAAGCTTTCCAGCCGGCGCCCCTCGCGCAGCTGACGCAGCGCCACTTTCACCGTCTCCGGAGACTTGGTGCGCAAGCTCGCCAGTTCGCCCGCGGCCCAGTTACCGCCCTCGGCCTCCAGCGCGGCGGCGATCTCCTCGGCGGTGTCGAAGGCAAAGCAGCGGTTCATCGCCTCCCGGTGCGCTGCATAGGACGGCGCCGGAACCGTATGCGTCAGGCTACGGAGGATCTCGTCCAGCATGTCCACCGCGCCAGCGGAAAAGTCCGCGCCGGCAATCTGCTTCGCCAGCGCCGGCACCAGCTCCGACGGCAGGAAATGCGTGGCCACACCGGCCGCAGCTACATCCGCCCCCTTGAGGCGCGCTCCGGTCAGCGCCAGCCAGGTGCCGAGTTCACCGGCCAGTCTCGGCAGGAACCAGCCCCCGCCGACATCCGGGAAAAGCCCGATGCCCGTCTCCGGCATCGCAAACAGCGTCCGCTCGGTCGCCACCCGGTGCGAGCCGTGGACAGTCAGGCCAACCCCGCCGCCCATCGTCACCCCGTCCAGCACCGAGAGGATCGGTTTCGGAAACGCCTCCAGCGCCGCATTCATCCGGTACTCGGTGCGGAAAAACTCCCGCGCCTCGGCCGCATCCCCGGCGCCGCTTTCCGCCAGCATCCGGATGTCGCCGCCCGCGCAGAAGCCGCGCGTGCCCTCCTGATGGTCGATCCAGAGGAGGTGGATCGAAGAATCGCTCTTCCATTGGCTCACCGCATCGAGTATGGCGGCGCACATCGCCGTGTTCAGCGCATGCAGCGCCTGCGGCCGCGTCAGTGTGATACGCCCGACGCCGCCTTCGGCCCGGATCAGAACTTCACCGCTCACTCTCGTCCTCCGTGTGATCGTCAACGTATGCTGACGGAATTCTGTTCAATTGAAACAATGGGTTTGGACACAACTTTACCCGGATGTGCCATTCATAGAGTATGCCATCCACCGGTGGCACCACAGACATATGCGGCCATCCCCATGACCCAACTGCGCCCTCAGATCAATCACCAGCCGTTCCTGCAGTATAACCGGCGGGGCCAGCGGATCCGCGTCGAGGGCCGGGCATATGTCCGGCTCGGCCTGTTCAAACGGGTCGAGTGCGAGCTGCGCGATGTCTCTCCCGGCGGCGCCCGCATCTGCATGGCCGAAGGCGTCAGCCTGCCCGACCAGTTCAGGATGGACCTGCCGCAATTCAATCGCCCGCGCGTCTGCATGAAGCGCTGGGAATGCGGCCGCGAGATCGGCGTCGAATTCCGGATGGAGTGAGCCCGGCTCAAGCCGGCCGCCTGGTGCCCAGCATCCGCTGCACGGTTGCGTCCCGGTCGATCAGCAGGTGTTTCAGTGCGCCGAGCAGGTGCAGGCCGATCAGTCCGAGGAAAGTATAGGCGACGAGGCCGTGGATCTGCCGTCCGATCGGCCTTATGCCCTCGATGTCCATGATCGGCGGAATTGTGAACAGGCCATAGATGTTGATCGGCCGACCGCCGAGCAGCGACATCAGGAACACGCCCGAAATCGGCATCGCCAGCATACAGATGATCAGCCCCCAATGCGTCGCCCGCGACAGCGTCACCTGCCAGGCGGGCACACCGTCCAGCGGCGCCGGGAAGCCCTGCCGGATGCGCCACCAGACCCGCCACAGCGCAAACAGAAGCAGCACCGTGCCCGTCGCCCGGTGCATGGCCATGATCGGCGCGCGTTCCTCGCCCTCCACGCCGCTATAGGCAAGATAGAGGCCCACCGAGAGCACGCCCGCAAAGAGCAGCGCGCCGAGCCAGTGATTGACGCGTGAGACAGTGCCATAGCTGGCCGTAGCGGCATCGGTCATCTTGAATCCTCCCCTGATCGTTTCGGGAAACCCTAGCGGAGGCGGCGCGGCAGCGCCAGCAATTCAGGCGATGGCGGCGATCTCGGCCAGGCGCGCATCCCAGGCGGCCGCCGCTTCCGGCGTCCAGTCATCGCCATTGAGATCGCGCACCGTGTCACGGATCACGCTGAAGATGAGATCCAGATCGCTCTCGGCCAGGCCATAGGCCGTGTGGCTGAAGCGGGAGGACGAGATGATGACCCGCTGGGTGGCCGTGTCTTCCGCAACGCCGAGGATGGCATCGAAACAGGTCTCCAGCATTGCCCCGCGCACCCCGCCATCGGTGTCCATCACGAACAAGTCCTCAAACTCCGGGCGCAGAGCGAAGAGGCGCTGATAGACCAGCGGCGCCGGGTCCGGGCATCGCTCGCCGGCGCGCTCGAGGGTCTCGATGATCGGGTCAGCAGACATGAGCCAGTCATGGCAGGTCATCCCGTGTCCGTCAAAAAGTGACGTTGCGTGAAGCGGCCCAGACAATTGCGCGCAGGCGGCGCCGGGCGCATGGTCGGGCAAAAGAACACCGGGAGGAAGACTTGAAACACCTTGAGGGAAAGACCGCCTTTGTCACCGGGGCGGCATCCGGCATCGGGCTCGGCATCGCCACTGCGCTGGCGCAGGCGGGGGTGAAGGTGATGCTGTGCGATATCGAAAAGGACGCGCTGGACGAAGCCGTTGCCGGGCTGAAGGCGACGAATGCCGATGTCGCCGGCGTGGTGGCGGATGTGTCGCTGAAGGACAACCTCCAGCGCGCCGCCGACGAGACCATCGCCCGCTTCGGCAAGGTGCACATCCTGGTCAACAATGCCGGCGTCGGCGGCGGGGGCGATTATGGCACCTGGAATGATGCCGGCTGGAACTGGGTGATGGGGGTGAACCTCTGGTCGGTGATCTGGGGCATCGAGATTTTCGGGCCACTGATCGAGGCGCATGGCGAGGGTGGGCAGATCGTCTCGACCGCCTCGATCGCCGGCATGATCGCGGCGACGAACCCGTCCTATGATGTGACGAAATTCGGCGTCGTGGCGCTGTCGGAGGGGCTGCGGCCGAAGCTGGCGCCGAAGGGCATCGGCGTGTCGGTGCTCTGCCCCGGCTTCATCCGGACACGGATACTCGACTCCGCCCGCAACATTCCGGACCGCTTCGCCGGCAAGATACCGGAGCGCGAGGCAGATGTCGTGCAGAGCGAGGCGCTGCAGGATGTCGAAGCCGCCATCACCCACGGCATCGACCCGCTCTATGTCGGCGAACTGGTGCGCGAAGCGATCGAAAACGACTGGCCGCACATCTTCACGGACTTGCAGTTCGAACCGTATATCGAGGCGCGGTTTGCAATGGTCCGGGAGGGGTTTGATCGGATACGGGATAGGGTGCCACGGCACTAAGGATCCTTC
>CAYQRX010000083.1:0-11171 GCA_964419865.1 uncultured Hyphomonas sp. | reverse complement strand
TTCTGGCGGAGCCGGAACAGCCGGGGAGGGGGCTCCGGGCTCGGCCTTGCTATCGTCAGCGAAACCATGAAAGCGCACCGGGGCAAAGTCGAAGTCGGCGACAACCCGGGCGGTGGCGCCATATTCACCTTGGTCTTCCCTTAGCTGGTCAGCTCCATGAACTTGCACCAGCCGATCAAGTCGATCGAGCCGATCGTTCTTGCCGAGGTCGGCCTCCGGCCGCAGCCATGTCTCCGCCAGATTGCCCTGATCCACCTGCCGAACCGGCAGCGCCTCACCTCCCCAAGTACTCGCCGAGGGCGGGAGGGCCAATGCGCTAACGGTTCTCGGCCTCGACCTCCTTCTTGAGCTCGCACAGGAACTGTTCCGTCAGCGGCGAGGGTGTCAGCAGCGAGGGTATGACCGTGCAGAAATTGTGCTCGACTTCGAAATCGACGGGCAGAAGCACGATATCGAGGTGCAGGAACTGCTTTGCCAGAAGGTAGGGAACGAGCGCCAGGCCCATGCCCTGGGCGACGAAGTTGCATGCGGTGCTGACGGAATGGGTCTCAATCTGCACGCGCGGCACCAGCCCTCTCTTGCGGAAGAGTATCTCGATCTCGTAGCGCCAGGGGCGGCTCTGGCCGAGCATGATCAGCGGCTCGCTGGCGAGGTCGCGGACCGTGAGGCGGTTCGACGTCTCGAGCCTGTGACCGGCGGGCAGCGCGCAGACGGTCTTCGTGCTGGCCAGCGCGCGTGTCGTCACTCCGGGGTGGCTTATGTCGCCCTTGGCGATTCCGAAATCCACCTCCCTGGCGGCCACCATGCCGATTACCGCCGCATAGCGGCCCTGATCCAGACTGATGCGAACGCGGGGATATGAAGCATGGAAGCGCCGCGCCACCCTTGGCATCAGGCCCTCGGCCAGCGAATGCGGACAGCCGATTCGCACCAGGCCGTTCAGATTGCCGCGGATGGTACGGGCAAAATTGAATACCCTATCGAGGCTGTCAAAGGCGTGAACGACCTCGCCATGCAGTGCAATCGCGTGTTCGGTCGCCTTCAGGCGCCCGTACTCGCGCACGAAAAGCGTCAACCCCAATGCCGCCTCCAGCTGCGAGACGTGCTGGCTGACGGCCGGTTGGGATAGCGACAGACGGCGCGCGGCGCCCGTTGCCGAGCCGGCTTCCATGACGGCCTTGAAGACTTCCAGCTGCCGTATGTTCATCGGTCGGATGCATAAGCCTGGCTTATGCCCTCATAGTTGGGCTCAATAATCTTGCGCGCTTAGGGGGCAGGTCGGATCATCGGATCAGAATTCGATACGCTCAAGAAATAAATGTGAAGGACAGCGAATGCTTGCATTTCTGGTCCGCCGCTGCCTTCAGGCGGTGGGAGTGCTCCTGGCGGTGTCGCTGGTGGTGTTCATCGGGGTCTACGCGGTCGGAAATCCGGCGGCGATCCTGTTGCCAGACGACGCAACGGCGGCGGAACTCGACCGGGCAATCCGCAACCTTGGGTTGGACCAGCCCTTGCCCGTCCAGTACTTCATGTTTCTCGGCAATGTCCTTCAGGCCGATCTGGGGACGTCCTTCGTCTTCAACGCGCCCTCGATCCAACTGATCCTGGCGCGGGTTCCCGCGACGCTGGAGCTGGCGCTTAGTGCCATGCTGATGGCCATCGTGATCGGCATCCCGATCGGGCTGTGGGCCGGCCTCAGGCCAGGCACGGCCTTCGACGAGGCGGTCGTCACCGGTTCGATCCTCGGCTTCAGCATGCCGAATTTTTGGCAGGGGCTGATGCTGATCATGGTCTTCTCGGTATGGCTCGGCATTCTGCCCGCCAACGGTCGGGGCACCACCGGAACGATCCTCGGCATCGAGACGAGCTTCGCCACCTGGGACGGCATCCGGCACCTCATCCTTCCCGCGCTGAACCTCGCTCTCTTCAAGCTCGCCCTTCTGATCCGGCTCACTCGGACGGGCGTGCTGGAGACCGCCCAGCTCGACTACGTGAAGTTCGCGCGCGCCAAGGGGCTGAGCGAGCGCCGCATCCTGCTGGTGCACATCCTCAAGAACATCATGATCCCCATCGTGACCGTGGTCGGCATGGAGCTGGGCTCGATGATCGCCTTCGCCACGGTCACGGAGACGATTTTCGCCTGGCCGGGAATGGGCAAGCTGATCATCGATTCGATGCGTGTGCTCGACCGCCCGGTGATCGTCGCCTACGTGATGGTGGTGACGTTGATGTTCGTCGTCATAAACCTCCTCGTCGACATCGCCTATTCGCTGCTCGACCCACGCATTCGGCTGCGGGCGGCGGGCCGATGAGCGTGTCCAACGATCCGATGCCGGCCACCGTGCCGGAGCCCGCGAAGGGCGCGGCCCTGGTGAGCGACCCGCCTGTATGGCGACGCTTGTGGAGCGAGTTCGGGGAGAGCCCGCGCGCGGTCGTCGCCTTTTGGATCTTCATCCTTCTCGTCGCGGCGTCGCTCATGGCTCCGCTGATCGCGCCACAGGATCCGTATGATCTGCGCCAGATCAGTCTGTTCGACGGCCGGCGGCCGCCCGGTTACGTCAACGCCGCCGGCTTCATGTATCTCCTCGGCACGGACGGGCAGGGCCGCGACATGCTGTCGGCCATGCTCTACGGATTGCGCACCAGCCTGTTCGTCGGTGCCCTTTCGGGCGTGCTGGCCATTATGGTCGGCGTCTTCCTGGGCCTGATCGCCGCCTACTCCGGCCGTTGGATCGATGCGCTCATCATGCGCGTCGTCGATTTCATGCTGGGCTTTCCGACCATCCTGGTGGCGCTGGTGCTGCTCGCGGTCCTCGGTCAGGGCGTCGACAAGGTCATCCTGGCGCTTGTGATCGTGCAATGGGCATATTTCGCCCGCGCCGTACGCGGTGTCGCCATGGTCGAGAAATCCAAGGAATATGTCGAGGCGGCCACGTGTCTGGGCCTGGGTCGCGCGCGCATCCTGTTCCGGCACATCCTGCCGAACTGCATGCCGCCCGTCATCGTCATCGGCGCCCTGCAGATCGCCAGCGCCATCTCCACCGAGGCGACGCTGTCCTTCCTGGGCCTTGGCCTGCCGATCACCCAGCCCTCGCTCGGGCTGCTGATCGCGAACGGCTTCAACTATCTGCTGTCCGGCCTCTACTGGATATCCATGTTTCCGGGCCTGCTGCTCTTGACGGCGATCTTCAGCCTGAACATCGTCGGCGACCGGCTGCGCGATGTCCTCAATCCGAGGATGCAGCGATGACCGCGCAAAGCGCCGGCCGGGCGCCCCTCCTGGAGGTGCGCGGCCTCGTCACCGAGTTCGAGACCCGCGCCGGAGTGGTGCGTGCGGTGGGGGGCTTCGATCTCACTCTCGATCAGGGCGAGATCGTCGGCCTCGTCGGCGAATCCGGTTCCGGGAAGTCCGTCACCGGCTTTTCCATACTGGGCCTTGTCGACGCGCCGGGCAAAGTCACCGGCGGCACCATCCGTTTTTGCGGCCGCGACCTGCTGGCGTGCGATGCGGCCGAGATGCGGCATCTGCGCGGGCGCGACATCGCCATGATCTTCCAGGACCCCATGATGACGCTGAACCCGGTCCTGCGGGTCGATACGCAGATGATCGAGGCGATACAGGCCCATGAACGGGTCAGCCGGCGGGCTGCCGCGAACCGTGCGCTCAAGGCGCTGGAGCAGGTCGGCATACCCGCTGCGGTAGAGAGGCTGCGGTCCTATCCGCATCAGATGTCGGGCGGGATGCGCCAGCGCGTGGCGATCGCGATCGCGCTCCTGCACAATCCGAGCCTGATCATCGCCGACGAGCCGACCACGGCGCTCGACGTCACGATCCAGGCGCAAATCGTCTATCTGATGAAGGAGCTCTGCCGCGAGGCGGGCACCGCCCTCCTGTGGATCACGCACGACTTGGCGGTGATCGACGGCATGGCCGACCGCGTTTGCGTCATGTATGCGGGCCGGGTCATCGAGGAAGGGCCCGTGCGCGACGTCCTGGCCGCGCCTGCGCATCCCTATACGCGCGGCCTGCTGAACAGCGTCGCAAGCAACAATGCGCGCGGTGTTCCGCTGCGCCAGATTCCCGGAATGGCGCCGTCGCCGGCCGATCTGCCGCCGGGTTGCGCCTTCGGCCCCCGCTGCGACCGCTTTGTCGAGTCCTGTCGGACGCTTTCCGCCGCGACCGGGTTGAGCCGCGAGCGTTCCGTCCGTTGCATGCGTCCTCTCCTGGAGCCATGCCCATGACTGGGCCCATCGTCGAAGCCCGCAACGTCAGCAAGCGGTTCGAGCAGCGGCCCGATTTCGCCGAGCGGCTGGTCGGCACGCTGACCGGCCGCCGGTTCGATCGGCGCACGGTGCGGGCGGTGGACGAGGTGAGCCTCACGGTGGCGCCGGGCGAGGTGGTCGGGCTTGTGGGCGAATCCGGTTGCGGAAAGTCCACGCTCGGCAGGGTGATCGCCGGCATCCTCCCCCCGTCGGACGGCGAAATCCTGTTCGAGGGGCGGGATGTCGTGTCCCTGCCGCCCAGGGAGGCGCACAGGGCCAGGCTGGCGATGCAGATGATCTTCCAGGATCCGATGTCCTCCCTGAACCCGCGCAAGCGGGTGAGCGAAACCATCGGCGAGGCGCCGCTGGTGCATGGTCTGGTGAAGCGCCAGGACCTCGACGCATACGTGGTCGAGATCATGCGGAAGGTGGGGCTTGACCCGAGCTATCGCAAGCGGCTGCCGCACCAGTTCTCCGGCGGCCAGCGCCAGCGGATCGGCATCGCCCGGGCCCTGGCCGTCCAGCCGCGCTTCCTCGTCTGCGACGAGGCGATCGCCGCGCTGGACGTTTCGATCCAGGCGCAGGTCCTCAACCTCTTCATCGACCTCAGGCAGCGGCTGAACCTGACCTATCTGTTCATCAGCCACGATCTGGGCGTGGTTGAGCACATCTCCGACCGCGTTGCGATCATGTATCTCGGGCGCATCGTCGAGATCGGCGAGACGGTGGATTTTTACCGCGCACCGAACCACCCATATGCACGCGCCCTGCTTGAAGAAGTCCCGCGGATCGGTGCCGGGCCGCGCGCCTATGCTCCCATCAAGGGCGAGATACCGTCTCCCCTCGATCCGCCGGCCGGCTGCCATTTCCACCCCCGCTGCCCGCACGCGCATGCACGCTGCCGCGCCGAGGCGCCGCGACTCCGGGAGATCGCGCCGGACCGATGGTCGGCCTGTCACCTGAACGACGCAACCTGATGCCGCCGTCCCGGCGCATCGCTTGTGATGACTGCAACAGGAGGACGGAGAAGATGCGTGCCAAGCTTGAACACATAACCCGGGTTACGTGCGTCGCGCTGTCGATAGTGGCGGCAACGACGAGCCTGAGCGCGGCGGAGCAACTGGTGATCGCGCGCGGGAACGAGCCGGTATCCATCGACCCGCATTTTTCCCGAAACGGCAACAACCAGATGACATCCCTGCACATTTTCGACCGTCTGCTACTGAGCGACGAGAATGCGCGCCCAACGCCCGGCTTGGCGGTGTCATGGGAGAACGAGGACGAGGTGACCTGGCTCGTCCACCTGCGCGAGGGCGTCACCTTCCACGACGGCACGCCCTTCACCGCCGCCGACGTCGTCTTCTCGTTCGAACGGGCACCGGATGTTCCCAACAGCCCGGCCTCCTACGCGGAATCGCTGAGCACGCTGGAAAGCATGGAGGTCGTCGATGACCACACCATCCGCTTCCGCTCCAATCGCCCCAATCCGCAATTCATGGAGAATATCGGCAACATATACATCATCTCGCGGGCAGCCGCGGAGGAGGCGACCAGCAACGACTTCAACGATCCCGCCATCGCCGTGGGCACCGGGCCGTTCAAATTCGTCTCCTGGGTTCCCGGAGACCGGCTGACGCTCGAGCGCAACCCGGACTATTGGGGCCAGGTGTCGGATTTCGACACGGTGGTGATGCGGTTTATCACCAATGATGCCGCGCGTGTCGCGGCACTCCTGTCCGGCGATGTCGACGTCATCGATCTGGTGGCGCCCGCCGACCTGCCGCGCCTGCGCGAATCATCCGATATCAACGTCTTCGAGGTCGGTACGGTACGGCTGGTCTACCTCGCGTTGAACCAGAGCGACGACGCGCCGCTGCTCACGGATCTCGCCGGCAATCCGCTAGAGGAGAACCCGCTGCAGGACCCGCGGGTGCGCCGGGCGATCTCGCTGCTGATCGACCGGCAGGGGATCACGGACAATATTCTCCAGGGCTCGGGCGAGCCTGCTTCCCAGACGGTGCCTGAAGGCGTCTATGGCTACGCATCGTCCATACCGGTAACGCAGCACGACCACGAAGAGGCCAAGCGCCTGCTCGCCGAGGCGGGCTATCCCGATGGCTTCGGTGTGACAGTCCATGGCTCCGGCGATCGCTTCCTGATGGACGGCGAGATCACCCAGGCCGTCGGGCAAATGCTGGCCCAGGGCGGCCTCCAAGTGAACGACGTCCAGGTCCGTCCCTATTCCGTCTACACGACGGAAGCCGCAAATGGTGACTATTCCATTTTCATCTTCTCCTACGGGAACTCGTCGGGCGAAGCCTCGCGCGGATTGTCAAACCTGTTCCACACCTTCGACCCGGATCGCGACCTGGGGACCCTGAACCGGTTCCGCTACAGCAATCCGGTGTTCGACGAGGCGATCACCAAGGCCCTGCAGGAGTTCGACCCGGACGCGCGCGAGGCGCTGCTGAACGAGTCCGCGGAGATCGCGCTGGCGCAGGACACGGCTATGGTGCCGCTCTATTTCCAGTCTCTTGCCTGGGCGGCCCGCGAGGGGCTCGAGGTCACGCCAAGACGCGATGAGCGCACCCTGGCCATGTCGGTCCGTGTGACGAACTGACCATCGGGAGCGCGATAGATGAACGAGGCCAGCACGGACTTGGCGGACTACGACGTTGTCGTCGAGAGCAGCCATATGCTCGAAATGCGCGACGGTGTCCGGCTGGCTCAGGATGTGTATCGCCCGGCAAGGGGAGGGCGTCCCGTGCCGGGACGCTTTCCCGTCCTGCTGGAACGCACGCCCTACGGCAAGCAGGGCGTGCGGGAAAGCGAGTTTAACGCACGCAACCGGCAGCCGATTTCCAGATACGAGCTGGCATCGGCCTTCGCACGGCACGGCTATGTCGTCATCGTGCAGGACTGCCGGGGGCGCCACGAGTCGGAAGGTCTGTTCACCAAATATCTGGACGAGGCCGAGGACGGCTACGACACCATCTGCTGGATAGGCCGGCAGGAGTGGTGCGACGGCAATATCGGCATGTTCGGCCTTTCATATTCTGCCCATACGCAGACGGCGGCGGCGGCATTGCGCCCGCCCGGCCTGAAGGCGCTGGTCCTCGACTGCGGCGGGCTTGCCAACGCTTATCGGACCGGAGTTCGCCAGGGCGGGGCCTTCGAGATGAAGCAGGCTACCTGGGCATTCAAGCATGCGCGCCAGAGCCGCAAGGACAACCCGATCGCTCGCGCCGCGCTGGAGAATGAGGACATCGCCGAGTGGTTCCGCGCCTGGCCCTGGAAGCGGGGCCAGTCGCCCCTGCGCTGGGCGCCGGAATACGAGTCCTATTTCTTCGACCAACTGGAGAACAACGTCTTCAACGCGTATTGGCGGCAGCCGGCGCTGTATGCGGCGGGGCGCTACGACGCGTTCGAGGGCCTCGCCGTCTTGCTGCTCAGCGGCTGGTACGATCCCTATGTCCAGTCGACGGTCGAGAATTTCATCGGCCTTGCCGCCCGCAAGGACGGCGTCGCGGAGATGATCCTGGGGCCATGGCTGCACGGACGGCGCAGCACGCGGCATGCGGGCGAGGTCGATTTCGGCCCGGCCGCCACGCTCGACGACCAGATCGCGCCGGACTACCTGGCCTTGCGCCTGGATTGGTTCGACCACCATCTGCGCGGAAGGCCCCGCCGCTATCGGGACCAGGCGGTGCGGTATTTCCGCATGGGCGGCGGTGGCGGTGGCAGGACGGCCGAGGGCCGGCTGGACCACGGCGGAAACTGGGTCGGGAGCGGCGCTTGGCCGCCCGCCGATTCGGCCGAGTCCGTGCTGTATCTGCATGCGGGTGGTTGCCTGTCGGAGGTTCCGGGCGGCGCCGATGCCGCAGTCAGCTTCGTTCACGATCCGCGCCGACCCGTGCCCACCATAGGCGGCGGCATCACCTCCGGGCAGCCGGTGATGGAGGGCGGGGCATTCGACCAGCGCACCTCGCCCCAGCTTTTCGGCGCGCACGCGCCCTGGCTGCCGCTTTCGGCAAGGGGGGATGTCCTGGTCTTCCAGACCGACCCGCTGGACGAGGATGTAGAGGTCAGCGGGACGATCCGCGTCAAGCTGTGGATCAGCGCCGACACGCCCGATGTGGACTTCGCGGTGAAGCTGATCGACGTTTATCCGACCTCCTCGGATTATCCGCAGGGCTTTGCGATGAACCTTACGGACGGCATCCTGCGGTGCCGCTACCGGAAAAGCTGGAGTGAACCGGAGCCGCTGCGTCCCGGCGAGATCGTCGAGATCGATATCGATCCGCCGCCGGTCTCCAATCTCTTCAAGGCCGGACATCGCGTCCGGCTGGACATTGCGGGCAGCAATTTCCCGCGGTTCGATATCAATCCCGCGACCGGCGCGCTTCATACCCACAGCCAGGGATGGCGACTGGCGACGCAGACCGTGCATTGCAGCGCCGCCCATCCGTCCCGGCTGGTGTTGCCGGTCGTCGGATCGCGGGGGTGACCGGCGGCGCGCTCAGGATCGTCGTCGCCGGGCAGGCGTGCCTGCACGATCGGCTGGACCTGTCGCATCCGGGCACGCGGCAGCTTTGCGAACTGGCGGGCAAGGCCGATCTTGCACTGGTCAACCTGGAAGCGACGGTCAACGCCCCCGGTGCATGGCCGACCAAGACGCGGACGCTGCATCTCGCCCGGCCGCGCGCGCTGGCGACGCTGCGGCGCATGGGTTTCGGCGCGCTCGGGCTTGCCAACAACCATGCCTTCGATCTCGGCCCGCCCGGGATTGAGGCAACCCGCCGCGCCGCCGCCCGCTGCGGGCTGCTCGTGGCGGGGACGGGAGCGGATCTGCTGGAGGCCGGGCAAGCCGCTTGTGCGGAGACCGGCAACGGGCGCGTCGCCGTGGTTTCAGTGGATCTGGGGCCGCAGCCCGACATCGTCTACGCAGATGCCTCGCGCGCCGGGATCAATCCTCTGCGCCTGCGGATGAGCCTCGACCTGCCGGAGGCGGAGTACGGGGTGCTGGAGCAGATCATGGACGAGACGGGCCAGAAGGCGCGCGAGGCCGCCCGCGCCGCCATCGGCTTTCGCCCGTCGCTGCCTGCCACGGCCACCGAGTTCTTCGGCCTGCGTGTGCGAAGGGGTGAGGGGATTGCCCTGCTGCTTACGCCGGATCCTGGCGATCTGGAAAGGGTCCGGTCGATCATAGCGGATGCGGCCGGGCGCGCGGATCGCGTGGCCGTGATGGCGCACAGCCACCACTGGACGGCGGACTGGAGCCGAAGCCCGGAATGGTTCCTGTCGCTTGCGCGCGCCATGATCGATGCCGGCGCCGACCTCGTGGTGGGCACCGGCGCACCCGTGCTGCAACCCGTTTCCTTCCATAGAGGCCGGCCGATCTTCAGCAGCCTCGGCAATCTGGTCTTCCACTCGGGGCGGGCGGCCTCCTACGACCGGATCGGCCTGCCCGTCTGGGACGGGGCGTTGGTGGCCTGCATCTTCCCGGTCGACGGGGGCGCGTGCCGGCTTGAGATTGCGCCCCTTGCGGCCGGCCGACCGGAAGTCGGCCCGCGCGGACCGGCGTCCGGGCCGCTTCCCTTGCCGTTCGCCCGCGCGGCCGAGGTGTTCGATCATCTTACAAGGGGCCTTTCGCAGGATCAGAAGGCATGCGTGTCCCGGATGGAACTGCCCGTTCCGGCCATGCCGAACATGACGCAGCAGATGGAGGGCACATGACCAAAGCGGCAAACATGATGCGCGGCGCGCGAAAGCTCGTGGAAACCTGCGCCCGGGTGGAGCCGGGCGAACGCGTGCTGATCGTCACCGACGGCGCGGCCGATCCGTCCCTGGCCGCGGTGCTGTTCGACGCACTGCTTGCGGCGAAGGCCGTGCCGGCCACGATCCGCACCGTCAGCGGCAAGTCGGATTCGGGCGAGCCGGAGCCGATGGTAAGCGCGGCCATGGGCGCGGCGGACGTCGTCTTCGCCCCGGTGGGCGTCTCGATCACGCATACCGATGCGGTGCGGCGGTTCTGCGCGGCGGGCGGCCGGGTCGTGGCGATGACCCAGTGGACGCCGGAAATGATGATAGGCGGCGGGATCGATGCCGATTTCGAGGCGATCGAGCCGCGCGTGCGGCGTGTCGCGGCGGTGTGGGACAAAGGCGAGAGCGTTCACCTGACCACGCAGGCCGGGACCGACCTGATGCTCGATATCCGCGGGCGGCTGGGCACGCCCCACGCCAAGACGGGCATTGTCCGAAAGGGCGA
This sequence comes from uncultured Hyphomonas sp., assembly GCA_964419865.1. Classification (GTDB taxonomy): domain Bacteria; phylum Pseudomonadota; class Alphaproteobacteria; order Caulobacterales; family Hyphomonadaceae; genus Hyphomonas. The sequence continues at coordinate 640 of CAYQRX010000083.1, read as the reverse complement.
CTTCCACCCCGTGCCGGATATCGAGGCGCCGGTGTCGCCCGTGACCGCCGAGGGCACCATCGTGTGCGACGCCAGCATACCCTATCTCGGGATCGGCGTTCCCGACCGGCCGGTGACGTTGACGGTGGAGAAGGGAAGGGTGGTTATGATCAGCGGCGGCGAGGCCGCTCGAAAGGTCCGCGAATCGTGGGAGGCGATGGGCGACCCGAATGTCTATAATGTTGCCGAGCTCGGAATCGGGATGAACCCCCGTTGCCGCCTGATCGGCCTCATGCTGGAGGACGAGGGTGTCGCCACGACCTGCCATATAGGCGTCGGCACCAGCACGACGCTAGGCGGCACTGTGAAGGCTGCCTGCCACTACGACTTCGTTTTCCACCGGCCGACAATCGCGGTCGACGGCGACGTTGTCATGAGGGAGGGCGAGCTCTTGATCGCGTAGGCCGGCCTTGCGCGCGCCGCGAGTCCGATTTTCATACCGATGCGCTAGGCGCATCGGCGGACGACGCTGCTGGACCCGGCGGAGCGGCCTGCGGGGAGGGAGGTGCCCGGCGGCCGGGCACCTCGGCAAGTCTTAGCTCGAGGTATACTCCTGCGACTTGAAGCTCAGATGCGCCACGGCCTTCGGCGCATCGGCGAT
>CAYQRX010000082.1:0-11217 GCA_964419865.1 uncultured Hyphomonas sp. | reverse complement strand
GTCACGTAAGTCAGCGGCAGGTTATCGAGATTTTTCCCGGTTTCGAGACTGTCGAGCGCCGCGGCATAACTCGTCGCCTGTTCCGGCTCGGCATCGGCGAGCAGCTGATAGACGGACTTCGCCTCGTCGATCCGGCCAAGGCGCTGAAGCAGCAGGGCGCGGCGCACGACCACCGTGCTGACATAGGTGTAGACGAGGCCGCGCGGATCAAATTCGTGCTCCGGCGCTTCGATCCTCGAGGGTGTCAGCGCCTCATAGACGGCCAGCGCTTCTTCCGGACGGCCCGAGGCTTCGAGCAGGGCCGCGAGTGACAGTTCGGCAGTGATGCCGGGCATTGTGCCGGCAACTTCGCGGTGGCGCTCGATGGCCCTGTCGGCGTCGCCTTCAAGCGCGATGAACCAGGCGTCGAGCCACAGGAAAAAGCCGGGCAGGTCAGCATCGAGTTCGTCATCGCCGGTAAGGTCGAGATAGGCGCGTGCGCCCGCAAAATCGCCATCGGCCGCCCGGTCGAGGGCGAGGTAGGCATCGAAGAACTCACTTGTCCCTCGCTGTTCCGATGCCATCCCGGCAAGCAGGGTCAGGAAGGCGGCCGTATCGCCTGCGCGCAGCGCCTCGTCGGGAGAGGCATAGGCCGAGGCATCGGCAAGGCGGGTGGCGCGCGCCGCGGCGGACAGGCGGACCTCTGGCGCAGATGCCGCCCTTTCCGGAAGGTCAGCAGAGGCGGGCTGTATCATGGTGGCACAGCCCGACTGGCCAAGGGCCAGGATACAGGCGATGGCGCCGGTCAGGGCGCAGGAGACGTGGCGCATGGAGGTCCGCTCACTTCAGCAAGAATGGTGGCAATCAAGCAGCCCCGTGCGGCAAGAGCAAGGCGCGGCCCGGCCAAATGACGCCGAGTTGAAAAAGCCGCCCGGCAAACAGGCGGCTTTTCAAGGGTCAGGTATTGGAATAGGCCGGCCCGCCGCCGCCCTCTGGTACGGTCCAGTTGATGTTCAGGTTCGGATCCTTGATATCGCAGGTCTTGCAGTGGATGCAGTTCTGCGCGTTGATCTGGAAGCGAACCCCGCCATCTTCCTTGATCCACTCGTAGACGCCGGCCGGGCAATACCGTGCGGAAGGCCCGGCAAACACATCGTGTTCGGACGATTTCTGCAGCGCCATGTCAGCCACCTTCAGGTGAACCGGCTGGTCTTCCTCGTGATAGGTGTTGGTGAAGGAGACATTGGTCAGTTTGTCGAAGCTCAGCACACCGTCCGGCTTCGGATAATCGATTGGCTTGAAGTTCTTTGCCGGTTTGAGCGAAGCGGCGTCGGTCTTGCCATGCTTGAGCGTGCCGAAGAAGGAGAAGCCCCCGAGCAGGCTCGTCACCCACATGTCGAGGCCGCCCATCGGGATACCGAGCGCCGTGCCAAGCTTCGACCAGAGCGGCTTGACGTTCCGCACCTGCTTCAGTTCGCGGTAGACGGAGGAGTCTTCATAGGCCTCCTCATAGGCGCTCAGGACATCGCCCGAGCGGCCTTCGCGGATCGCCTCGATGGCGGCTTCGGCCCCCATCATGCCGGTGATGATCGCGTTGTGGCTGCCCTTGATGCGGGGCACGTTGACGAAGCCTGCGCCGCAGCCGATCAGCGCGCCGCCCGGGAAGGCGAGTTTCGGCACCGACTGGAAACCGCCTTCGGTGATCGCGCGGGCGCCATAGGCCACGCGCTTGCCGCCTTTCAGGAACGGCGCAATGGTCGGGTGGTGCTTGAAGCGCTGGAACTCGTCATAGGGCGAGATATAGGGGTTGGCGTAGTTCAGGTGGACGACAAAGCCGACCGTGATGAAGGGCTCGCCATTGTCGCGGAAGTGGTAGAGGAAGCTGCCGCCGCCGGTCTTGTTGTCGAGCGGCCAGCCCATCGTGTGCTGGACATAGCCCTCCTTGAAGTTCTCTTCCGGGACGGACCAGACTTCTTTGAGCCCGATGCCGAATTTCTGCGGATCGCGGCCTTCATCAAGGTTGAACTTGCGGATCAGCTGTTTGGTCAGCGAGCCGCGGGCGCCTTCGGCGAACAGCACATACTTGCCGAGCAGCTCCATGCCGGGCTGGTAATCATCCTTCGGCTGTCCGTCGGCGCCGATGCCCATGACGCCGGCAACGATGCCTTTGACCGCGCCCTTGTCATCAAAGACGACTTCCGATGCGGCAAAGCCCGGGAAAACCTCAACACCCAGCTTCTCCGCTTCGGCGCCCAGCCAGCGAGTCACATTGGCCAGAGAGCCCGCGAAATTGCCATGGTTCTTCATGAAGGACGGCATCGGCAGCCAGGAAATATCGGCTGCGCCCTGGGGCCCGAGGAAGATGAACTTGTCATCCGTCACCTCGGTCTTCAACGGGCGGTCGTCGCGCTGCCGCCAGTCGGGGATCAGCTGGTCGAGACCGATCGGGTCGACCACCACGCCGGAAAGGATATGAGCGCCGATTTCGCCGCCCTTTTCGATGACGACGACGGAAAAATCCTCGCCGGCCTCATTTGCGAGCTGCTTGAACCGGATCGCTGCGGCAAGGCCGGCCGGGCCGCCGCCGACGATCACCAGGTCGAATTCCATAGACTCGCGCTCGGGGGTCTCCGCCATAAGCTGCTCCTTGTTTGGGCTTTGCGCCTTATCCGTATGCCTGTATCCGGGTAAGCACTTACAGCCTGTTTTCTCAAGGTCCAGCCTGTCCGCAATGCCCGCCCCTGCGTCAAGTCCGCCGATTTCTGCTCTCACCGACTGGTGGACGGCGATGGGTGTCAGTGTGGACGAGGCTCTGGTGACCGCCCTGTTGGCCGCGGCCCCAGCGCCGGCCGAGGCGGCCAGCCCTCCCGGGGCGGCCGGTGGACAAGACGCGGCCCCGGTGCGGCGGCGCAGCGGGCGAAGCGCCCAGGACTGGGTCAGCGAGGCGCGAAATCTGGCCGCTGTCTGCGCGGACATGGACGCTCTGGCCGCCGCGATCTCTGACTTTCAGGGCAGCCCGCTGAAGGCGGGTTGCGAGAATACGGTGGTTTATGACGGCGTCGCGGGGGCCTCCCTCATGGTGATCGGGGAAGGGCCGGGCGCGGAAGAGGACCGGCGCGGCAAGCCGTTCGTCGGTCGGGCGGGCCAGCTTCTCGACAAGATGGTCGCCGCGATCGGTCGCAGCCGGGCCGACAACACCCTGATCTCCAACGTGAATTACTGGCGCCCGCCGGGCAACCGCAATCCGGAGGCCGACGAGCTCGCGGTATGCCGGCCCTTTGTCGACCGGATGATCGAGATCAACCGGCCAAAGCTGATCGTGGCGGCGGGAGGTGTACCGGCTGTCTCCCTGCTTCAGAGCCGCGACGGGATCATGAAGCTGCGCGGGAATGAATATCATTATACCACGCCCGGGGGCTATTCGGCGCCGCTGATCCCGATGCTGCATCCGGCCTACCTGCTGCGCCGCCCGCAGGACAAGAGCCGGGCCTGGCGCGACCTCTTGCTGATCGAGCAGCGCCTCAGCGAGCTTCAATAGTCAGTCTTCAAGCGCTTCGTCGGCTTTCTTGTCGACGAGCTTTTCTTCTTCCCTCTTGCGTTCGGCAAACTCTGCGGCGACCTGGCCGGACTTGTCGGGGCCGATCACTTCCCTGGCGACCGGGAAAATGTCTTCTTCTTCCTCATCGATATGGTGTTCGTAGCGGTCCTTCATGGTCTTGAACCGTGTCAGCCAGCCCGGTGAGCTCATATCCATCTCGTTGAGTTCCTTCATGATCTCATCGAGTTCATGATGTTCGGCGACCGAATGGCGCGCTTCTGACTGACCGTCGGATTCGGCAATCAGGCTGCTGTAGAAGGTCACCTCCTCGGCGGCAGCGTGAGCGGCGACATCGTAATAGAAGGTGTTCCAGAGCTTGCGGCGCGCATCAGAGGCGCCTTCGGTGCCGGCCAGCTTTGCGAGCAATTCGCGGTGGCGGTCATGATCGGATTTCAGCCTTTCATAGATCGTCGGCATAGCAACTACTCCTTGACTAAACTGGCAAAAGAACGCCTCACGGGCGCTTGTGTTCCGCAATCGGAGCCGCCATGCCTGCGCCTCTCTCAATCATCATCCCGGCGCGCGATGCGGCCGGTGATCTGCCCCTCTGCCTTGAAAGCCTGATGGCCGGCCTGGAAGCCGGGCTGATCCGCGAAGTCATTCTCGCCGATGGCGGATCGCAGGATACAGGCCCGGCCATTGCCGGCTCAGCGGGCGCGAGGCTGGTCGAGGCGGGCCCATCGCGCGCAGATCAGGTGCGCGCCGGTGCATCGGCAGCGCGCGGTGACTGGTTCCTGTTCCTTGAGCCGCACACCAGCCTGTCACGAGACTGGCCGGAGCGCGCCGCTGGCCACATGGACACCCGCCCGGGGATGGCTGCCTTCTTTCGCCTGAAATACCGCTCCGATGCCCGCGCTGCGCGCAGGGCCGAGGCTCGCGCCAACCGGCGTGCGGGCTGGCTGGGATTACCGCTCGCCGCGCACGGGCTGCTGATCTCACGGAGCCTGTATGATGAGACCGGAGGCTATCCGGACGTTGCCGCGATGGCGGATGCGGAATTTGTTCGCCGGATCGGCAAGGCGCGGCTGGTGATGCTGGATGCCGAGGTGCGTGCATCCGCGGCGCGGCATGAACGCGACGGCTGGGGGCGGGTGGCTGCGCATGAGCGCGCTGACCTGATCCGCTTCCTGCTGCGGCGCTAGTTCTGGTCCCACCAGTGAGGGTCGGCAAAGTCGTCGCCATGGCGCGCGCGGAGATAGTCGGCGAAGGCGCCGATGTCGGAAACGGTGCAGCCATAGCTGCCGTCCCTTTCAAGGCCGTAGCGGGCAAGGTCATCGCTGCTGGCATCGCTGCAGCTCGGGACGGCAACAAGATAGGCCGCTGCGCCGTCCGGCGTCTGGTGCGAGGGGCGGACGACCACATAGGCCCAGGTGGCCTCGTCCTCCTCCCCAAGTTCGGTTTCGCCCAGCCAGACCTGGCCGTCGGCAGTTTCCAGCAGCGGCATGAAGCGCGTGAACATCGGGGCCTCCTCGGCCGCGTCCTCGGGATATGGCATGATCAGATAGCCGTCATCCTTCGGGATGGCCTGGTGACAGGGCTCGTCAGGTTCGATGCAGAAGGCGAGCGGGCCATCCTGAAGACGGGCGCCTTCGCCGATCAGCTGGTTTTCAGACAGGAAACAGGCGCCTAGGAAGAATACGGCAGAGGCGGCTGCGAAGATCCGGAGGCTGGAAAGCATTGGGTGCACCTTCATGGGTTGGCCGCAGCATCTACCGGATTTCCGGCGAATCCAAGGCCAAGGTCCGATCCATTTCAAGCAGGTTGTGTCTGACGCGCAGATGAACACGCCGGCAGTCCCCGCCCCGAAATCTCACAGGAGAGTTCTCAAAAGTTCTTGATTTGTTCTTTTTTTCCCTGTCTCTCTTTCGTCCATGCGTACAGGGCAGAAACTGAAGAAATCAGGACGTGTCACACTGCTGGACACAGCCGGCGCGGCCGAGCGTTTCATGCATCGCGGGCGCGGCGCCGTTTCGAATCAGACCGGAAGGTATGAGCGCGAGACGCGCCACGCTTTTGACGATGGCTGGGACACTGTGGAGGAACCCGCAGAGCGTCTCGACACGGTGCTGATGGACGAAGTGGCGCGCACGATCATCACGTTCAACAGATCGCCCGACATCTCCTTTGACCGGACCGTGAACCCCTATCGGGGCTGCGAGCATGGCTGCATCTATTGTTTCGCACGCCCGACCCATGCCTGGTCGGGCCTGTCGGCGGGGCTCGATTTTGAAAGCCGGCTGTTTCGCAAGGCCAATGCGCCGGAACTGCTGATGCGCGAGCTTGCCCGGCCCGGCTATGTCGTCCGGCCAATCGCCATCGGGATGAATACCGACGCCTATCAGCCGGTGGAGAGGACCGAGCGGCTGACACGGCAGATTCTCGAAATCCTTGCTGCGCATAATCATCCCGCCAGTCTCCTGACAAAATCGGCTCTGATCCAGCGGGACATCGATCTGCTTGCGCCGATGGCAGAGAAAGGGCTCGTGCGCGTCGGCGTGTCGATCACGACACTGGACCGCAAGCTTGCCCGGAAGATGGAGCCGCGCGCGGCCACGCCGGAGCGGCGGCTGGAAACGGTGCAGGCCCTGTCAGAAGCCGGTATTCCGGTCGCGGTGATGACGGCGCCGATCATCCCCGGCCTCAACGATCATGAGATCGAGACGCTGATTGAGGCGGCGGCGGCGCATGGTGCGCGCGGGGCCGGCTATGTCGTCCTGCGGCTGCCCTACGAGATCAAGGACCTATTTCATGAATGGCTCGTCCAGCATGCGCCGGACCGCGCCGCCCGGATCATCAACACGCTGCGGGAAATGCGCGGGGGCAAGGATTATGATGCCAGATGGTTCGAGCGCGGAACGGGCAGGGGGCCGGTGGCGGATCTGATCCGGCGGCGTTTCATCCGGGCCGCCGTGCAGCAGGGGCTCGATCAGCCGCGCCCGGCCCTGCGGACAGACCTGTTCCGGATACCGCATGGCCCCGGCGGTCAGTTCATTCTGGACCTCTAGGCGGCGCCGGCTTCAGATTCGGGGGTGGCCGGCTCGGGAGATGCTTCCACCTTGTTGTGCGCAACCGGCGCCCAGGGGCAGAGCCGGCGCTCCGCCTTCAGCGCGACTTCAGCCAGGTGTCGCAGGCGGCGTGCATGCAGCAGCGCCGCTTCCATCGCGTCCACAGATATTCTGCCCGCAGCGGCGGCCGACAGAAGATCTTTCTTGATTGCCTGATACGCCGCTTCGACCTCGTCCATTTCCCGGTCGAACTCGGTCTTGAATTCGCCCGGATCGCCGCTTGTCGTCTGAAAGGCGCTGATCACCCCGGATTTGAGCCGCGTCCAGTTCGGTCCTGTCACCAGTTGCGGCGGGGGCCGCGGGGATGATGCGATCGCAACAGATTCAGTTGCAACCTCCTCAACATGCTGGATTGAGCGGATGAGATCCGGCAGAGCGTCCACCACTTCGGTTGGCAGAGGCTGGCGGCTGAGATTGGCGATAAAGTCCCGGATCGACTGGCCGAGTGCCAGAATGCCGGTATCGACCTCGCCATTGATCTTCTGTCCCGGCCGCGCTGCGAGGCGCCCCCGCGCCTGGCTGAAAGCAATTTCCATCATGCGCTCGATCTCGAGCACCAGGCCGCGCAGGGCCACCGACGGGACCGCGGCCAGCGTCGGGTCGAGATGCGCCGGCCGGCCGATGGTTTCCGCCTCACTGACATAAAGCGTCTGCAGCCAGCGCACGAGGCGCGCCGAGAAGGGCCAGATCACGAGCACGCCGAGGCAGTTCAGGATGGTGTTGAAGATGGCCAGCGTCAGCGGCTCGTCCTTGGCGTCTGCCAGCGCGATGTCGGCCAGCCAGTGGCTGGCCGCGACGAGCGGATAGAGAACGATAAAGGCGACGATGCCGGAATAGATATTGAAGATGATGTGCGACATGGCCACGCGCTTGGCGGCCGGTGTTGCGCCGGCGGAGGCCAGCATCGCGGTTGTCGTCGTGCCGATATTGGCGCCGATGATGCCGGCGGCGGCAAATTCCAAGGGCAGGCCGCCCGTGGCCGTCGCCGTCAGAATGAGCGCGACGGCGGCGCTCGAGGACTGCGCCAGGGCCGAAAGCAGGATGCCGGCGAACAGGAAAGCGACCGGCGCGAAGAACCCCGCCTGGCCGAGATCGATATGATCGAGATAGGGAAGGAGCGTGTCGAACCCGTCCTTCAGCACGTCGATACCCAGAAAGAACAGGCCAAAGCCCGCCAGCGCGCCGCCCGCCCCGGCAAGGCGGGGGCGGTCCTTGGCGACCATCTGCACCATGACGCCAAACCCGATCACCGGCAGGGCAAAGGCGCCGATATCGAGCTTGAGGCCCACCAGGGCGACAAGCCATGCCGTCATCGTCGTGCCGACATTCGCGCCGAAGATCACCCAGACGGCATGGCTGAGCGTCAGGAGGCCGGCATTGACGAAGCCGATCGTGGCGACCGTGACCGCGCTGGAGGACTGAACCAGTCCAGTCAGCAAAGCGCCGGAGGCGAGCCCGCGCGCCGGTGTGCTGGTCCAGCGGTGCAGCACTGTGCGCAGCCCGTCGCCCGCGGCGAGCTTGAGCCCGTCGGTGAGCATGGACATGCCGAGAAGAAACAGGCCGATCCCGCCCAGCAATGTCAGCGCCAGCACCATGGTTACCTGAACTCCCGACTTTACAGCACCGGCTTGCAGCTAAGCGCGGGCGGGCGCGCGCCGCAAGCGGCCGGTCGTTAATGGCGCAGCTGTGCGGGTAACTTTTCAGCAGGACTTCCTTCACCCCGTCTTTACCGGCGCGATTCAGGGTCGCCTGCATCAGCCACAGTAGAATTGCGGGACACCCCATTCATGACCATCCAGCGCAACACGATCATCCAGGGTGATTGTATCGAGATCCTGTCCCGCCTGCCGGACCGCTCGGTCGATCTCGTCTTCGCGGATCCGCCCTACAATCTTCAGCTTGGCGGCGGGCTGACGCGGCCCGACCAGTCTGTCGTGGACGGCGTGGATGATGAATGGGACAAGTTCGGATCGTTCGACGAGTATGATTTGTTCACGCACCAGTGGCTTGAAGAATGCCGCCGTGTGCTGAAGGATGATGGCGCCATCTGGGTCATCGGCTCCTATCACAACATCTTCCGGGTCGGGACGGTGCTGCAGGATCAGGGCTTCTGGATCCAGAATGATGTGATCTGGCTGAAATCCAATCCGATGCCGAATTTCAAGGGGACGCGCTTCCAGAACGCCCATGAGACACTGATCTGGGCCGGCAAGTCGAAAGACAGCCGCGTCACGTTCAACTATGATGCGCTCAAGACCTTCAATGAAGACAAGCAGATGCGGTCCGACTGGACGATCCCGCTCTGCACCGGCGGTGAGCGCCTGAAGGATGAAGGCGGGCGCAAGGCGCATCCGACGCAGAAGCCGGAAGCGCTTCTCAACCGCATCCTGCTGGCGACCACCAATCCCGGCGACCTGGTGCTGGACCCGTTCTCCGGCACCGGCACAACGGCCGCTGCGGCAAAACGACTCGGTCGCGATTTCATCGGCATCGAGCGGGAAGAAAACTATGCCCGCCTCTCCCGGGCACGGATCAAGGCGATCACGCCGCTGGAAGGCGAAGTGCTGGAGACCGAGCGCAGCAAGAAGTCGCTTGCCCGCGTACCTTTCGGCGCGCTTATCGAAACGGGATGGCTGAAGCCTGGCGACCGGCTTTATTCGCCCCAGCGCCGCCATCAGGCGCGCATCCGTGTCGATGGCTCGCTGACCACCGGATCGATCACCGGATCGATCCACCGCCTTGGTGCGCAGGTCCAGCAGGCGCCTGCCTGCAATGGCTGGACCTATTGGCATTACGAGACTGACAAGCGCGATCTCGCGCCAATTGACCTGCTGCGCCGGCGGTATCGCGAAGAGATGGGACTCGCCTGAGACCGTCCGCTTACGAATAACTTGTCAGGATCTGGTCGATGGCGCGCTCAAGGTCGCGCAGCGTCGCGACATGGCTCATCTGCTTGCAGTACGGCGCATAGCGCGGGATCACGCTGTCGCCGGTGCCCCACAGCGCCGGGCCTTCCGGGTTCAGCCAGATCACCTGCTTCGCACGGCTGGCAAAGCCGCTGAACAGGTCCAGGCGCGGGTCGCCATAATTGGAGCGGCCGTCGCCCAGCACGATGATGGTCGACCGCCGGTCGATCACCGTCTCATGGTTCATGGCGAAGTCGGACAGGGCCTGGCCATAGCTGGTTGAGCCGAGACCGAACTCCCGCAGGATTTTCTTCATCGCCTCGTCGAACTCATTGTTCTCGAGAATGTCGCTGACATCGCCGAGGCGGTAGGAAAAGGCGTAGGCGTGAAGGTCGGGGATCACTTCCTTGAGCGAATAAAGCAGCAGCAGCAGGAAGCGTACATAGGCTGCCACCGACCCGGACACATCGCAGATGGCGATGATCTTGGGGCGGTCTTTCTTCTTCTGGCGCCAGATGACATTGAACGGCACACCGTCATAGCCGGCATTGGCGCGCATCGTCCGGCGCACATCGAGGATGCCGCGTGAGGTTTTCTTCCGCCGGCGGGAGTGTTTTACGGCCAGGCGCTTGGCGACCTTCGCGATCAGCAATTTCATTCGCGCCATGTCATGCGCTTCCAGCGCTGTCAGCCGTTTGGTCGCCGCAACATCGTCCCGAAACTTCTCCGTCTCGCCAGCGCCGAACACTTCAAAGGCCCGCTCCGCCCGTTCGCGCGCGGCCATCGTGAGGGCCCGGCGCGCATCAATCAGGCGCTGGGCTTCGGTGTCGGCCTCGGCGCCGGATTGCTGCAGGGCCTGCAGCAGGCGTTCCTGCAGCGCCTCGCCGCCCATCGCGCGCACCATCTGCTGCGCGTAATAGGCGGTCTGCGTGGAAAAACGGATATCGTTGAGGCCGGCGGCTTCCGCGGCCCGCTCGACCGCTGCGGCGAGGGCCTGTTCGTTGCCTTCTTCGGTGAGGCTCACCATCTGCTCGACAGGGTCGCCGTCTTCACTTCCTCCGCTTTCGGAGCGTTCGCCCGTTTCGGTCTCCTCCGCCTCATTCCGGCTCGCCTCGCGGCCCGCATTGCTGCGGGCGAAGTAGAGATCGAACAGGCGGTCGTGAATATCCTTCTCGGCTTCCGACTTTGCCAGGACGCAGCCGAGCGAGTCCTTCAGCAGCCCGCGGTCGCCATAGCCGATCATTGCGACCGTCCGCGCCGCATCCAGCGCTTCGCCGGTCGAGACCTTCACATCCGCCGATCTCAGGGCCCGGATGAAATTGGAGATCTGGCGCTCCATCGGTGCGCCTGTGCTATTCGAGGGCCGGATAGCCGGATGCCATCCGCCCGCCTGCATCGGCCCCGACGGCTTCGCGCACCAGTTTCGGCACCTGCGGCGCAATCGCCGCGATATCCGTCTCATGCTTCAGCAGCACGTTCAGCGTGTCGCGCACAAACCGTTCGTCCAGCTCGCTGGCATGCAACAGCAGCAGCGTGCGTGCCCAGTCCACTGTTTCAGCGATAGAGGGGCGTTTCTTGATGTCGGTCTCGCGCACCGACTGAACGAAACGCACAAGCTGCGAGAGCAGGGTATCGGAAATGCCATCCACGCGCGCGCGGACGATCCTCT
>CAYQRX010000081.1:863-11304 GCA_964419865.1 uncultured Hyphomonas sp. | reverse complement strand
GGCCATCCGGATCGTCGAGGCTGCGGCCGAGTTCCGGCATGGCGACGCCTGGCTCGACCGACGCCATACGGTAAACCAGGATCGAGGCGTCGGGGTCACCCGGCACGATCACCTGTTTCAGCCCGCCCGAGCCGCGCCCGGCGGCAACCGGATGCTTTCGGATACCGAGACGCGCGGGGCTGTCTTCCAGCGCGCTGAGCCAGAGGCCGGAATTGGAGGCCGAGCCATCGGCCTTGTGGCAGTGGGCGCAATTGATCTCCAGCCAGGCCCGGGCCCGCAGATCGAGCGGCGCGCCGGCGTCAAAGGCATACGGCTCGGCCGTCACCTCGGCCGGCAGGCCGGTCAGGATGCCGGCCTCTTCCCAGCCTCTCAACTGGCCGTCATGGGCGAGATGGCGGGCCTTCGGGCCGATCGGCGCAATGTCCTTGCCCGCCTGATGACAGGTCTTGCACTGGTTCTGATTGGGCACCGCATAGCGGATGGCGAGCCGCTCGCCCTGCGGGCTGATGGTGGCGATGTCCATGCGCCGGCCGGCCGGCGCGTAGGTCGCCTCGCTTTGTGCCTCGTCCCAGATATAGGCAAAGGCCGCCCAGCCATCGGCCTTGTGGATCAGGAGGCGTGTCTCGATCCGGTGCGCGCCCGCCTCCGGCGCCCGCATATCGGGGGCAAAGGAAAACGTCTTTACAAGGACTGTTCCGACCGGAAACCTGAAGACACCCTCTGCGTCATACTCCGCCGCCTGCCCCTCCGGAACGAAAACGAAACGGTGTTTCGCCGCATGATCGGAGAACAGCGGATTGACCAGGTCGAAGGGCATAACGCCATCCGCGGGCGCTGCGGCGTGCATATCGGAGAAGAGTCCGTAGGCGGAAAGCTGCTGCGCCGGTGCCTCGGCCAGGATGACGGCCATATCCGGCCCGGCAGAGCCGGGCGCCTGGCCTGAACAGGCGGCAAGCGCGAGGCCTGCCGCCGCGAGGAACCGTCTCAGCATACGGGTCGCCCCGTCAGCGATCCGCATGCGGCAGGACGACCATGGCCGGCTCAGCCGCCGGCGCCGCCTCCGGGCGCTCCGTGGAAGGCGCGAGGGTTTCCGGGTTGATCGGATAACGCCCGATCCCCAGACTCAGGAAACCTGTCTCGGGCGCTTCCAGCACGGCGAGATTGACATTGTGCGCGTCGCCTTCGCCCCAGCCCGTAACGCCGTCCCAGACGATTGCCGGAAGCTGGCCACCAACCGCCGCGGCGAGCGGGGCAAGATCGCCCTGCGGGTCATCACCGCCCGGCCCGTAGCTGTTGTCGCGCAGCACAACGTCACGCGGCAGCGGGTTATAGGCCTCATCCGTAAACGGCAGGGAATAGGACATCACAAGGACATGAGCCGACCGGTTGTGGGCGAAATCATTGTCGAAGACATGCACGCCCCGGTTGGCCATGACGATGACGCCGGTGCCGGATGGGACACTGGCAACGATATTGCCCTCCGGCGCGAAGTTGCGCGTGTTGTTCTCAAGGATGTCATTGTCGTAGATGCGGGTCGAATGACCGCCGGAGACCGGCAGGTCCGGCAGGTCGAAGACGAGGATGCCGCCGGTATTGTAGCGGGCGATGTTGCCATAGACATCCGCATTCTTGGAATTCTCGATCTCGATGCCGGCAACATTGAACTCCACCACCGAATTGCGCACGACGATGTTTTCCGACTGGCCGACATAGATACCGGCGTCCGACGCGGCGCGCACGGTCACGTTCTCGACCAGCACATCCCTCGATTCGACCGGATAGATGCCATAGGCGCCATTCGTCTCATCCGGCCCGCCACTCCATTCGACGGTGAGATAGCGGTAAATGATCCGGTCAGCGCCCTTGGACTTGATGCCGTCACCCTTCGTGTTGCGCACGGCAAAATCCATCAGCAGGACATCATCGGAGGTGACCAGCAGGCCCTCGCCGGCCCCCTCCTGTCCGGAAAAGTCGAGGATGGTCTTGTCCTGGCCGGCGCCGCGCACGGTCACGCCCTCGACATCGAGCGAAAGGCCGTCGGTGAGCTGGAACACGCCTTCCGGCAGGACGATCGTGTCGCCCGGCTGGGCAGCGATCAGGGCCGCCTGGAGGTTCTCCCCGAAATTGCCCTCGACCGAGACCGGCGGCGGCAGCTGCGGGATCGCCGGGGCGTTGATGTCGGACGGCGAACAGGCGGCAGCGCCAAGCAGCAGGAGCGCCCCGGCGGCAGCATGGAAACGGATTTTCATGAGTCCCTCCCCGGACTTGTCATGACACAAGTGTCAGCTTCAATCCGGGGAAAAGCAAGAGTTGGGCGCGGGTCGCTGTCTGCCAGCGCCCTTCAGGGGCCTGTCAGTGCACGCTCAGCGGGCGAAGGTCGTTGGCGTGGCAGGCCGCGATGGCCGCGTCGCGCCCTTCGACAATCGCGAGGCGCTGGCCGTCAGCGGACGATACGACAAAAAGGTCTTCCAGATCATCGATATCGGCGATCGCATCGGGCGGCAGGAGCCCGCGAACCTCGCCGGCGTCCATATGGCGGATATAGACGAAAGCTTCGGTTTCGAACGGGTTCGTCTTGGTCATTTCAGTCGTCATCAGTCCACTCCTTTCCGCGCCCCGGTGGGGTCGCCGGCAGGCGGCTCATGGGCCACCTTGCCTTGATGGAAAGGTGGGCCCGGTTTGTGGCGGGTTCAAGCACCAGGATGCGGCATCATCTGGGCGGGGGCTCACAGCTGTGTGTAGAGGCGCTATCGGGCCCGTGAGGGCCGCAAATGCCCGTTTTGTGGTCAATTGTGGCCCGGATTGTCCGCAAGTGGCCGGGCATGACCGCAACTGTCGCCGGCTTGCCGCCGAAAAAATAAGGCCGCCCTGACTGGACGGCCCCTCGGCATCTGTTCAATTTCCCGTGTGCAGCGCGGGTCCTGGTGGAGCCAAGGGGAGTCGAACCCCTGACCTCTTGCATGCCATGCAAGCGCTCTCCCAACTGAGCTATGGCCCCGGACCGGGAAGAAGCGGGAGCATTAGACTTGGCGCTCCCGCCTTTCAAGCCCTTTCTTCACCGCTCGTCGTCTTCGTCATCCTCGTCGATTTCGAGGTCGTCATCGCCGTCATCATCATCGTCGATTTCGAAATCGTCTTCATCGTCGTCGGCGATCAGGACATCGTCCTCATCATCCTCATCAACGCCGTCTTCGGAGAAGCCGGCCGGTACTTTGCCTTCCTCCTCATCGTCCTCACCGCCTTCGATCAGGACGTCTTCCTCTTCGCTGCCGAGTTCCTTCGCGTCTTCCTCATCCTCATCGGAATCGTCGTCGGAATCGGCGCTATCCTCATCCTCGTCGTCCCGGATGACCGCGTCGTCCTCTTCCTCGGCCTCTTCTTCATCCTCATCCACGGCCTTGACGGCGGCGCGGGCCGCCTTGGCTTTGACCTTGGTGATGGTGGTGCGGATCACTTCATCTTCGGGATCGAACTCGGCGCCGCATTTCGGGCAGACGGCCGGGCGTTTGTTGAGATCGTAGAATCGAGCTTCGCAGGACGGGCAGACCTGCTTGGTTCCGAGCTTGTCCTTGGACATGGGGCTTGCGCGCTCCTCTGGGGGCAAAAAGCCGATTGGAAGTTGGCGGCGCGCTTGCCATGAACGCCCGGCGCTGTCAAAGCCCCAATTCGCACATCCAACATGCCTTTCTGACGAGACCTTTCCCTCATGGTATGGACCAGCCACCCGGTCAAACGCCTTGCCGGCGCCATTCGCGCGCCCGGAGACAAATCCTGCAGTCACCGCGCACTGATTTTCGGCGGGCTTGCCGAAGGCACAAGTGCCTTCACCGGCCTGCTGGAGGGCGATGATGTGCTGCGCACCGGCGCGGCGATGGAGGCCCTCGGCGCTACGGTCACACGCACAGGCCCGGGCGCCTGGGAGGTCAGAGGTGTTGGCGCGAAGGGTCTTTCCTCTCCGAAAGACGTCCTCGATTTCGGCAATTCCGGCACCGGCTCGCGCCTGATGATGGGCGTGATGGCGGGCTATGATCTCACCGCCTCCCTCACGGGCGATGCCTCGCTCTGCTCACGCCCGATGAACCGGGTCCTGAACCCGCTGCGCCAGATGGGGCTCAAGGACACGGCCGGACCGGACGGGAAGCTGCCCTTCACCCTCACCGGCTCGAAGGCGCTCAAGGCCATTCGCTATGCCCCGCCGCAGGCGAGTGCGCAGGTCAAATCGGCCGTGCTGCTGGCTGGCCTTAATGCCGAAGGTGAAACAGTTGTCGTCGAGGCCAAAGCCACGCGCGACCATACCGAGCGGATGCTGCAGGGTTTCGGCGCGACGCTCTCTTTTCGGGCTGCCGCGGACGGCGCGCATGAGATCGGGATTGCCGGCGGCCAGCCCCTGCGCGGCCTCGAGGCCGAAATCCCGGGCGACCCCTCCTCCGCCGCCTTCCTCATCGCCGCCGGTCTTCTTTCGCCGCAGGGCGATGTGACCGTCGAAGGCGTGATGTCGAACCCGACCCGATCCGGCTTCTATGATGTGGCCGACCTGATGGGCGCTGGCCTTGGCGCCGACGAGCGCGGCGAGGCAGCCGGCGAGCGCCTCATCGACCTGCACGCAGGCTATGCAGGCCTCAAGGGTATCGCCGTGCCGGAACGCCTCGTCGCCTCGATGATCGACGAATTCCCGATCCTCGCCGTCCTCGCCGCCTTCGCGACCGGGGAAACCCGCGTCACCGGCGCTGAGGAACTGCGGGTGAAAGAGAGCGACCGGATCGGCGCCGTCGTTGCCATGCTGCGCGTCAATGGCGTCGAGGTCGAGGAGACAGAAGACGGCTTCACGGTTCAGGGCTGCGGCGGCCCGCCCCCCGGCGGCGGCCTCGTCGAAACCCGCCACGACCACCGCATCGCCATGAGCGCCCTCGTCATGGGCACAGCGGCGCAGAAGCCTGTGAGCGTCGACGATGTCAGCATGATCGACACGAGCTATCCGGAGTTCATGGCGCACATGAAGGCACTGGGGGCGGATATTAGGGCGGGGTGAGCGGCTTAGCTTTCAAGCTTTAGGCGGCCATCCCTCTCCGGCTTTGGTGTTGATTGACCGCTGCAGCAAGGTGGGATTTGCCTGCGCCTGCTCCGCAACCCAACGCGCCAAATGACACAGTAAGCGTTTAAGATAGCTTTCAAGTTCACCAACCCTCTCCTTCGAGAAGTGCAATCCTTCGTCGAAGGCCAGATGGGGAAACGATAACCCTTCTACATCCAGCACGGCTGAGTGCATTCGTATGGTTTCAAAGTCGGAATGAGCAACACGCTTGTTTCGCAATGCCATCAATTCTTCATGCAGACTCGCCTCGTCTTCACTCGGAGTGAAACTGATCAAATTGAAGCAAAATCTCGGAAGAGGTAAATACGACTGCGAAAACGGTCGCGCATAAGAGATCACCATAGTTGTCTCGAAGCACCGAATTCGCTGAAGCTCGATTCTTTGGATTTCTTCCGGATACTCCTCACCAAGAAACGTCAAGGCACTCAACGACGTTTGAAAATCATGCGCCGAGAACAGAATTCGCGTTATTTCTTCCTCGGTTGGCGCCAAGTGCTTCTCTGGTTCAATATTCAAAAAAACACTCCCGGAATCGCCTTTTGATCTCGTTGCATTTAACAGAAGCACAACACCGGCTCCACTGCGCTTACCGCAAGCTTGATGACAGTTCCTACCGGACCTAACGCGGTCGGCGGCGCACTGAACGGGGGCATAGTGGCGAGCCAGCTTGGCGCGCGCCACAATATCTGTTATATTGTTCACATGAGCAAATCCGCAACCACACCCAAAGATTCCCTCAGCGTCAATGTCCGCATCAGCGGGGCGCTGCGCGCGCATGTCGAGCGCACGACGACCGAGGGGGATTATGAAAGCGTCAGCGAATATGTCCGCGACCTGATCCGCAAGGACAAGGCAGCGAAAGACGAGGCCGCCTTCCAGCGCGTGAAGGCAGAGCTTCAGGCGGCCTTCGCGGAGCCGCGCGAGAATTATCACTCGCTGTCACTTGACCAGATCCGCCAGCAGGCCCGGCAGAACCGTCCGTGAAACGGGTGGTCGTTTCCGATGCAGCCGATGCGGCATTGACGGACATCTATCGCTACACGGAAGAGCACTGGGGCGCCAAACAGGCAGACAGGTATGTTGGCGGACTTCTGGCCCTGTTTGATGACATCGCGGCCGGCCGGGTGCCAAAGCGAAACATTCCGGCCGAGTTCGATGTGGAGGGGTTCGTTACGCGCCATGAAAGTCACTTTGTGTACTGGCGTGACCTCTCCGGCGACAGCATCGGCATCGCCGCCATCCTGCACGTCTCAATGATGCAGGGTGACCGGCTGAAAACGGCCTTTGGCGGATAGCCCCTGCCCCAAGGGCAAAATTGACGGATCGGATTCCGGCGCCAAAGTCGGCGTATGACAAACCTGTTTGAACCCCTCACCCTGACCCGCGGCCCGGCATGGAAGAACCGTTTCATGCTGGCGCCGCTCACCAATCTGCAGAGCCATGCCGATGGCACGCTGAGCGATGACGAGTTTCGCTGGCTGGTGAAGCGTGCGACAGGCGGCTTTGGCCTGACGATGACCTGCGCGGCGCATGTTCAGGCCATCGGCCAGGGCTTTCCCGGCCAGCTCGGCGTGTTCGACGACATGCACCTGCCGGGCCTCACGCGGCTGGCCGGGGCACTGAATGCCAACGGAACCCATTCGGTCGTTCAGCTGCACCATGCCGGGATGCGCACGCCGCGCGAGCTGATCGGCGGGCGCGCGCCGCTCTGCCCTTCGGCCGACAAGGAAACCGGCGCGCGGGCGATGACGCTGGACGAGGTGAAACAAGCCAGCGACGACTTCATCGCTGCTGCAAAGCGCTGTGAGAAAGCCGGCTTCCACGGCGTCGAGCTCCACGGCGCGCATGGCTATCTGATCTGCCAGTTCCTGAGCGCCGAGATCAACACACGCGAAGACGAGTATGGCGGCAGCTATGAGGGCCGCACGAAACTGCTGCGCGACATCATCGCCGGCGTGCGGGCCGAATGCGGGAGGGATTTCTCACTTGGCGTGCGCCTGTCGCCGGAGCGGTTCGGCATGGATATCGGCGAGATCCGCCGCCTCGCCGCGGAGCTGATGCAGGGCGGCGAAATCGACTATCTGGATATGTCGCTTTGGGATTGTTTCAAGGAGCCGGTCGATCCGAGCTTCAAGGACCGCCCGCTGCTGGACTGGTTCACCGGCCTGCCGCGCGGCAATTGCCGGCTCGGCGCCGCCGGCAAGCTGACGACGGGCGATGCGTGCCGGCGGGCGATGTTGTCGGGGCTCGATTATGTCGTCGTCGGGCGCGGCGCGATCCTGCATCACGACTTTCCGGAGAGGGTCGAGGCTGACCCTGATTTCATGCCGATCCCGTTGCCGGTTCCGGAGGCGCATCTTGTCGCCGAAGGGCTGGGGCCGGCCTTTGTCAGCTATATGAAGAGCTGGAAGGGCTTTGTCGCGGAGGCGGCAACGGCTTGACTTGGCGCGGGGGCTGGCCCACTCCCCGCCGCCATGATCATCGCAATCGACGGCACGACCGCCTCCGGTAAGGGCACCATCGCCAAGCGTCTCGCGGGGCATTACGGCCTGCCGCATATGGATACCGGCCGGCTTTACCGCGCCGTGGCCGTGGCAGCGCTGAAACAGGGCGTCGCGCTGGATGAGGCGGGGCCGCTGGCCGACATCGCCCGCTCGCTGGACCTGACTGACTTCTTGGAACACGAGCTGCGCTCGGCCGAAGCCGGAAAGGCGGCGAGCGTCGTGGCAGCAATCCCTTCGGTTCGCCAGGCGCTGTTCGAGCTGCAGCGCGCCTTTGCAACCCGGGCCGGAGGCGCTCTCCTCGATGGGCGCGACATCGGCACGGTGATCGCCCCGGACGCGGATGTGAAGCTGTGGGTCGACGCGGATGTGACCCAGCGGGCGGTGCGCCGCTGGAAGGAGCTGATCTCAAATGGCGAAGAGATCACGCTCGAAACGGTGGTCGAACAGCTGAAAGCGCGGGACGCGCGCGATCAGGGGCGGGCCGATGCCCCCGCTGCCATGGCGGCCGATGCCATCTTGATCGACACGACTGATCTCACTATAGACGCGGCTGTGGAAAGGGCGATGGCCGCCGTCGAGGCCGCTCTCGCCAAGGGAAGACCAGCCTGAGAGGCCCGGTAACGGGACCCTCAAATCCAAACAGGCCGGGCCCGCTTCAATAGATCAAAGCCCACGCGACGGGTCGGATGTATGCAGGCGGCAATGGTGCCGGCCCTGCCTTTGAGCCATTCGGTCCGCACCGGAGACACCATGACAAACCAGATGAACCCCTCGACCGAAGATTTTGCCGCGATGTTTGAATCGTCGGCCGCCGCTTCGGCCATGCAGGAAGGCCAGGTTATCCCGGCCACCGTCCTGCGCATCGACAATGACGCCGTCGTTGTGGACATCGGCCTCAAGACCGAAGGCCGTATCCCTCTCAAAGAATTCTCGATGGAAGAGAAGCAGCCGGCCGACGGCGATATTGTCGATGTTTATCTCGACCGTATCGAGAACGCACTCGGCGACGCTGTTCTCAGCCGCGACAAGGCCCGCCGCGAAGAGCGCTGGGTCAAGCTCGAGCGCAGCTTTGCCAAGGGCGAGCCGGTCAAGGGCGCCATTTCGGGCCGCGTCAAAGGCGGCTTCACGGTCGACCTGGGCGGCGTCAACGCCTTCCTGCCGGGCAGCCAGGTGGACATCCGCCCGGTGCGCGATGTCGGCCCTCTGATGGGCGAAGTGCAGCCTTTCGCGGTGCTCAAGCTCGACCGGGTTCGCGGCAACATCGTCGTCTCGCGCCGCGCGATCCTCGAAGAGAGCCGCGCCGAACAGCGTGCCGAAATCGTCTCCGACATGGCTGAAGGCGATGTGCGCAAGGGTATCGTCAAGAACATCACCGATTACGGCGCCTTCGTGGACCTCGGCGGTATCGACGGCCTGCTGCACGTCACCGACATGTCCTACAAGCGCATCAACCACCCCTCGCAGGTGGTCGAAGTCGGTCAGGAAGTCGAAGTCCAGATCATCAAGATCAACCCCGAGACCCAGCGTATCTCGCTCGGCATGAAACAGCTGGGCTCCGACCCCTGGGACAACATTTCCTCGCGCTATCCGGTCGGCGGCCGCCTCAAGGGCATCGTCACCAACATCACCGACTACGGCGCCTTCGTGGAGCTGGAAGATGGTGTGGAAGGCCTGATCCACGTCTCGGAGATGAGCTGGACCAAGAAGAACGTGCATCCCGGCAAGATCCTCTCGACCTCTCAGGAAGTCGATGTGGAAGTGCTGGACGTTGACAGCGAGAAGCGCCGAATCTCCCTCGGCCTCAAGCAGACGATGGACAATCCGTGGAGCGCCTTCCTCGCCGAACATCCGGTCGGTACCGAGATCGAAGGCGAAGTGCGCGGGATCACCGAGTTCGGCCTGTTTGTCGGCCTCGGCCCTGATCTGGACGGCATGGTCCACATCAACGACATCTCCTGGGACAAGTCCGGCGATCAGGCGATCGAAGCCTTCTCGAAGGGCGACATGGTCCGCGCGAAAGTCCTTGATGTCGATGTCGACAAGGAACGCATCTCGCTCGGCATCAAGCAGCTTTCCGGCGATCCGATCGAGGCCGCCGGCGAGTCCGGCGTGAAGCGCGGCGCAACGGTGACCTGCACCGTCACCGAGGTGACTTCGGGCGGCATCGAGGTCGAGTTCGGCAATCCGGCGGTGAAGTCGTTCATCCGCCGCTCCGACCTCTCCCGCGACCGCGCCGACCAGCGGCCCGAGCGCTTTGCCGTCGGCGACAAGGTCGATGCCAAGGTTATCACCGTCGACCGCGCCACCCGCCGGGTGTCGCTGTCGATCAAGGCGCTCGAAATCGCCGAGGAAGCCGAAGCGGTTGCACAGTACGGCTCGGCAGATGCCGGCGCCTCGCTGGGCGATATCCTCGGCGCAGCGCTCGCCTCGTCCAAGGGCAAGGCCGCCAAGCCGGCTGCTGCGGGCGACGCGAAAGCGCTCGACGCGAGCGGCCGCCTGTCGGGCCCGCAGGGCGAAGCAGACGATCTCAAGAAGCTGAAAGGCGTCGGCCCGGCTTTCGAGAAGAAGCTGAATGAAGCCGGTGTGTACCACTTCTGGCAGATCGCCGCCCTGAATGACGAGCAGATCGCCAGCCTCGAGGAAGAACTGTCCATCCAGGGCCGTTTTGAGCGCGATGGCTGGAAGGAACAGGCGGAATCGCTCGCCTGAGCACCGGCCGGCCAGGGATAGAAGCTGGCCGGCAACCTAAATTTCCGGAAATGTTTGCGGCGGGGGCCTAGCGCTCCCGCCGCAAATGCGTTTATTATCAACGCGATGCTGAAGACCCAACTCATAGAGAAGCTCG
>CAYQRX010000081.1:0-853 GCA_964419865.1 uncultured Hyphomonas sp. | reverse complement strand
ACGTTGAAAAGGTGGTGAACGTCATTCTGGACGAGATTGGCGAGGCGCTCGCCCGGGGTGACCGGGTCGAACTTCGCGGCTTCGGCGCCTTTTCGGTGCGCAAGCGGGAGGCCCGGCGCGGCCGCAACCCCCGCACCGGCGAACCCGTCAGAGTCCCCGCCAAGGCTGTCCCCTTCTTCAAGGCCGGCAAGGAGTTGCGCGCACGGGTCAATGACGGCAACGATCCCGAGGCGAGATAAGGCCCCGGCGTTCGCCCGCGCGATGCAGCGCCTTGACGCTTGAGACAAACCCAGCAACGCTTACGCCCTATCCGGCTGGTCGAGCCGTGTGAGAGAGGGGTGAAAATGCTCAAGGAATTCAAAGAATTCGCCTTGAAAGGCAACCTGGTGGACCTGGCCGTCGGCTTTATCCTTGGCGGCGCCTTCGGGACAATCGTGTCGTCGCTGGTCAATGACATCATGATGCCGGTTCTGGGCCGTTTCACCGGCGGGGCCGATTTCTCGGACCTGTTCATCAATCTCGGCGAGGGCGAGTTCGCCTCGCTCGCCGCCGCCCGTGATGCCGGCGCGCCAGTGATCGCCTACGGCCTGTTCATCAACAATGTCATCGCCTTCATTATCATGGCCTTCGCACTGTTCTTCGTGGTCAAGGCGATGAACAATCTGAAACGCAAGGAAGAAGCCGCCCCGCCGCCGGCCCCGCCGCGTCAGGAAGTGCTTCTGGAAGAAATCCGCAACCTGCTGGCCAAGAACCAGTAGGGCGCAAGCTGCGGAGGCAGGGTTCGCAAAGTGTTAAGCAGTCCGCTGCTACTTTGCGGGCAGTAGAGTACCCGCGTAGAGTGCGGAAGGGCGGC
>CAYQRX010000080.1:0-11366 GCA_964419865.1 uncultured Hyphomonas sp. | reverse complement strand
CCTGGCTCATCGGCTCGTCTCTCCCCTTGTTTTGCAGGAAGAAGTTTGCGCCTGGCGCTGGCGCGGCGCAAGGCTCAGCCCCGCGCCTCTTCCTGCTCCGCCCATTGTGCCGCCGCGCCGCGCGCAAGATCGCGCACCCGCGCTATATAGGCCTGGCGCTCCGTGGGGCTGATCGCCCCGCGCGCGTCGATCAGGTTGAAAGTGTGGCTGGCCTTCAGCGCATAGTCATACGCGACCAGCGGCTTGCCTGCTTCGCGCAGCGCGTTCGATTGGGCCTCGCAATCGGCAAACCAGCGCTTCAGCATCTCGACATCCGAATGCTCGAAATTGAACGCGCTCTGCTGGCGTTCATTCTCGAGAAAGACATCGCCATAGGTGAGCGGGACAGCTGAGTCCGGATCATTGAAGGGCAGGTCATAGACGTTGTCGACGCCGAAGACATACATAGCGAGGCGTTCGAGGCCGTAGGTCAGCTCGCCGGAGACGGGGAACACATCGAGGCCGCCGACCTGCTGGAAATAAGTGTACTGGCTGACTTCCATCCCGTCGCACCAGACTTCCCAGCCGAGCCCCCAGGCGCCGACGGTGGGGTTTTCCCAATCGTCTTCGACAAAGCGGATGTCGTGCACGGCCGGGTCGATGCCGATGCGGTAGAGGCTTTCGAGGTAGAGGTCCTGAAGGTTCGCGGGGTTGGGCTTCAGGATGACCTGATACTGGTAGTAATGGCCAAGCCGGTTGGGGTTTTCGCCATAGCGGCCATCCTTGGGCCGGCGCGATGGCTGCACATAGGCCGCGCGCCAGTTCTTGGGTCCCAGCGCGCGCAGCACGGTGGCCGGATGCAGCGTGCCGGCGCCCACTTCCATGTCATAAGGCTGAAGGATCGCGCAGCCCTGATCCGACCAGTAAGCCTGCAGCGTCAGGATCAGGTCCTGGAAGGATTTCGGTTTGGCGTGGGCTTTCGGGGCAGGCATGGGCGGGTCCGCAGGAAACAACCTGCCCGCACTAGCGCCGGGCGCGCGGCGGCGCAACCGCCGAGGCGCCTACCACCAGCCGCGCCGCCCGCTATTGTGATCCTTGGTGCCGAAGGCGCCGAAAGCAGCGATCGCCAGTCCAAGCACGAGGCTTCCGAGGAGCAGAATTGTAAACATTGGGATTCCTCCCTTTGTTATCGGTCTGTTTGTTACAGTTTGGAGCAAGCGCTGCCTTATTCAAGCAAAACCGGAGGGCGCAGGCTCGTTTTAACCGCCCCAGTCGAGGGGCTGGCCCTGAACAATCGCTTCAGCTGCAGGCGTGCGCGCGCTGCCATCCGGCAGGTGTGTCACTAGGGGCGGCAGGAGGGTCAGCGGGCCGCGTTTCAGCCCCTTGCGGGCGCGAACCAGCACCCGGCGGGCCGGTTCGCCGGGCTTGGAAGCCACTGGAAGGATAGTGATTTCGCCCGCCTGCCGGTCGAGCCGGCTGAGGATGCGGGCCAGATCCGCCGCGCGGTGGATGAGCACAATCGGCGCCCTTGGTTTTGCGGCAAACAGCATCGCCTTGATCCAGCCATCCAGCGGCAGGGTCTCGATATAGGCGCCGGCCTTGCCCGCGCCGGGCGCGGAGATCCGGCCAGGCTCGAAATAGGGCGGATTGGAAAAGACGAGGTCGAACCGGTTCTCATGGGCTTTGACCCACTCAGACGCTTCGGCATTTTCTATGGTCACCCGCGCGGCGAAACCGTTCATCTGCGCACCTTCCCGCGCCATCTCCGAGACAGTTCGGGACAATTCGAGACCGGTGAAGGACACGCCCGGCATCCGCCAGGCCACCGGCAGCAGCGCCCCGCCACTCCCGCAGCCAAGTTCCAGCGCCTCACCGGACTCAAGCGCCGGCAGGGCGGCAGCCAGCAGCAGCGAGTCGAAACCGGCCCGGAAGCCGGCCTCCGGCTGAACCAGATGGACCCGGCCCTGATAGACCGTGTCATGGGTGACAGCGCTCACTCGGCTCTCATCTCCGCCAGGACAAGTTTCGCACGGCCCAGATCCTCCTCGCGCACCAACAGCCGGCGCGGGAACACGCCGATATTGCCTTCCACGGCGGAGATATGCCGATCGGCGACGAAATATTCGATGCCCGCTTCCGACAGCAGGTGTTCGGCATAGGAAAGCGCGACCGGATCGTTGGTCCGGAAGACTTCTTCCATTACGGAACCTGTCCGCGCAGGTTCATGTCCACCGAGCGGGCGTCATAAACCGTGACCTTGTCCGGCTTCGGATTGGCGCCGGTCACGATTTCAAGAACCGAGGTCGTCTTGCCGCTGCTGCCGCCCCCGAGGGGGATGCCGAAACCCACACCGACCCCGACACTGGTCGAGCGGCCATACGAGCCGCCACCGCCGCCGACGCTGATCGACGAGCCGCTGCTGCGCCGGCTGTCCGTATCTGTGTACTCCGACGTCACTTCGAACCAGTCACGCCCTTCCATCAGCGTGATTTCGGCCGCCCGGAGCAACGCCATGTTGCGCGCGCGGGTAGGGTCGTTGTCCGTAAAGGAAACCCGGTGCCGGCCGGTTTCCAGCTGCTGGGATGTATAGCCCATGGCGCCTTCCTTGCTGGCAGGGCCATAGACCGGTGAACTCGCGCAAGCGGCGAGAAGGAATGCCCCGAGGGCGAGTGCTGCGTGTCTCATGTGTTCCATAGAACACGAAACGCACGGCCCTGTCAGCAGGTTGCACGCAAGAGTATTGCCCTCGCCCGCCCGATGCGCTCAAAGGTCTGCGGCCCGGTGCCGCGTCGAGTTGCAGCCGCTTTTGCGTAAATCTACGTAACTGAAAATCCTTTCCCCGCCGGAGTGCGCCCCTTTGACCCTCGCGCCGAAACAGAAGAGCAAGGCCGAGCTCTCCTCGATCACCGAGCGGATGCAGGCGCTTGTCGCCGAAGATCTGGCCGAGGTGGAGCGCCTGCTGCAGGAGCGCGCCGCCAGCCCCGTCGCCGTCATACCCGACCTGTCAGGCTATATCGTTTCCGCGGGCGGCAAGCGGCTCCGGCCCCTGATCACGCTTATTTCCGCCCATGCGGTGGGCAAGGCAAACCGGGCGACCCACGCCCTCGCCGCTGCGGTGGAGTTCATCCACACCGCAACCCTGCTGCACGATGATGTCGTGGATGAGAGCGATCTGCGCCGCGGCAAGCCGGCCGCCAAGGCGATCTGGGGGAACAAGGCCTCGATCCTGGTCGGCGACTTCCTGTTCGCGCGCGCCTTCAACCTGCTGGTCGAGACGAGCAGCCTCGAAATACTCAACCGGCTGGCCACGGCTTCGACCGTGATCGCCGAGGGCGAGGTGCGCCAGCTGGCGGCGATGCAGACGCGCGACCTGCCGACCGAGGAATACCTCGCCATTGTCGAAGCCAAGACCGGCGCGCTGTTCGAGGCGGCCGCCGAAACCGGCGCCATGTCGGCTGGCGGCGAGGCCCATGCCGATGCGCTGGCCACCTATGGCAAGAATCTCGGCCTCGCCTTCCAGATCATCGACGATGCGCTGGATTATGGCGGCACCACTTCGGTCATCGGCAAGTCTGTCGGGGACGATTTCCGCGAAGGAAAAATCACCCTGCCGGTCATCATCGCCCGCCGGCGCGGCTCGGATGAAGACCGCGCCTTCTGGGACCGGGCGCTGAACCCGGAGACGCAACAGGATTCAGACCTCGCCCATGCCGTCCACCTGATCCGCGCTACCGGCGCGGCCGAAGCCACCGTGCATGAGGCCGAGGCCTACGCCGCGCTGGCGAAGGGCGCGCTGCGCACCCTGCCCGCCTCGCCCTATCGCGGGGCGCTGGAAGACCTTGCCGATTTCTGTGTCAGCCGGGCCTATTAGCGCCCTTCGGCATTGAGCCGGCGGCCCAGCGTCACGCGCTGCCATGTCCAGAGCAGGACACTTACCACCAGTAGGAACGCAAAAAGCGCGAAGGCGGCGGGCGGGCCCTGCCGCGCCCCAAGGATCGCGACCACGCCCGAGACGAGCGAGAACGCCCACCACAATCCGGCGACCGCGAGATGGCTCCATCCGGCGCGCAGCAGCAGCTGATAGGCATGGTCGCGGTGGGCCTGCATCAGCGGGCGGCGATGGCGGGCGCGCCAGATCAGGGTGAGGAAGACATCCGCCAGGATCGGCAGCGCCACCAGCGCAGTGACCCAGACCGATGTGACGCTCGCGGCGGCAAGGCCCGCCCCGCCGACCAGCGCGCCCATGGCAAGGGCGCCGGTGTCGCCGGCATAGAGGCGCCCGGCGAGGTTCCAGACAAGGAAGCCGAGAAGCGATGCGACACCAGCCCATAGGATCAGCGGTAGGATACCCGGCGCAGCGCCAGACGGCGGGGCGGCGATGATCGCCAGCGCCGCCAGCATGATCGCCGCCGAGCCCATGGCGATGCCGTTCGCCCCGTCCATGAAATTCACCGCATTGGCCATCACGAACAGCCACAGCGCCCCGCCCATGAGCGCCAGAACGATCGGCACCCCAGCGCCATCTGGCCCGGTGCCCGGCAGCCAGAAATGGCCGATATGCGGGCCATAAAGCGCCGCGAGCAGCGACGCCGCCGCGAGGACGCCGAGCTTGCGCCCGGCCGGCAGGTTGAAGCGGTCATCCGCAAAACCGAGAAGACCGGCGATCAGCACAAGGATCATCGGGCCCGCCAGCGCGCCCTGGGCGATCGCGGCGAAGGGATCGTCCTGTCCGGCAGGCGGGGCAAGGCTGGCTGCGGCGAGGGCCGCTGCGATGCCGGCGAGGACACCGAGGCCGCCGGCGCTCGGCACGGCGCGCGCCTGTGTCTTGCGCCCGCCATCGGGGGCATCCCTCGGGCCGAACCGGATCATCAGCCCACAGACAAGGAGGCTGACGAGGAATGCGGCAGCGGCCGGAAACGCGGGCATCATGTCACGGCGTCTCCCAGCATGCAGGCAGCGGCCCAGCCCTGCGGCCATTCGCGGCGGAACGCTTTCTCGAGGGCCCGGGCATCGACCAGTTTGCCGAACAGGGCAAAGCAGGTCGCGCCGGAACCACTCATCCGCACAAGGCGGACACCCGGTTGCATACCAAGCCAGTCCAGCAGGGCGCCGATCACCGGAACGCTTCTGATCGCGGGCTCTTCAAGGTCGTTTCGCTGAGTGCCGAGCCAGACAGCCAGCTCGTCCGGCGTCCTGAAATCCGGCAGATGTGCCAGCTCCCCGAAGCCGGCTCCGCCGCCCGCTGCATCATGGGCCGCGAACACCGGCCCAGTCGGGCAGGCCACGCCCGGATTGACGAGCAGCGCCGGCAGGCGTCCGGGCAGCTTCACCGGCAGGACGCGCTCGCCCTCACCCAGCATCCGCGCGGCACGGCCCGCAAGCGCGACCGGTACGTCGCCGCCAAGTCCGGGGGCCACAGCTGCGGCATGGGCCGGATCGATGCCCCAGAGATCCGTCAGCAGGCGGAGAGCTGCCGCGGCATCCGACGAGCCGCCACCGATACCGGCCGCCACAGGCAGGGTCTTCCTCAACCGGATGAAGGCACCCTTGCGGCAGCCGGAAGCGTCCTGCAGCGCGCGGGCCGCTTTCAGCACCAGATTGTCCGCAACCGGGCCGGCCGCGGAGCCGGTCGGCCCCTCGATCTCGAGGCCGAGCGTCTCCGACGGCTCGACGCGGATGTGGTCTGCGGCGGGATCTTCGGCAAACACGACCAGCGAGTCGAGGTCATGCCGGCCATTGGCCTTGAGCGGGCCGACATGCAGGTAAAGGTTCACCTTCGCCGGTGCTGAGGCCGACTGGCTGCGTCCCGCCTGACTCATTCGCGCCGCCCTACTCCACCGGTTCGGCGGTCAGCGCCCGCAGTTCCGGCGCATCCGGCCCGAGGGTCGAGCCGAGCTTGATCTCGATCTTTTCGCGGTCCTTCTCCGCCGGGTCGAGCGTCAGGGCGCGGCGCCACTGAAAGCCAGCCTCGAGCCGGCGCCCGACACGCCAGTAGGCGTCGCCGAGATGGTCATTGAGGATCGGATCGGACGGCAGGAGTTCGACAGCGCGTTCGAGATAGTCGACGGCTTCCTCATACTCGCCGAGCTTGTAATGCGCCCAGCCGAGACTGTCGACGATATGGCCGGATGTCGGCTCCAGGATCACCGCGCGCCGGATCAGTTCGAAGCCCTCATCCAGATTGAGACCGCGGTCGATCCAGGAATAGCCGAGATAATTGAGGACCGTCGCGCTCTGCGGTCTCAACTCCAGTGCTTTCAGCAGGTCCGCCTCGGCCTCCGGCCAGTTGCCCTGGCGCTCCCGCGCCGCGCCGCGTGCGAAGATCACGCGCCAGTCGCTCACCCCTGCGGCCGCGTCTTCCTGGACAATCTCGTTGAGAACCGCCTCACCGTCCGCATATCGCTCCAGCGCGATATAAAGGTCCGCAAGCTGCAGGCGCAGGCCACGGTCGGGATTGCCGGCAAGCGCCTCACCGGCGACGCGCAGCGCCTCATCGCTGCGTCCGGCCCGGTGCAGCACACCGGCCAGCTGCCCGCGTGCATTGGCATAATAGGGCGATGTGCGCGGCACGGCTTCAAGGACCCGGATGGCATCGTCATACCGCCCGGCAGCGCCGAGCGCCTGCCCCCAGAGCGTGCGCGCGACATGCAGGTCCGGGTCGAGCGCGGCCACGAGCGTGAAATAGACGGCCGAAAGATCGTCATCTGTCTGGTAGAGCAGCGCCGCCGCCGGGACATAGAGCGCCAGCGC
This sequence comes from uncultured Hyphomonas sp., assembly GCA_964419865.1. Classification (GTDB taxonomy): domain Bacteria; phylum Pseudomonadota; class Alphaproteobacteria; order Caulobacterales; family Hyphomonadaceae; genus Hyphomonas. Next base: position 4,637 of record CAYQRX010000080.1, on the reverse strand, counting down.
CGCGCCCTGCCGTGTCGTCAGGCGGCGGGGCCGGATCGTCTCGCCCGCCTCGATCCGCGCGCCGAGCGCCGAGAGCCCGGCATTCGGACCGACATCGCGCAGAAAGGCCTCGATGAGCGCCATTGCGCCCTCCCGGTCGCCGCGTGCAGCCAGAAGCGTCGCATGCGCCTCGACACCGATCGCCAGGCGTGCGCCGGACTGCCAGACCGTCTCGAATACCTCCAGCGCGGCATCATCCGCCCCAGCGGAAACACGCATCATGCCCAGAAGGTACAGCGACGGGCTGTCATAGCCGGTGTCGCCCGTCAGGCCCTCGGCGACATAGGCCTCGGCGGTCTCCAGGCCGCTGCGTGACAGCGCCTGCCAGGCCAGGATGTTGCGAGCAATATTGCGGTTGAACGGCCGGTAGGCCGACTCTTCGAGGAATGGCGCCGCCTTCTGCCCCTGCCCGCGGATGATCAGGTCGACCGCGCGGGTCAACAGGACGAGACTCGCTTCGCTGCCGGCGTCCTTGGCGCGGGCCGCCAGCGAGGCGGCGGCCGGATAATCGCCCGCCAGAAGCGCCGAAAAGACGGCCCGTTCGGCAATCGAGGCGCGCTCGGGCATGGCATCGATCACGGCGGCATAGCGCTGGGCGGCGGTTTCCGGATCGTTGGTCATCGAGGCGATGCGCGCGATCATGAAATCCCGGTAGTTGGCCGCTTCCCGGGGCCGGTCGTCGAAGTTGCCGAATCTGAGGCCACCGGGGCTGTTGCTGGCGCAGGCCCCGAGCGCCGCCAGGGCGGCTATTAACAGGATACTCAGGCGAAATTGCATGCCCCGACACTTGCAGCATCTGCCGGGGCCCACAAGTGGGCCGCCGCTGCTGCCGCCCGCGTCAATGCGCGGCAAGGCGCACATCCTGCCGGTCGAAATAGGTGTCGATGGCGCGCTTGATCGCCTGCACAGACGCTTTGCGCCCCGCATCGGACTGGAGGCGGCGGGCATCGTCCTCATTGGTCAGGAAGCCAAGTTCCAGCAGCACCGCCGGCACATCCGGGGCGAGCAGAACATAGAAGCCGGCATTCCGGTGGGTATTGCGCAAAACCGGCCCCGCCCGGCCAAGCTCCGGCAGCAGCAGTTCGGCAAACTCGGCCGAGCGCGTCTTGGTCTCACGCTTGACCAGGTCGGCCAGGATGCTGGTCACGCGCTCGGGCGTGCCATCCTCAATGGGAATGATCCAGTTGTTCTTGCTGGCCTCGCGGTCGATCCGGCTCTCCCCCCTTGCAGAGATGGTATAGACCGAGGCGCCGGACACGGATTTGGAGCCTGCCGCATCGGCATGCAGCGAAATGAAAAGTTCCGCGCCCCATTCGCGCGCCATGCTGACCCGGTCTTCCAGCTCGATGAACACATCCCGGTCGCGCGTCAGCCGGACTTCATATCGCCCGTCCGCTTCCAGGAGATCGCGCAGATCAAGCGCCGCCTTGAGGGTAATCTCCTTCTCGACACCACCATTGAGCGCGCGCGCGCCGGGGTCCCTGCCGCCATGGCCGGGATCGATGACGACGACATGGCCGCCCGTGTTGCGCGGCAGCGTTCGGCGTTCCGGGCTTGTCCGCGCGCCGGTCAGCTGCGTGCCGGCCGAGGCCACCGCCCGGGCGGTGTCGGCTTCGGCTTTCGCCAGCCGGCCACCATCGCGCCGGGCCACGCTGGAGAAACGGGCCGCCGAGACCGTGTCGAGATCGATGATCACCCGGTGGGCGCGCTCCGAACCGGTCGGCGGCAGGCGCAGGACCCGGGCCACCGCCATCGGCTGGTCAAGCATGAATTCGAGCCGTCCGGGGTTCAGCTGCCAGAAACCGACGCCGCCGGTCCCGAGCCCTTCCGCAGAATAGGCGTTCGACCTTAGAGGGAAAATGATGCGCCGCTCTCCTGCGACTTCGGAAAGATAGACATCGCCGCTCTCGGCGACATCTGACCAGATCGTGATCCGCGTCGGCGCGCCATCGCCGACGACGCGCACCTGCGACACATCCGCCGCGGCGCCGAAAACAGCGCCAAAGCAAAGTGTTAACACGAGTGAAACGATACGTGCCAGCATCCGCCCGGTGGTTCTCTGAGGGCCCAACCGGCCCTTTCTGCCTTCCTCTCTTGGATACCCACAGGAAGATTAACCCCGCCTTGACCCCGGATTAGCAGACGCAGTGCAGCCGTCAGGATTTTGCCTCTTTCAATTGCAGGCGAAATTGGGCACTATTCCTTTTGTGGCCGTCCTTTCGGGCTGGCCCAACGGTTTCCCTACAGCGCGCCCCGGCCCGGCTTCACCGAAAAGGCAAGCGGGCGGCGCGCTCCGGAAAGCAGGAACAATGCGCACAGGTGCCGCGAATACTGCAGGTTTGACCGACTCGCCGAGGCGAGCAGGCGGTCTGCGTCCGCATGACACCTTCCTCCCCACTTATTCCGGCCTGCCAGCCAGCCTGAGGCGCCCTGCGCCCTTGCGGGCGGCGCCGGACCGAAAGGTTCTGTTTAATGAGCAGACTGATGCTGATCGATGCCGCCCACCCCGAAGAAACACGGGTGGCAATCGTCAACAACGGCCAGGTTGATGACTTCGATTTCGAGACAACCGGCAATGAACAACTCCGCGGAAACATCTATCTCGCCAAAGTGACCCGGGTGGAGCCCTCGCTCCAGGCGGCCTTTGTGGAGTATGGCGGCAACCGGCATGGTTTCCTCGCCTTCAGCGAGATTCACCCTGATTACTACCAGCTGCCCGCCGAAGACCGCGAGGCGCTGTTGCGCGAAGCCGCCGAAGAGGCCGCCGCTGCGCTCGAAGAGGACGATGACGGCCCCTACGTGCCCCATGGCATGAGCGCCGAGCTCGAAAATGGTGGCAATCCGGTCATCCAGGTCGTCGAGGAAGACGATGAGGATGGCAATGGCGACGATGATGAGGCCGAGGCCTCGGCCGACGAGGCGGACGATGCCGCTGATGACGACGACGCCGGGGACGACGACGAGGCCGAAGGCTCCGGCGACAAGCCCCGCCAGGCCCGGCCGGCGCGCCGCAGCCAGAAAAAGACCCAGCGCACGCCGATCTCCCGGCGCTACAAGATCCAGGAAGTGATCCGCCGCCGCCAGGTGATGCTGGTCCAGGTCGTGAAGGAGGAGCGCGGCAACAAGGGCGCCGCGCTGACCACCTATCTCTCGCTCGCCGGGCGTTACTCCGTTCTGATGCCGAACACGCCGCGCGGCGGCGGTATCTCCCGCAAGATCGTCAATTCGGCCGACCGCAAGCGCCTAAAATCCATCGTTTCCGAGCTCGATGTGCCGGAAGGCCAGGGCCTGATCGTGCGCACGGCCGGGGCGAAACGCACCAAGGCCGAGATCAAGCGCGACTATGACTATCTCTCCAAACTCTGGGAACAGATCGTCGAGAAGACGATGAATTCCGAGGCCCCGGCCCTGATCAATGCCGAGGGCGGCCTCGTCCACCGCGCCATGCGCGACATGTTCGACAAGGAGATCGAGGAAGTCTGGGTCCAGGGCGAGGATGCCTACCGGGAGGCCAAGGATCTCGCCAAGATCATCATGCCGAGCCAGGCCAAGAAGGTTCAGGCCTGGAAGGAGGACGACCCGCTATTCGTCGCGGAAAACGTCGAGAACCAGCTCGATTCCATCTACTCTCCCGTCGTGCAGCTGAAATCCGGCGGCTATCTGGTCATCAACCAGACCGAAGCGCTCGTCGCCATCGACGTGAACTCCGGCAAGGCGACGCGCGAGCGCAATATCGAGCAGACCGCCGTGCGCACCAATCTGGAAGCGGCCGAGGAAGCCTGCCGCCAGATGCGCCTGCGCGACCTGGCCGGCCTCATCGTGATCGACTTCATCGACATGGAGGAGAACAAGAACAACCGCGCCGTCGAGAAACGCCTGAAGGAGTGCCTGAAGGTCGACCGGGCGCGGGTCCAGCATGGCCGCATCTCGCAATTCGGCCTGATGGAAATTTCCCGCCAGCGCCGCCGCCAGGGCGTCCTGCAGGCAACCTCCGACCCCTGCCCGGCCTGCAACGGTACGGGCCGGCGCCGCTCCATCCCGTCCGCAGCCCTGCAGCTGATCCGGGCCATCGAGGCCCGCGCCGCCATCGGCGCGCTTAAGGGAATTGCGGTCAAGGCGCCGACCGATGTGGCGCTCTACATTCTCAACAACAAGCGCGAGGCGCTGATCGAGATCGAACGGGTCGCCGGCTTTGCCATCTCGATCCATTCCTCCGAAGACATGCTGCCGGGAGATTTCCATATCGAGGCCGAGCGCGATCCGAACGCCAAGCCGAAGAAACGCGCGACGCCGCGCTCGCTGCTGAAGCCGACGCCGGCTTCGGTGCGCGACGAAGAGGATGAAGACGCCGACGAGGCCGATCTGGGCGAGACCGATGATGAGGCCGATGAGGGCGAGGATGCCCCCAAGACCGCCGCGTCGGAACGTCAGGGCGGACGCCGCCGGCGCCGCCGCCGGGGAGGCCGTGGCCGCAGCGAGGACCGCGAGACGGGCCTCGAGGTCGTCGATGCCGAGCCGGCTGCTGCGGGTGCAGACGCCGACGCTGAAGGCGATGACGAGGACGCGGACGACGACGCCGAGGTCGGGACCGCTGAAGC
>CAYQRX010000079.1:0-11422 GCA_964419865.1 uncultured Hyphomonas sp. | reverse complement strand
TGTTGGAGTGCGGGTTGTTTTCCTGCTCCGTCCGGGAACGGAGCTTCAAATATCTGAAAGCCATCTCGGTGGCGCGGCATTCTCCACCGCGCTGGTCGAGTACACGCTGCAGCCGGAGGCGCGGCTGAGCCGGGTTGTCTACCAGCGCGGCGCCAAGGGCGAGGCGCAGGCCATCACCGCGCTGATCCATCAGGATGCCGGCGCCGAGACGAAACAGACCGTGCTGGCCTTTGGCGCGAGGGTTGCCCGTATCGAGACGCGCCTCGTGCATCAGGAGACGGGCTCGCGCGCGGTTCTGAACGCAGCCTATCTCGCCGGCAAGGGCTATCATATCGATCTCACGAGCCATGTGCGCCATGGCGCGCGGGCCTGCGTGACGCAGCAGGTGACCAAGGGCGCGGTGCTGGATGGCGGTCGCGGCGTGTTCCAGGGCAAGTTCCATGTGCCGCGCCATGCCGGCCAGCAGACCGACGCCTCGATGCAGCACAATGCGTTGCTGCTGGAAGACGGCGCGGACGTCTTCGCCAAGCCCGAGCTCGAGATTCTCGCCGATGATGTTCAGTGTGCGCATGGAAACACATCCGGCGCGCTGGATGCGGCCCAGCTTTTCTATCTGCGCCAGCGCGGTATCCCGCTGCCCCAGGCCCGCGCGATGCTGACCGAAGCCTTCATCGCCGAAGCGCTGGAAGAGGCGGGCATGCATGAAGAGGCTCTGCGGGCAGAGGCGAGTGCGTGGTTGGCGAAATGATGAGATGCAATGCAACCTTGAACCCCTCTCTCCTCGGGGAGAGGGGCAGGGGTGAGGGGGCTGCCCCAAGCTTTGCCGTTTGCCGAACTGTCGCCACCCTCACCCCCAACCTTCTCTCCCTCAGAGAGGGCGAGGGGGCCTTTGCGGAGCGCGCAGTCCATGCCTCGTAAACTCGACCTTCCCGCCATCCGTGCCGAGTTCCCGATCCTTTCGCGGGAGGTGAACGGCCATCCGCTGGTCTATCTGGATAACGCCGCCAGCGCCCAGAAACCCAACGCTGTGATTGAGGCCCTCGCAGGCCAGATGCGTACGGCCTATGCCAATGTCCATCGCGGCCTGCACACGCTGGCGAATGAGACGACGGAGGCCTTCGAAGCGGCGCGGGAGACGGTGCGCGGCTTCATAAATGCGCCGTCTACGGATAACATCGTCTTCACGAAGGGCTCCACCGAAGGTATCAACCTCGTCGCCTCAGCGCTCGGCGCGCGCATCCAGCCAGGCGACGAGATTGTCCTCTCCATCATGGAACACCATTCCAACATCGTGCCCTGGCATTTCCTGCGCGAGCGCCACGGCGCGGTGCTGCGCTGGGTCGGCCTGACGGAAGACGGGTCGCTCGACATGGAGGATCTGGCTGCCGCCATCGGCCCGAAGACGAAGATGGTTGCCATCACGCATATGAGCAATGTGCTCGGCACGGTGACCGATGTGGCCGCGATCACGCAGCTCGCCCATGCTGCCGGCGCCGAGATTCTGATTGATGGCAGCCAGGCGGCGGTCCACCTGCCGGTAGATGTGCAGGCCATCGGCTGCGACTGGTATGTCATCACCGGCCACAAGATCTACGGGCCGACCGGCATCGGCGCCCTCTATGGGGCGGCCGCTGCACTTGACCGCGCGCGGCCCTATCAGGGCGGCGGCGAGATGATCGAGGTCGTCGAGACCGGGCGCGTCACTTACAATGCGGCCCCGCACAAATTCGAAGCCGGCACGCCGCCAATCCTCGAAGCCATCGGTTTCGGCGCCGCGCTGCGCTGGCTGAACGCATTCGACAAGGCCGAGATCATGGCGCATGAGCACGCGCTTTACGAGCGCGCGGCCGGCGTCCTGCGCAGCGTCAATGGCATCCGCATCCATGGCGAAGCGCCCGGCAAGGGCGCGGTTCTGGCCTTCAGCCTCGAGGGCGCCCATCCCCACGACCTTGCCCAGATCCTTGATCGTTACGGCGTTGCGATTCGGGCCGGGCACCACTGCGCGCAGCCCTTAATGCAGCATTTAGGCGTCAGCGCTACGGCGCGGGCGAGTTTTGCCCTATATAATACAGGGGCTGAGGTGGACGCGCTGGCCGAGGCGCTCGCCAAGGCGCGCAGAATGCTGGTATAAACACTCATATGGCCGACGACATGACCTCCCAGGACCTGCTTGGCGCCCGCGATTCGGCGGCGGTGACTGCGATTCCGCAGGATGAGCTGGACCGGCTGACCGATGAGCTGATCGCCGCCTTCAAGACGGTCTATGATCCCGAGATTCCCGTCGACATCTATGAACTCGGCCTGATCTACAAGGTCGATATCGATGACGACCGGAAGGTGGACATCGAAATGACGCTGACGGCGCCCGGTTGCCCCGTGGCCGGCGACATGCCGGGCTGGGTCGAGACGGCGGCCAAGGGCGTCGAGGGCGTCAGCGATGTTGAGGTGCGCCTCACATTCGATCCGCCCTGGGACCCGTCGCGGATGTCGGACGAAGCGCGCCTTGCACTGAACATGCTTTGATTGAAGGAGGGGCATTGCGCCCCTATCTCTAAAACATGGCCAGACGACCCCGCCCCAAACCCGTTCGCCTCACCGACGCTGCCGCCGCGCGCGTGCGCGAGATCATGGCCGAGCGGGGCATGGGCTATCTGCGCGTCGGCGTCACCAATGGTGGCTGCGCAGGCATGGAATATGTCATGGATTATGCCGAGGCGCCGGAGGCGCTTGACGAGGTGGTCGAGGACAATGGCGTTACCATCCTGATCGATGCGAAGGCGGTGCTGTTCCTGCTCGGCAGCGAGATCGATTACGAGACGACGCTGCTGCATGAGAAGTTCGTCTTCCGCAACCCCAACCAGACCGATGCCTGCGGCTGCGGCGAGAGCGTGACGATCATTCCGGCTGCGGCCGAATAGTTTGCCGGGCGGCCGCCGATGCTGGTGCGCAGCTTTCCCCCGATTGCGAAGCCTGACGCCGAAATCCTGATCCTCGGTTCTATGCCCGGCATCGCCTCGCTGGAGGCGGGGCAGTATTATGCCCATCCGCGCAATGCCTTCTGGCCGATCATGGGCGCGCTGTACGGCGCCGGGCCGGAATTGCCGTATGCGGATCGAGCCGGAAGACTGGCCGCGCGCCGCGTGGCGGTCTGGGACGTTCTCCAGCTCTGCCTGCGTGTAGGCAGCCTTGATGCAGCGATCCGCGAGGAAGTGCCGAACGATTTCGCCGCCTTCTTTGCCGCTCATCCCGGCATCCGCCGGATCGGCGTCAATGGCGGCAAGGCGGCGGCGGGCTTCCGCAAATATGCCGCCGCGCACATGCCCGCCGGGGCCGAGGCCATCGTCCTGCCCTCCACCAGTCCGGCGCTGGCCGCGCTCAGCCTTGCGGCCAAGCGGGAGGCCTGGCGCCGCGCGCTGACCGGTCAGGCCTGATCACCCGCCAGTCGCATCAGGACGATTCCGCCGATGATGAGGGCAGCAGCCAGGAGGCGCATCACGCTCGCCGGCTCGCCCAGCCAGACCACACCGAAAATGAAAGCACCGGCCGCGCCGATGCCGGTCCAGACCATATAGGCGGTGCCGAGCGGCAGGCTGCACATCGCCATTGCCAGCAGGACAAAGCTCGCAGGCATGGCCGCGAGCATGATCAGGGTGGGCAGGGGCCGGGTGAAGCCGGCGGACTGTTTCATCGCCGCCGCCCAGACAATTTCCAGCAGGCCGGCAATGCCAAGAAGAACCCAGGACATGGAAAGGCTCCGTCAAAGCCGGGCCGTCCCGCAGCGTTCCCAAATTGGGGCAGGCCGTCCTCCTTGGGTGTGAAGCGGATATAATTCGCATCGGAGAATATTCCAGCCAGGCAAGTTAGCGAAACGCCATTCTCGACGGGCCCGAATTTTTCTTGAAAGGAAAAATCATCTGAATGACACTTCTCCAAACGAAAGAACTCTTTGGGGGGAGAAAAACATGACGGACGCATCTCCTTTGGAGCAGGTTCGAATCATTGACAAACTGAGCAAGTTATTTCGCTCGAAGAAAAGTTGCGCATCTATTCGGTGTCTAAGCTGCCAGCATTCAGCCCGTGTTGTTTTAGGCGGTACGTATGATGGCCTGACGTCGGACCAGCTAAAATCCAGACTGCGTTGTTCGAAATGCAATAGCACACATGGAGAAGTGTCGGTTGCTGCAGCAACATTGCACGACATCGCCCAACAGCACAAAGTCCCAACCAATCCAAAAGAATTGCTGAAGTATGCAGAGGCGTGCTTGGACAAGCTAGCCGAAGCCAAGGCAAAAGAAGCCGCAATACTTGCCGGCGAAGACTGGATCAGTATCCCGGAAAAGGAGAGGCGCGATAGGCAAAAGCTTCACAGAGAGCAGATTGTTACATTAGCCCTCAAAAATATCCGAGAGAAGGGTGTTATCATGATTCTGCCATTAATCGGAATTCCGGTGACCATATAGCTCTGGAATATTTCGGTAACTTGCAACTATGCCTTCTTGAACGCTGCCAGGTCGCTCGCAGTCGGGCTGGCTTCCATGCCGTTCGGCGGGTCGGGGATGAGGGTGGCGCGGGTGGGCGGCTCGCCGGTGGCTTCGGCGACGAGCTCTCCCGTGCGCGCTTCGACCGCTTCGGTCAGGCGGGCGAGGAATTCTTCTTTCGGGAGGTCCGATGGGATCGGGTCGAGGAATTCAATGACGGCCGTACCCTTGGCGCGCGGGCGTTCCTGCTGCTGCCAGAAAACGCCGATATTGGTGGCCACGGGCACCACCGGCACGCCCATTGCGCGCGCCATATGCCAGACGCCGGCCTTGTAGCGGAAGTGATAGCCGACCGGGGCGAGATGGCCTTCCGGATAGATCAGTACACGCCGGCCATCCGCCTTCGCCTGGCTCATGCCATTGGCCAGCGAGGAGGCTTTCTTCTCGCCGCCGCCGCAGGTGTCGATGACGATGGCGCCGAGCTTCTTCAGGATGCCGGAGACAAGCGGGAAGCGTTCCAGATGGTCGCCGGTGACGAAGGCGAGATCCTTGATTTCCGGATAGATCAGGAAGCCGTCGCCCCAGCTCTGATGCTTGGCGCCGATAACGAAGGCGCCTTCGGGAAGGCGCTCGCGCCCGCGCACGTCCTTGCGGATACCGGCAATGTGGCGCAGCGCCAGGTTCATGGCGCGGGTATAGCTGCGGATGATGGCCCGCACCGGCCCGTGACCCGGCCATGCCAGGAAGGGCAGGGAGACGAGGACATAACCTGCCGACAGGACCCAGTAAGCGATCTGGAAAAGCGTGGCGCGCATGGCGTGATGCTCCGTAAGGAAATCAGATCAGTTCGATTTGAGAACGGCGAGCACGGCGCGGGCGAGGGCCGGTGCATGCTGCGACAGGGGGCCGGGCAGGCGGTTGTAGATCTTGTTCTGCCCGGTCTGCATGACGACACCGAGCGCCATTGCCGCTTTCAGCGCGGCGTCACCCTTCGGGATTGCGCCGGAGTCCATCAGGCCGGAGATGATCCGTTCCGTGATGGAAACGGGATCGTCCTCGCGGCGCTTGTCCTGCGGCAGGTATTTGTTCAGCGAGACGAGGTGGAAGGAAAAGAGCAGGAAATCCTCGTCTGCCAGCTCGCAATAGGCAGCAACAGCGGCGTGGACCTTGTGCTCCAGGCTGCCTGGCCCGCCCAGCGCCTTGGTCAGCAGCTGCGAGAGCCGGTTATGGGTTTCCATGAACAGGGCGAAGGCGAGATCATCCTTACCCTTGTAATGGCGATAGAGGGCGCCTTCGGAGACGCCGGCCTTCTCTGCAATCTCGCGGGTCGTGGCCGCATCGACGCCTTCATGCACGAACAGCTTCAGCGCGGCGCGCTCGATCTTCGGGCGGGCATCGCGCACCCGCGTGCGGGCGGCGGATGTTTCGCCGCCGGTCTTTGCAGCTCTTTTCTGCGCCTTTGCGGGCGTTTTCCGGCTGGTCTTTCCGGCGGTGGGCCTGGCTTTGCTGGCCATGTGATACTCCCTGTCTTCGGCGGGGAGATAGCATCCTGTGCGGGCGATTGCAAGTGAATACTCGCTCACTTTTTGCTCGGAAACGCGCGCAGACATGAAAAAGGCCCCGCGGCGGGGGCCTTTGCCTGTCCTGGCGGGCGCGGCGCCTCTGCCTCAGACCAGTTCGATCCGGTAGCTTTCGATCACCGTATTGGCGAGCAGCTTCTCGCACATTTCCTTCACCCGCGCTTCGGCGGCGGCCCTGTCCGGGCTGCCGGTCAGTTCCAGCTCGATCACCTTGCCGACGCGGGCGCCGGCGACCTCGCCATAGCCCATCCGCGCCAGCGTGTCGGCGACGGCCTTGCCCTGCGGGTCGAGCACGCCGGATTTGAGAGATACGTGAACGACTGCCTTCATTATTTGCTGCCCCCGGTGAAGTGGATGACGTTGTCCGTCTCCTCGGCTGATTCCCTGATGATGCCGAGCCGGCGTGCGACTTCGGCATAGGCTTCGGTGACCCCGCCGAGATCGCGGCGGAAGCGATCCTTGTCCATCTTCTCGCCGGTCTTCAGGTCCCACAGCCGGCAGCTGTCGGGGCTGATCTCATCGGCCAGCAGGATGCGCGGCATGTCATGGTCATTCTCGAACCAGCGGCCGAATTCCAGCTTGAAGTCCACGAGCCGGATGCCGACGGCGGCGAACAGGCCGGACATGAAGTCGTTCACGCGCAGGGCGAGGGCGACCACATCGTCATATTCCTGCGGGCTCGCCCAGCCGAAGGCGGCGATGTGTTCTTCCGACACCATCGGATCGTGCAGCGCATCGCTCTTGTAATAGAACTCGACCAGCGGGCGCGGCAGCTGCTGGCCTTCCGGAATGCCGAGGCGGCTGGACAGCGAGCCGGCCGCGACATTGCGCACGACAACTTCCAGAGGAATGATCTCGACCTTGCGGATCAGCTGTTCGCGCATATTGAGGCGGCGGATGAAATGGGTCGGGATACCCACCGCCGTCAGCTGCGTCATGATGAATTCGCTGATGCGGTTGTTGAGCACACCCTTGCCGTCCAGCACGGCCTTTTTCTGGGCGTCGAAGGCGGTGGTGTCGTCCTTGAAATACTGGATCAGCGTGCCGGGCTCCGGCCCCTCATAGAGGATTTTCGCCTTTCCCTCATAGACGATGCGGCGCTTGCTCATCGTGACCCGGCCCTTCCTGCGCAAACAACGGGGTGTGGCAACCAGTACGGAATCATCCCGGCCATCCCCTGAAGCGCGGACTGTTACGCCAAACCCGCGACAGAAACAATTATTGCGAACACCTGATGATCCACCCTATATCACCGCCGTAAGATACCGGCAGACGTGAAAGGGCCACCTCCATGAGCACATTCGATGATCGCGAACGCGCAGAAGAGGCCCGCTACGCGCTCGACCAGGAAACCCAGTTCAAGATTACCGCCCGCCGCAACCGGCTGCTCGGCCTCTGGGCAGCGGATCTGCTGGGCCTGAAGGACGCGGTTGCGGAAGATTATGCCAAAAGCGTCGTGATCGCTGACCTTGAAGAGGCCGGCGACGATGATGTCGTGCGCAAGGTGCGCGGTGATCTCGAAAAAGCCGGCCTCACCCGCACGGACGCCCAGATTCGCGAGGAAATGGCCCGTCTGCTGCCGATCGCGCGCGAGCAGGTGATCGGCGAGATCAAGGGCTGAGAACGACCGGCGGCGTGTAGACGTCGGCGCAGCTCGGACCCGTCTGGCCGAGAGGCACAAAGGACGAGCAGCTGACATGCATGCCCGCCCCGGAGGCGAAATTCGGCTTGCCGTGCCAGCCCTGCATGTACTCAACGCCTGTCCAGGCCGAGAACATGACCTTGCCGCTGGCCACCGGCAGGAATTCGTCGCCGGGCTCGGTTGCATAATAGGGCTCGCCGTCGACAAACCAGGTAATGCCTTCCGGCGTCCATTCGAAGGCGTAGAGACGGTCGGCATCGGCCGCGTCGAAGGGCAGGTCGAAAATGGCGCTCTTACCCGTCCGGCCGCGCCGGAAATAGTTGAAATGCACCTTGGTCGTGTCCTTGCCGAGGAATTCAATGTCGATTTCGTCATGCGGATCGCCGAACCAGGGGCCGGTATAGGTGAAGAATGCGGTCGCCAGGCCTGATCCGCGGCTGGGCCGCAGAATGGCTTCGTAGCGGCCATAGCCGTATTTCTGCTCTGACTGAATTTCCCCGGCTGTGTAGGGCAGGCTCAACCCCCTGACGCGCTGCACCGACAGCAGCGTGCCGGAGGACGTTGGCGTGACATTTTCCTCGCGCCAGTGCGCGCCATAGAAGCTGTCATTGTTGTCATGCGCCGACGCCTTGAAGATCCGGTCGCTGTGCGGCTCGCGCAGGAGCGTCTTGAAGCCCTTCTTGCCCGGGCGAGGCATTGCCGGATCGGCGCGCTCCGGAAGCACAAGGTTATAGGGCTCCGGCTCTTTCCAGGGGTAGTATTGCGGCGTCCGGCGCTCGGGCATTGATGGCGCCGCCTGCGCCATGATGACCGGTTTTTCGCGTGCCGGCGGAAGAACCGGCCCACGGTGCAGGCCGAGCATGCCGAGCCCCGTGACCAGGAGCAGGCAGCACACGACCATCAGGTCGATCTGTTTCGCCGCCCAGGTCCAGAGAACTGATTTTGCACGCGCCGGATGGGCCATGGCTGCCTCCGAAGGTTAATCCTTCGTGAACAGCAAAATATGCGCCAACTATTTGTTAAGCATAACCCCGGTCATGCCGCATCGTCGCCGTCCGGTGCCGGACCGACCAATGCGGCCCGGTTGCGCATCATGAACAGGGGCACCGAGCCGATCGGGGTGACGGCCCAGTCGAGCGGCTGGTCATGCGCCTCGACGGGCACCCGGTCGATCTGCTGGGCGGCATAGGCCACCGCGCAGGCGAAGGCCCGGCCGGTGGTGCGCAATTTTTCCAGCGCGGCGTCATAATGGCCGCGGCCATAGCCGAGCCGGTTGCCCATCGTGTCGAAGGCCAGCAGCGGCGTCAGCACCAGAGTGGGGGTGACGACCGGGGCGTCCTCGGGCGGCTCGGACAGGCCAAAGGGGCGCCGCTCCAGCGGGTCGCCCGGCGACCAGAGGCGCCAGCTGATGCCGGTTTTCTCCATCCGCGGCAGGCAGGTCTCGGCGCCGGCGCGGGCGAGACGCTCCATCAGCGGGAACGGGTCCAGCTCCTCATTGATGGCGACATAGCCGGACACGACCGGCCCATACCGCTCAAGCAGCTTCATCGGGAAAATGTCAGCCAGCTTCTCTGCGGCATCCGGATCACGCGCGGCGGCCTCGGCGCGGATGGTCCGCATCCGATGGCGCAGGGCTGTCTTATCGGCTTCAATGCTCATCTCGCCCTCGTAGCCTCCGGCGGGCGAGGCGGAAAAGAAGGTAAACGCACAAGAACCACGTCGCCGCCGGGCACATTTCACTCCCGTCGACCTAGAGACTAGGTGGGCGCCGGATGAGCCAGGACCACGGTCCCGGCCAGGGTGCCAGCTCCCTGACGGTAAGTAAGGTCGCCGGAGATCAGTCCCTGGCGCGCGCTGCAGCCCTTGTGCTTAGCAAATCTAGTGACTCCCGGGGCGGTTGGGAAGCGGCCATCCGCTTCAGCCGCCGCCGAGGGCAATATCGAACGCATAGAGCAGGGTGCGCTGGCGGGCGGAGAAATTGTCATCCGAGACGATCCAGACCCGGAGGCCGGTCTCTGTTGCCTCAGCCGCTATGCCCTCGAAATTATCGACCAGCAGCGGCCGGCCGAGGGTCAGGGCCTCATCCTCACCTTCGCCCCAGGCGAGTCGGATGCGGTTGCCCTGAAGCGGGTCCCAGGCGCGCAGCAGCTGCAGCGTGCGCACGCTGCCATCCGGCATGGCCACCTGTTCCAGCCCGACGAGCCCGTGCGCCATCGGCGCGGGCGCGGCCGCGCCGGTCCATTCCGCGCTCCCGTCTGCCAGGACCTGCCCCAGCGGCGAGGCGGCGAGCATGCCCTCATAGCCAAAGCCGAGCGCCCCATCCGGCGTCAGGAACAGCGCCTCCGGGCCCTGATTCTCGTCAATGCCGCGGCCATTATACCTGTCCGGCAGCGCGGCGACCGGCACACCGCGCGCATTGCCGCCGCAGGCGCCCAGCGCAAAGGCCTCGATCCGGAAATCGCGCTCGAAGGAGACGAGGGCGAGCCCGTCCTGATAGACGAGGCCTTCGCCGTCGCCTTCGCTCTTGCCGCTATACTGGCTGCCATCGAGGCCCTGCATATAGGCGAGCCGGGCGCTGGCCGGGGCGCCGTCCAGAAAGCCGATCCAGACAAAGGCCCCGGCATCGGTTGCCGCCAGCAGGCCGCCGCCTTCCGCTTCCGGTATCAGCGCAAGGCCAGACAGGCCGCCAAAGTTCGAATGGCCGGAGGACAGCTCCCAAGCGCCCGCTATGCTGACAGTTTGAGGGATACGCCGGGCGATCTGATCGGGTTCGCCGAGGCTGACAGGGCTGGCCGCAAGGTCGATCGCCAGCGGTTCGAGATATGGCGTACCCGGCGGGCAGGAGGTGTCTGCAAGGGGCCCGGCATGATCTGCAAAGCGCCACAGATTGTCCTGAACCTGTCCCGAACTGTCCCGGATTGTCCCCGAAAGGACCGGTGAATGCACCGCCGGGACGCCTTCTGGCGCCACACAGGCCGCCGCCAGCCCTGACATGAGTGCCAGCAGGATCGGGGCAACTTGGCGGCGCAGGCCAGGGTGGGGCATCGGCATGGGATCGGCTCTCGGCGGCAATGACGACCAACCCATGACAAACGTCTGACCATTTCGTGAAAAGCACGGCTCGCGGCACTGGATTTAGAAACCGAACCCTTCCAGATTGCCGGCCATGAGTCAGATACCCCTTGCCCGCCGGTCTCCCATTCCACCGGAAAACTGTAATCTCGCCCGGGCCATAGAGCTTATCGGCGACCGCTGGACGCTGTTGATCCTGCGCGCGGCCCTGTATGGGGTGCGCCGGTTCGACGATTTCCAGGCCGAGCTCGGCTGCCCGCGCACGGTGCTGTCAGGGCGGCTGAAGGCGCTGGTGGACGCAGGCCTTCTGACCAAACGGTCCTACAAGGTGCCTGGCAAACGGTCCCGGCCGGAATATGTGCTCTCGGCGATGGGCATTTCGCTGCGGCCCATCCTGATCGGCCTGACCCAGTGGGGCGATGTCTGGCTGGGGCAGGGCGAACCGGCGCCGATCAGCTTCACCAAGGTGGGCTCAAAGAGCGCCATCCGCGCTGCCTTTGTGGATACGGAGGGGCGTGAGGTGCGCCCCGACCAGATCCGCGCGGTGCTGCGCAGCTGATCCTCACAGTTTGTGCAGGAGGCCGCAGAATTGGCACTTGCAAACGCGCCGCTTAGCGCATATTCCGTCCGCCTCGTCGGCGAAGCGGACG
>CAYQRX010000078.1:0-11447 GCA_964419865.1 uncultured Hyphomonas sp. | reverse complement strand
CTTGTAGCCGGTGGTGCTGGCATTGGCGAGGTTGTTGGCAACAACCTGCATCTCCTGAACCAGACCCTGCTGGCGCGCGAGCGTGGTGAAGATGGAACTCGACATCAGTGCGCCTCCCCTTCCATTGCGTTGAGCCGGGTACGCGACTGTGACAGACGGTCCGGCACGCCGGCGATGGACAGTGCCGGGGGCGCCGCGGGGACGCCTTCCGCCGCGCGGCGAAGCGCCAGGACCCGCGCCGCCCTTGCCTTATGGGCCTCATCGGTCAGCCGGCCGGCCGCCTCATAAATGCTCGGCGACACCATCCAGCTGCGTCTGGCGGCATCCTGCTCAATCAGCGCAAGGACGGTTTCGGCGTCCATATTCAGCCGCGTTTCCAACCGGCGCAGCTGGCCTTCGTCCTTTGCTTCAATAGCGCTCAACGCCGCAATGAGCCCGATATGCGTACTGTCGGGATTGGCGTCAGCGATACCGTAGACGGCAGCATAATCCTTCATCCGCGAGGCCCGGCGCGCGCGGCTTTCGTCGAGATGGGCCGGCGCGCCCGATTTCTTCGACAGCTCGCTGGCGAGTGAGCCGAAGCCGAGCTTCACTGCCTGCAGTGTGGCGGTCTCGTAGAGGGCCGCACGCGATGGGTCGGCGTCGAGCAGCCCCTGCTCCACAGAGAGCGCCTCGAGCGCGGCGAGCTGGCTCAGGGAGTTTTCGCCGGCAAGATCGCGCTCGAGCGCGGCAATGAAGTGGCGGCGGATTTCATCCTGCGCTGTCTGGCTCTGCATATTGTCGCGTGCGGCCATCTCCAGCATCGTGATATAGCGCGACTGGCCGGAGAGCTCGTCGAGCACGAACCGAAGGCTGGCGCGGACGTCGTCGTCGCGCTCGACCTGCTCAAGCTTCATCAGCATGCCATCGAGCAGCATCGCCCGCATCGGCGGGTCTATGCTGCGGCCATTGCGGACCAGTGCGCTGATCGCTTCCTCCTGGAACCGCGCCTGAAGCAGGAAGGTGCGGATGGTCGCCTCGGCCGCGGCGTTGCCATTGGTCAGCTCGATCACCGCCTGGCTGAAGCGCAGCTGCGAGGACTCGGCAATCTCCTCCGGCGTGAAGCTCGCGATCATCTTGTGGGCGAGCAGCGCCTCGCCGCGCTTGTCGAGGGCCGGGATCGTGAGGGCGGCTGCGCGGGCGCGCAGCTGCAGCGGCAGGCGCCGGAAATCGTTCAGGTGGCCGTCAAGGCGAGCCACGCCGGACGCCTGCCCTGCCGCCAGCTCGGCGACGGCAAGCCAGAATCCGGCCTCGGCATGGCAATCCGTCAGGCTACGGAAATAATCCAGGTCGGGCCGCTGGCGGCCCTCCAGAAGCGCCGCCAGACGCAGCAGGGCGATGTCGCCAGCGTCGTCCGGGCGCCCGAGGTTCATGACCGCTTCTGAGCCGAGATCGAGGGCGATATACGCCTTGGCAAGGTCTGCCCCCTGCGGCGCCGCACCCTCTGCATTGCCTGACAAATTCTGCCGGAAGGCGAGGATGTCCTGATAGCCTGACATCGACCGGAATTCAGAAAAATCAAGGGGATAGTCTGCCGTGCAGGCTATCGCTGGCGCCGTTTCCACATCCGCCGGAGCCGCTACGGGCTGCGGCGCGGGGGACGGCTCCTGAAGACGCCGGACACCGGATCCGGCCGGGGCCAGCAGGCCGCCGCGAATGGCTTCCTCGACAAACTGATTAAGCTCGTCCGACAGCTCCTGCGAGCGCGCGTCTGGCTCCGCCGCCCTTTGCGCCGGATTGGCGGCCAGAACGGGCGGAGCCAGCAAGACGCCGCACAGGAGGATCCAGACGTATCGCCTCATGCCGCCTGCTTGAGCCCCTTTATCGCTGTTTCGACCTCGTCGAAGGTGGGCCGCACGCGGGCCGGCGCATGACGCCTTGCAACCTCGACGCAGATATTGACCGGATTCTTGTGCAGGTTGGAGACGAGCACTTCGCCGATCATGGCGTAGAAATTATGTTCTTCGGTGCGGATGCCCTGCACGCGGGCCGCGAACGGTCCGACCACGCCATAAGCGAGGAAGACGCCGAGGAAGGTGCCGACAAGCGCGCCACCGATCATGCCGCCCAGAACTTCCGGCGGTTTGTCAATGGATGCCATTGTCTTGATCACACCGAGAACCGCCGCGACGATCCCGAGAGCCGGAAGCGCATCAGCTACCCGCGAGAGGGCATGCGCGCCGTGGAGGCGCTCTTCCTGCAGGCTTTCGAGGTGTTTGGAGAGAAGTTCCTCGACCTGATGGACATTGTCGAAGTTCATGATCATCGAGCGCAGCGTGTCGCAGATCATCTCGATGGCTTCGTGGTCCTTCAGGATTTTCGGATACTTGGTGAAGATCGAGGATTCGTTCGGTGCCTCGATATGCGGCTCGATATCGACCGGGTTCTGCTTCAGGATGTTGAGCAGCTCATGCATCAGGCAGAGCAGGTCCTGATAGTCCGCCTTTTTCCATTTCGCGCCGCGGAAGGCAGCGAGGATGTCGCCGCCGGTATGCTTGATCGTGGAAAGATCATTGGAGGCAAGGAACGCGCCGGTGGCCGCCCCGCCAATCATCATCATCTCGAACGGCAGCGAATGAAGGATAATTTCCAGCTTACCTCCGGCGAGCATATAGCCGCCGAAGACCATCACCATGGTGACCACAAGGCCCAGAATCGCGTTCAACTACCTATCTCCGTGTACCAAATCTCTGCGCCGCTCTCATTTCTCTGCGGTCGCGGGCCTGCCTGCTACATCTTCGCGACTTCCTGCGTGAAGGGTTCGAGCATGGGTTGTTTCAGCTTCAGCGCCCGCTGACGCTTCCACACGCCCAACTCGCATTGTCCGATATTTATGCTGCCATTGACGGTGTCCGCGCTCAGCGAGACGAAGCGCGGATCGGTGTCGGGCAGCGGGATCACGTCACCGACATTGAGACGGGAACACTCCGCAATCGTCATCGTGATGCGGTCGAGCACGGCGTCCAGGCGGATCGGCGAGGTCATGACGCTGGCATGCAGGGCCGGCGAGGCATTGCGGCGCTTGCTGTCGGCAGCGCGCTGCTCGGCGAGCACTGTCTGGCGCAGCACATAATCGAGATGGAAGACGGCCCAGACCTGGGAGCGGGTTGCATCCGGCATCACGCCATAGGCGACCAGGAGGTAGCGCGCCGCCGGGTCAAACATCCCGGCGGCCTGATGCGCCTCGACCATCGGCGGCGATTGAATCGCCGGGTCGTGACCTTCCAGGTCTTCTGCGAGGCGCCGCCACAGGGCGATAGCGGGTGCCTCAAACATCAGTCTCAGGAAAAGCGGTGTGCTCTGGCGGGCGGTTTCGAAGTCCTGCCCAAGACGGCGCGCGGCGCTGCGCGCGGCGCCAGCCGTATCGGCCGCCACAGCGCAAAGGCCAGGTGATATGGCGGCGTTGAAGAAGAATGTCGTGCGATTTTCGAGGAATTCCCGCGCCTCGTCTCCCGCCAGAACCCGGCGAACTTCCGGCGCCGGGACAACCGCGCCGTCCATCGAGTCGCCCGCCCAGTCAGAAACACCGCTGTAGAGCGCTTCCCAGAACGCTACATTGCGCAGGATCGTCGGGGGCAGCCCGGCCCCCGCCTCGATCTTCTTTCGCAACACAGAGGGCATGCAAGATTCCCCGCGGACATCCGGTTTGCCGCACCTGCTTTCAATGTGGTTAATTCATTGAAGAATGGTTAGCAGAGCCGGGCGAACCGCCCATGTTTCCTACGCTCTTATTTGATCAGCGTCTGGTATCACCGCTCCCTCTGAGAAGAATTCCGGTGGGCGTCATGGCTTCGAACCCGTCAGCTGCACAGCAGCCGACCATCATCAAGCGGAAAAAGGTCGTCAAAGGTGACGGCCATCATGGCGGCGCCTGGAAAGTCGCCTATGCGGACTTCGTGACCGCGATGATGGCCTTCTTCCTGCTGATGTGGCTGCTCAACGCGACCACCGAGGAACAGCGCAAGGGTATCGCCGACTATTTCAACCCGACCATCCCGATCAGCCGGATCTCCGGCGGCGGCTCCGACGCGCTCAACGGCTCGTCGATCTTCACCGAAGAGACCTATGCCAAGCTCGGCACTGGCGCGAGCCGGCGCGAAACGGTTGATTCCCCGGCCGATGCCGACGGCAAGTCCCAAGCCGAGGAAAAGGCCATCGCCGAGAACCTTGCTGCGCTTAAGGAAAGTCTCAGCCGGGAAAGCCGCCAGCTGTCCGAACATCTGATGATCAAGATGACACCCGAAGGCATCGTCCTGGAGATCGTCGATTCCGAAAGCACGCCGCTCTTCCCCCTCGGGCGCAGCGACCCCTCCCCTACCCTGACGCGGCTGGTTGAGGTGGTGGCGGAATCCTTCCTGTCCTTCGACAATGAGATCAAGATTGTCGGCCACACCGACAGCCACCGCTTCCGCAACCACGCGGTCTATGACAACTGGAATCTGTCAGCCGACCGCGCAAACGCCGCACGCCGCCTGCTCACTCATGCCGGCGTCGCGCCAGACCGTATCCGGGAGGTTGCCGGCAAGGCCGACACCGACCCGCTCGTCCGGGACAATCCCTCGGCCGCCCAGAACCGCAGGATTTCGATCACGATACTGACGGACTGACGCGCGCCCGCCACTTCCTTCCGAGTGGTTAACAAAATCGGTGAAGATCGGTTATCAGCTTGTTTACGAGTTGCCTGCAATTTGTCGGATTATCTGACGCAGGAGCAACCAGATATGAGCATTTCATCCTCCCTGAATGCAGGGGTGATGGGGCTGAGTGTGAACGGAACTCGCCTCGCCACCATTTCCGACAACATCGCAAACTCCGGCACATTCGGTTACAAGCGCAGTGTGGCCGACTTCTCCAGCATGGTGCTGCAGCAGCGGTCGTCAGCTTATGCCGCTGGGGGTGTGCGGGTTGATACGTTCAAGGACATCTCGGCAACCGGATCGCTGATCCGCACCGGCAGCGCGACCGACATCGCCGTGGCCGGCCGCGGCCTGATCCCGGTGACGGATATAAGTGGCGCTTCCTCGCTTGCGAGCGAGCGCAACATGATGCTCACGCCGACCGGCTCCTTCTATGCCGACGAGAACGGCTTCCTGCGCACCCAGAGCGGCCTGTTCCTGCTCGGCTGGCCCGCCAACTCCGCCGGCGAGATCGGCAATGTCAGCCGCAACAGCGGCGCCAACCTGGTCCCAGTCAACATCTCGACCTCGCAGTTCAATGCGACGCCGACATCCACGATCGATCTCGGGATCAATATTCCGGCCGATGCCACAAATGCGGGCGGCACCGGTGACCCCTATCTGCTGCCGGTCGAGTATTTCGACAATCTGGGCCGCGCCCAGACAGTCACGTTCCAGTTCACGCCCACGGTGCCAGCATCCGGCTCCTCAAACCAGTGGCAGGTTCAGATCTTCGACAGCGCCGGCAATCCGGCTACCTCGATCGGCGATCTTGCGATCGAGTTTACCGATACGCCGACCTCGGGCGGACGGATCGCCTCGGCCACCGCCTCGAACGGAGCATCCTATGATCCGGCGACAGGCCGCGTCTCGCTCAATCTCGGCCATGGCCCGGTCGAAGTGTTCATCGGCCGGCCGAATGACAGCGCCGGGATCACCCAGCTCGCGGCAAGCTTCGCGCCGACAGCCGTCACGAAAGACGGCTCGCCCATCGGCGACCTGCAGTCCGTGGAGATTGATGAGCGCGGCTACCTGCAAGCCATCTATGACAAGGGCTATCGCCGCACCCTGTTCCAGATCCCGGTGGGTGACGTTCCCAACATGAACGGACTGCGGGCGCTGGATTCTCAGGCCTATGCCGTCTCCGGATCGTCCGGGAACCTGTATCTCTGGGATGCGGGCGCAGGCCCCGTGGGGAATATCGCCGGCTATGCGCTGATGGAATCCACAACCGATATTGCCGCCGAGCTGACTGACCTCATTGAAACCCAGCGCGCTTATTCGTCGAACGCGAAGATCGTGCAGACCGTCGATGAGATGCTTCAGGAAACCACCAATCTGAAGCGCTGATTGCGCCGCAGAAGGCAAACGCTGAATGAGCGTCTCGGCTGCCATCAACAACGCCCGATCCGGCCTTCAGGTCTCCGGCCTGAGGGCCTCGGTCGTGGCTACCAACGTCGCCAACGCCTCGACGCCCGGCTATGTCAGGCGTTCGGTCTCCCTTAGCACGGCGCTGCTCGGCACCCAATCTGCCGGGGTGAGATCGGATGGGATCACCCGCACCGCAGATGCGGAAGTCAAGGCGCAGCGCCGTTCCCTGACGACCGGGCTGGCTCAGGCGAGCGTGCTTGCCTCGACCTGGCAGTCGGTCGCCAACCGCGTGGGCAGCACGGCTGACGGCACTAGCCTGTTCAAGACCTTCTCGAACCTGGAGAGCGCCCTGTCGGCGGCGGCAACAACACCGGAATCGACCTCGAATCTCTCGGCGGTTCTGAACGCGGCGCGCGCGATTGCAGGTGAGCTAAACAGCCTGTCCCAGTTCGCGTCCCGCGCCCGGATCGAGGCCGACCGCGAGATCGGTCAGGGGGTGGCTGCGGTCAATGCCGCGCTGAAGCAGATCGAATCTCTCAACGATCGCATCTCGAGCATGGACCGGACAACGGCCCAGGCGGCCACGCTGATGGATGAGCGCCAGATGGTGCTCGACCAGATTGCCGAATATCTCCCCATCCAGACGGTTGCGCGCGAGTTCGGCACGCTCGATGTTCTGACAACGGAAGGCGTCTACCTCGTTGGCGGCACGCGTGCCCGGCAGATCGAGTTCAACCCGACTGCCGCCTTCAACCAGGCTGACACGCTGGCCAATGGCGTCCTGTCCGGACTGACGGTCGACGGAATCGACCTGACACCCGGCGCCGCTTCCTTCGGAGCGGTTTCGAGCGGCATGTTCGGCGCCCTCTTCACCCTGCGCGACCAGGACCTGCCGGCCTTCATGGGCCAGCTCGACGCCATCGCGGCCGACCTTGTTTCTCGCCTTTCTGATGATGCCGTCGATCCGACCAAGACGCCGGGCGCCGACGGGCTGTTCGCCGATCCGGCAGCCGCTGGCTCGGCCGGGCTGGCAGGACGTATCTCGATCAATGCCGCCATCGATCCGCAACAGGGCGGCGACCTCTGGCGCCTGCGCGACGGCATTGGGGCGGCTGCAGAAGGCCCGGCCGGGAACTCGACCATCCTTTCGGCCATCTACAACGCGTTCACCCGCGTTCAGTCGACCAATTCGGCCGGGATTCAGGGGGCATTCTCGGCAAGCGAAATGGTCGCCCAGTTCTCATCCCTGACCGGACAGAAGCGCATCCATCATGAGGCCGTCCTGTCCTCGACCCAGACCCAGCACGCCGCCCTCGTCGAGGCCGAACAGTCTGCGACCGGGGTCGATGTCGACCGTCAGATGGAAGAATTGCTGCTGATCGAACAGGCCTATGCGGCCAATGCCCGGGTTATCCAGGTCGCCAGCCAGATGATCCAGCTGCTGATGGAGCTCTGACGCCATGCTGAATTTTCCTCAGAGCAACCTGGTCTCGCTACAGTTCACGCAGAAAGTCAGTGAGCTGCGCGAGCGTACAAAAGTTGTTGCCGAAGAGGCAGTGACCGGGCGCCATTCGGATGTCACCAAGCACCTGCGCGGCAATATCGGCCAGGCGATGCTGGGGCAGAAGGCGCTGGACGACATCAACACCCAGCGGGGTGTGCTGACGCTTCGCGCCAGCCGTCTGGACATGGTCCAGCTGAGCCTCGGCCGTATCCATGACCGCGCAGCAGGTCTCGAAACGCGGATGCTGACCGCGATCGGCAATGACGACACGGTCGGCCGCAACCTCGCCGCCCGCGACGCCGCAACCGCGATCAGCGATGTCTTTTCATCGCTGAATGTGCGCTATGGCGACCGCTATCTCTTCTCCGGCGATGCGACGGCTACCCCTCCCCTCCCGGCCCCGGCCGACCTGCTCGCCGACATTCGCCAGATTGCCCTGACGGCGGCGGATCAGGCCGATTTCGAAGCGCAGATCGACACCTACTTCAATGATCCCGCAGGCGGCTGGCAGACGTCGATTTATGCCGGCACGGCCGGCACCTCCGACCCTGACGGCGTGACCGCGGCTGACCCGGCGATCACGGAACTGGTCGCCGGTCTTGCCATCCTTGCCCTCTCGGGCAGCGATGAGGGCCTGACGCTCCTCAGCCAGAATCCGGGCATTGTCGAAGCGGGCGCGCTGCGTATCGGCTCAGGCCGGGTCGCGGTAACACACCTGCGCTCGGATCTCGGCGTTATCCAGGAGCAGATCACGACGCGCCAGCGTGGTCTGGATACTGAAGAAACCGTCCTGACCGCCGTATTCAATGACCTTACCGGACGCGACCAGTACCAGGCCGCCTCCGAACTCAAACTGCTCGAAGCGAGCCTTGAGGCATCCTACATGCTGACCTCGCGGCTCTCGACCCTGACGCTCCTTAACTATCTGAGGTGACGCGATGAAATGGACCGCCTGCCTGCTGGCCGCTGCGCTTGCGCTTATGTCCCTTCCCGGTTCGGCGGCCCTGGCGCAGACCCGGATCCGGGACATCGTTGAAGTTCAGGGCGTGCGCCAGAACGACCTGGTCGGCTACGGCATCGTCGTTGGCCTCAACGGGACCGGGGATACTGTCCGCAACTCCCCGTTCACGGAAGATTCCCTGACCCACATGCTTGAACGCCTCGGCGTCAACGTTCAGGGCGAACAGATCAAGCCGAAGAATGTTGCGGCCGTTCTCGTGACCGCGAGCCTGCCGCCCTTTGCCCGCAACGGCTCGACGATAGATGTCAACGTCTCCTCGATCGGCGATGCTTCCAGCCTCGAGGGCGGCACACTCATTCTGACCCCCCTCAAGGCTCCGGACAATGAAGTCTATGCTGTCGCGCAAGGCCCGATCATCGTCAGCGGCATCGACGTGAAGGCGCAGGCCGCACGCTTCACGCGCGGCACGCCAACCGGCGGGGCCGTGCCGAATGGTGCGCGCGTCGAGCGCGAAGTGAATTTCGACTTTAATCGCAGTCAGACGGTCTCTCTCGCCCTGCGCACACCGGACTTTACCACCGCGGCCCGCGTCGAAGACACGATCAACGCCGCCGTGGGGTTTCCCCTGGCCGCCATGCGCGACCCGGGAACGGTTGATCTCGACCTTCGCGGCATGAGCGAATCCCCTTCCCGGCTTCTGGCCAGCATCGAAAACCTTCCGATCGCCGTCTCGACCCCGGCCCGCATTGTCATTGACGAGAAATCCGGCACGATCGTGCTCGGCGAGGATGTGACTATCTCCAAGGTGGCCATCGCGCAGGGCAATATCTCCATCAGTGTCCGCGAGACCCCGGTTGCCTCCCAGCCGAACCCCTTCGCGCGCGGCGAGACGATGCGCTTGCCACGCTCCGAGATCAACATCACCCAGACCGGCTCGAGCCAGATTGCGATGCTGGAGCCGAACGTCACCCTGTCGCAACTGATCGCCGGCCTGAATGCGCTGGGGGTCTCGCCGCAGGAAATGGCCGATATCATCCGCTCCATGAAAGCCGCCGGCGCCATCCACGCAGATCTCGTGATCCGCTGACGGACCGTTTTGACCAGACAAGAAGGCGGGCCGCCATCCGGCGCCCGCCTTTTTCTTGTCCCCTGCCCGGCCCTACTCTTTGGACGCGCGGGTTATGGTGATCAGCCCTCGTCGGCGCATATCCATCAGGGAGGTGAGGAATTCGCGCTGGATGGTCTCGGCCTGCTCCTGCGGGATCGCGGGCAGATCTTTCAGATCCTCCCGGTACTGGTCGGCCATCCGGGACGAGATGTTGCCCAGGAGATATTCCGATACTTGATCGAAGCTCCCGCGCAGCGTTCCGAGGAGTTTGAGCACCGTCGGCTGATCGAGTTCCTTGAACACCACCGGGACAGCGTTGCGCGGCAGGATGTCCGGTAGCCCTTCGATGGTGAACAGGCCCTTCTGGATGATTGGAAGCTTCGCCTCGTAGCGTTTCTGCAGAAAGCCGACGAGATTCTCTCGCTTGTCGGTGGGGATCAGGCTCAGAACCTCGCCGATCGTTTCCAGATGGCTGTCATCGCCGGTCGCCGCCTCGGACGCCGCATTCAGGAACTCCATCTCGACCATGCGGGAAATGACCGTGTCGATGCCGGGATCGAGTTTGGGGGACTCGACCATCTGGCCGAGCGTCGGGCCAAGCTTGTCTTCGCTCAGATGGCAAAGGATGCTGGATGTGATCGAGGCATCGAGCTTGCGCAGCACCAGCGCGATGATGTTGGGCGTCAGCCGGTTGAGATATTCGGCGACATGGCGCGGGTCGCGCACTGACAGCCGCGTCCAGGCATCGCCGGTATCGTCGGCCTGGGTCACCGGAGCCTGGCCGAAAAGGGATGCCATACGCGCCGGATCGACGATGCCGGAGATGACTTCCCGTGCCCGCGCCTTGCCACCGCGCAGGGCGCCGGTGGTCTTGCGCAGCTGGGTCAGGAAATCGACGATCACCTCAATCAGATCATCGCGCGACAGAAAGGTGATGCTCTCGAGCGAGGTGGCAACGCGCGCCAGAGCGGCATCGTCCAGCTTCTGGACGATCGGCTTGGCCGCGCTTTCGCCGAGAAGGGCGATGACAACCGCGGCGCGCTGTGCCTGGCTGAGCTGCACACTTCTGCCCTGCGCCGTGTTCACTGTCTCTGGCCGTCTGCCCACGGAAACTTCCCGTCTTGCTGGAACCGTCATCCCGAATACCCCCTGAGGACCGCTTCAGTGATCTTCAGCCACCCATCCGCAAGGACGAAGAAGCCGAGCTTGAACGGAAGCGACACCACCGTTGGCGGCACCATCATCATGCCGACCGCCATCAGCACCGAGGCGACCACAAGGTCAATGACCATGAACGGCAGAAAGATTACGAAACCTATCTGGAAGGCGTGTTTAATTTCGCTGAGCATGAACGCCGTCGCCAGCAGGGAAAAGCCGGGCTCCTCCCCTTCCGCGACCGGGCGGCCGACGGCGTCGGCAAGGCTCGCCAGCGCTTCAGGATCGATACGCTGCGACATGAACAGGCGGAACGGCTCGGTCGTCAGCGCCCAGGCCTGCTGCTCATCCAGAACGCCGTTCATATAGGGCGAGATACCGTTCTCCCAGGCCGCCATGAATACCGGCTCCATGATGAAGAAGGTCAGGAACATGGCAATTGCCATGATCATCATGTTGGGCGGTGCCTGCTGAACACCGATTGCCTGG
This sequence comes from uncultured Hyphomonas sp., assembly GCA_964419865.1. Lineage (GTDB taxonomy): Bacteria > Pseudomonadota > Alphaproteobacteria > Caulobacterales > Hyphomonadaceae > Hyphomonas. The sequence goes on along the minus strand of CAYQRX010000078.1, from coordinate 144 downwards.
CGCATGAAGGAGAAGACGATCACCATGAATGGCAGGCAGGTGACCATCATGGCGATGCCCGGCACCAGGCTGAGCACCGTCACCAGGAGCAGGAGCTGGATCACAGACCCGCTGAGCCGTCCGTCTCCCGACTGGTTTATGAGA